>PLFE01000184.1:40903-41036 GCA_003136675.1 Bryobacterales bacterium
TTCTGGCATCCACTGCCCGGTTCGAAGACGGGATTCCGGTAGATGCGCCGTTGCTCTGCGTCGAGATCCTCTGCCCGTCTCAGCGTGAGGCCGAGCTGTTTGCGAAGTGCGAGGTCTACCACGCCTAGGGGGT
>PLFE01000045.1 GCA_003136675.1 Bryobacterales bacterium
GGGCTATTACCCAGGTCGGGGCTCTTACCCAAGTGGGCGCGCTTACTGAAGTGGACGCTTCGGGCCGGTTTCAGCATTCTCGACCAAGGTCTCGTTTCCGCCGCCAATTTCGGACTCAGTGTTCTGCTGGCGCGCCTTTTGCTCCCCGTCCAATATGGGGCTTTCGCCATCGCCTTCTCCACTTTCTTTGTCGCGGCCGGCGTGCATAACGCTTTATTGGTGGAACCCATGAGCGTCCTCGGACCCGCCCGCTACCAGAACGAACTCATCCCCTATATGGGGCGGGTTTTCCGGCTTCATATTCTCATCACGTGCCCCCTCGCGCTGGCCGGAGCGGTCGCGTCGCTTTTCTTTTTCCGTACCGCGCTCGGTCCGGCTTTGCTCGTGATGTCCCTCTGTCTGCCGTTTATTTTGCTGTTCTGGACTACCCGCCGGGCCCATTATCTGGAATCGAATGCCGATCGCGCCGCCACCTCCAGCTTGCTCTACTGCTTCGCGCTGACCCTGTTTATCGTCATCGCCAGGAAGTCCGGACACCTCACCGTCGGCACGAGTTTTGTTTCCATGGCGGCGGCCAGCGTCATCGCCGGAATGTTCAGTCTCCGGAGCCTCAAGGTGGGTCTCCGGATGGGAACCGCCGCAAAAGAAGAACTCAAGCTGGCATTCCGCGAGCACTGGTCTTTCGGAAAGTGGATCGTGCCTTCGGCGCTCCTGTTTCCCCTGGTGTTCCAGGTTCAAATCTTCGCCACCGGCGCACTTCTGGGCCTTCCCGCCGCGGGCGTGCTGCGCGCTCTGCAGAATCCCATCATGCCCGCCATCCAGGTTGTTACCGCGCTGGCTCTTCTCGCGATCCCGCCGCTCGCCAGGAACTTCGGGGAAGGCCGCACGAACGAGACCTACCGGCGCGGTTGGATTTATACCGGTTCGATGGTGGTTGTCGCGGGGGCTTACGAATTGGTCCTGGTGGCTACGGGAGGCCTTTGGGACTCGCTCTTTTATAAGAGTCGTTATGTGGAATGGGAATTCCTGATGCCGCTCCTCGGACTCGTCCCCGTGGCCTCGGCGGTCACCGCGGGCTGCTCCGTTATCTTGCGGGCCATTCAGCGGCCCGGATTGATCACGGCCGCCAACCTGGTCGGCGGCATCTTCGGAATTGCTTCGATTTACCCTCTGATCGAGAAATGGAACCTGGGCGGCGCGGCCTATGGATTGTTAGCCTCGCAGGTTGTCACCGCGCTCGCCAGCGTCGGTCTGGTGTTTTTCGCGAAGTGGAATCCGTCTGGGCTCGAATCGGCTCGAACCTTCCCGGACCCCGCCGCATCGATCGCGTGTACGGAAAGCTCATAGGCAACCCATGGCGGATTCATCGGATCTCACCGAACTCGTCACTAAGCCCGCGGCCGCGCTCGGCCTCGTAACGGCGGGCATCGCTCTGGCTTTCGGTGTCTGTTTCTCGATTCAGATCATTCCCTTCGTGCTCGCGCTGGCTTGCTTTGTGCTGTTGATCGCTCTGTCGCGTTTGCGAACCGCCAATCTGCTGGTTGCCTACATTCTGGCCGACCATCTTTGCCAATTTCTGAAGCGCGCCATCTTTCTGCTGGGCAGCCAGCCCGTCGAGGTTTACTACGGTTTCCAGTTGCTGCCCACCTTGGTCCTGGTCATGGCGGTAGCTTCCAGCCTCTACTCTGTCAGGAAAGACAAGTTTCCGTTGAGCGCAAAATTGCTCGCGGTCTACCTGGCGATAGCCGCCGCCGAAACCTTCTTCAGCCCCAGCGACACGTCGCTCTTCAATCGCTTCGCCGGCATCAATCAACAGCTTGTCCCCATGTGCGCGGCGTTTGCGGGAATGACGCTCCTGCCGCATGAATGGAAAAGGGTGGCCAAGCTTCTTCTGGTCCTGATTGTCATTTCCTCCGTGTTCGGCATGTACCAACTGGTTCATGGCCCCACCGTCATCGACCGTGCCTGGGCTCTTCAGACCGGCGATTACTCCATTGAAGGAAGTAAGGTGCTGTCCTTCATTACCGGCGCGTCGTCGGAATTCCGGGCTTACTCTTACTATGCCGATCCCACCACCTGGGGCTTCTTCCTGGTGATGGCTTTGCTTTTCCTGGTGTTCGTCGGGCAGACCAAGCCATTGCCGAAGTTCTGGCTGCGTTTGGCCATCGGCTTCTCTCTCATCGGGATGGTGGCGACGGAAACGCGCTCGCCATGGGTTGCCATTCTTGGCGCATTGCTGATTCACAGAGTTCTTCAGGTGAAGGCCATGCGCCGCCCCATGGTCGTGATCACCGGGATTCTGGTTGCCTTCGGCCTCGTTCTCTCAGTGGGCCAGTATGCGTTTCAGCACTGGGTCCCCAAGCTGACCAACAACGCCCTCCTCAACCGCTATATGACGGTGGGGACCATCGAGGCCAGAACCTCAGCGCCGGAACTGTTTCTTGAAATTCTGCCCAAGCACATCTTCGTCGGCGATGGCTTCGGCTCGGCCGGGAACGGGATTAAGGTGTCGGCCGAACAATATTCGCACAATGTCCTGGTTGGTCTTTTGCTCGATCTGGGTCTGCCGGGACTTCTCGCTTTCGGAGTTATCTTTTACGCGTGGACCTGGGAATCGCTCAAGGTGGCTCACCTGCGGCGTCCCGAGTGGGCTTTGCCGCAGCGGTGGATTATCGCCGCTTGCGTCGGCATGGCCTTTACAGGAGCATTGAACGGCCCCTTATTCCTCAGTAGTTACTTCGCCATTTTCCAGGGGATTGCGATGGGTCAGGTGATGCGGTGGAGGCAGAAGGTCGAGATGGATCGCATCGCTTTGAACCACGGTTTGAGCCAGGTGCACGCCGCGGTCATGGCCGCGAGAGAGGTGAGCGTTTAACACACCTTGCTCCCCTCTGCAGGCGCCCACGCTCAACTCCGCGTGGTCCTTCTCACGAATTTCGTCCCGCCTTACCGGATTCCGGTTTTTCTCGAACTGCAACGCCGCCTCAAGCAGTTCCGCGTCCTCATCTCAACCCGCATGGAAGCCGACCGGCCCTGGAATCCGGAAGCCGGCGGGATCGACGTTGTCGTGCAGCGTTCTTTCACTCGCAAGACCAAGTGGAACCAGCCGCGGGGTTTCAGTGAACGCACCTATCTTCACTTCCCGTACGACACCATCGCTCAACTGATCCGCTACCGTCCCGACGTCATCATCTCCGGGGAGTTTGGGTTCCGTACGCTGAACTCGGTTTTCTATCGTTTCCTGTTCCGGCGCACCCGGCTGATCGTATGGGCCACCATCTCCGAGGACACGGAGCGATACCGCTCGCAGCTTCGCGTGGCGGTCCGGGAATTTATCTGCCGGCATGTGGATGCCATTTTTACCAATGGCAGGAGCGGGGTTCGCTATCTGGAGAGATTCCCGATTTCCCGCCAGCGCCTTTTCATCGTGCCCCAGACCACCGACATCAGCAGCTTCTCGGCTCTCGGCTCGCATCGCGAAGGCGGCCAGGTCTACCGGATGATCTACTCCGGAAGGCTGCTCCCGCGAAAGCAATTGGTCCCTTTCGTCGGCGTCCTCCGGAACTGGTGCCTGGAAAACCCTTCCCGGCAAGTCGAGATGTGGTTTGTGGGCGACGGCCCGGAGCGCGAGGCGCTGGAAACCATCTCCCTGGCTCCCAATTTGAGACTTCAGTTTTTCGGCAGCGTGAGCTACGCCGAACTTCCCGCCATTTATGGACAATGCGGCGCGCTCGTCATTCCCACCCTGGCGGACGAATGGGCCCTGGTGGTGAATGAGGGGTTAGCCGCCGGCATGCCTGTTCTCGGGAGCTCGTACAGTCAAGCCGTCCAGGACCTCGTGGTGGATGGTGAGAACGGCTGGGTCTATCGCGTCGACCATCTGGAGGAAGTACACGAAGCCGTTTCGAAATTTCTGGCTTCCGATGAACCCACGTTGGCCGCCATGCGCGAAAGGGCCAGAGCGTCCGTTCTCCACCTGACGCCGGCGTGGGTGGTCGACCGAATTCTCGGGGTGGTGGATTTTACCCGCGAGAGCCGCGAGAGCTAACCCCGCGCCCGGAGAACGCAGAACAGAGACCCGCCTTCGTTCGGCTTCATCGAATGCAACAGCGCCGAAGGCATCGCCAGCACTGCGCCCGCCATCGTCGCCAGACGCCACGGCAGCTTTCGCTCGATCCAATGCTGCACGCTGCCCTCATTCTGAACTCGTCGCTTGAAGTGATAGGAAAGAAACTCGCGTAGCCAATCCCGGTAAACGAACGGTTCCACTTCCGAATGAACCACTTCGAAACCCGCCCGCTCCGCCAGCGCGGAGATCCCCTTCACCGTGAACCGCGTCACATGGTTCGGAGGCATGTCCAGCAGAAGCCCGCTTTGCTCATTCGTTTCGATGTGTCCAGGGTTTGGAACGGCCATGCAGACCAGGCCTCCCGCCTGCAGAAGCCCCCGGAACGTTTCCAGATACTCCACCGGCTGCTGCACGTGTTCCAGAACCTGAAACGCGAAGACATGGCTGCAAGCGTTCGGCCCCGCTCGCTCCAGAAACTGTTCCAGACTGGAGAATGCCGAGAGTGCCGGGTCAATTGCCGCAATCTGTTCCCGCGGCGCATCCGCGTACTCGACCGCGTGGATCGCACCCGCGGGCACTCCGGCGGATCGCAGCGTGCGCACAAACGCTCCGTCGCCCGCTCCCAGTTCGAGCATGGGGCCCTTCGCGTCGCGCGCGACAAATTGGGCCGCCGCCGCGAACTCCCAGCGGTTCTGCGGATAACGCATATGCTCCCGGAACGCGAGATTGTAAAACCGTGCATCCCCCGCGCGGTGCGGCCACGCGTACACCGATCCGCACCCGTCGCAGCGGACCTGCCGGCATTCCCCTCCGCCCCACAGAGCTCCGATCACGCTCTCGAGCTCCCGATAACCCTCTGGATTGATGGTGGGGCGAATAAAGACTTTAGCCGATTCCCCTGGTGTGACCCTGTACAGTATCCGGCCGCTGGTGGCCAGGCAAAGCGGACAAACTACATCCCCAATCGGTTCGCTACCGTAAAATGAACTCATGGATAACGTCGGGTCGCTTCGCCCTGCTGAGGTCCTGGACTCGCGCTTTCTACCGAGCATAGCAGAGGCCTGCGGTGGAAGATAAGCTGCAAATTGGGTGCTTTAACGCCCCTGCCGCCGGCTGGTACAACACGGATATTACTCCGCACCTTTGGATTGCTCGTGTGCCTGGAGCGGCCGCGCTATTGCATGCCGCCGGGAAGTTATCGGACGAGCGTTACCAGGAGCACCGCGAGGGTATCTTCCGCCGCGTCCACTATCTCAATGTCGGCAAACCTTTTCCTTATCCCGATAACTCGTTTACAGGCGTATTTTGCTCGCACGTGATGGAGCATATCGATTTTTCCGCGGTTCCATTCGTGTTTCGCGAAGTGCTTCGAATACTCAAGCCCGCCGGAATATTTCGCGTCGTCGTCCCCAGTCTCGAACTCGCCATCGCACAATACCGCGCCGCCTCGCCCGACGAATGTCTGGACGCCATCTTTGAAAACCGGCACGAAGGCTTTAAGAACATTCATAAGTGGATGTATACCGGCGAGAGCCTGGCCAAAGTATTTCGCGAAACCGGCTTTGCGTCGGTGACTCAGGAGACTTACCGCAAGGGACGGCTGCCCGATCTGGTAACAGTCGATAACCGGCCCGAGAACAGTATCTACGTGGAGGGCCAGAAGCCTTGACTCCCCGGACCAACAATGTACTCGGCAAAGATATCTATCTCGATAAGTACCGCAACGGGCTCGAGGACGAAGCTCGCTGGCTGGAGTTCGGCGCGGCGATGAAAGCCAATAGTGTGGCCACGCTTCTACGCGGCCGCGGAATTCATCCCGGCGCGCTGCTCGAGCTGGGCAGCGGAACCGGCGCCGTGATTCGAGAGTGCCAGCGCCAGGGTTTGGCGCGGGATTACATTGCTGTCGATGCTTCTGAAGAGGCCATTGCCTGGGCGCGCGAGCGTTCGCCCGGCATCCGCTGCATGGTGGCGGATATTACGGACCCGGGTTTCACCCAAACTGAGCCTGTGGATGTCGTGGTCCTCTCGCATGTGCTGGAGCACCTCGAACATCCCGGCGATCTGCTGCGCAGCATGGTCGAACGCATGTCATTCGAGTGGCTCATCGCCGAAGTCCCACTGGAAGATCTGCCGGCCGCGCGGCTGAAGAATCTCATGCGCGACCGGTCGAAGAATGCGGCCGGGCATGTCCAGTTCTTTACGGAGCGGAGTTTCCGCAACCTTCTGACTTCAGCCGGCCTCGAAATCGCCGGATCGCTCCGCTATGTTCCCATATTTGACGAGGAAATCCTGGAGTGGCAGCTTGGGCGCATGGCCTTATCTCCCACGGGGCGGCTGATGAAGCGGTTGACCTTCCGGCACCTGCCCCGCCTCTTCCGGCCGCTGTGGGGCACCTTCTATCAGGCCCATCTCGCGGTCTTGTGCAAGCCCGCGACGTCGCGCTCGTAAGCGGCTGCGGACGGCTCGCTGGTCGAAACCTCGTTCGTGAAATATCGTCTCAGGCGGAGACACGGAAGCTCCAGGATCTGCCAGGAAAGCAAAGCCGCTCCGACAGAGAGGCCAACGGCCAGCGCGATGTACGCGACGCCGTCCAATACCAGCATGCCCGCGCCAAACGTCCGTGCGCCAACCAGGTGCGTAGCCGCGGAGAAGACAATCGAATAGTTTGAGGAAACTCCTCGCGCGAAAAACGGGCTGACGAGAAAAACCACAAACACGTGGATGACATAAACCCCATAGCTGATCTTCCCCAGAAAGCGCAATGACCTGATGGAAGCCGCGGCCGCTACCCGGCTCGATGCGAGGGTAAACACCAGCAGAGATCCGTAGAACATCTCCGCGACCAGATACCCAACCGTCTGGGGAACGGGCCCATATTGACTCCACTGCCCCTGCAGAACCAGGAGGGTAACCCACAGCAGCGCGCTCGCCGGCAATACCAGGCGAGCCAGCCGCACCAGCGTCTGCAGTCCATCGGGGCCTCGCAAAGCCAGCGCGATGAATGCCCCCAATGCCAGTCCGTCCATCCGGCATGGTGTAAGGACATAAATCGCTGTCGAAGGTGCGTTGGCGAGAACCATCGCGACCCGAACCACCAGCGCCGCCACCATCAGCGAAACGGATGTCGCCATCAGTGCGCGGCGTGAAAGCTTGTAAACCAGTAGCGGCCAAACGAGATAGAAGTGCTCCTCAACGGACAAGGTCCAGAAGTGGCCGGGGAACTGGAAGCCCTTCAGCGCAATCAGGAAGTCGACGGAATAGGTGCAAAACCATGCCCAATAATGTCGGGATGATATCGCGTATTCGGGCGAGAGGGCCGGGATCGCGATGAAAAGAATTGCCAGAGCGGCGAAGTACAGGGGAAATATCCGAATGGTTCGGCGTGCGTAAAAGTTACGAAAGTACCCGCGACCTCCCTTCGCGTCCCATAGAATCCCGGTGATGAGAAATCCCGAGAGGACAAAGAACAGGTCGACCCCCGTCCAGCCGGCAAATGCCACAGCCTTCATCCACTGCAAGGGAAGCGCGGAGAATTGAAAATGTTCGGAGAGATGGCACACCAGAACAAGCAGAATGGCCAGGCCGCGAACACCGTCCAGGGCAGGGATGTGAACGGATGTCTTGAGCGCAGATGTCACTACATGAAGCTTCGGCCACGGCTCAAGGGCG
>PLFE01000023.1 GCA_003136675.1 Bryobacterales bacterium
CAGCGTATCCAACCGGTTAGCCTTCTAACGGTCACTGCACTGTCAGTCCGTTGGGCAGCACCGCTTCCTCCGGTTCGGTCTGCACGTAGATCGACATCGGCTGCAAGAGTGCGTTGGTTGCCGCGGTCAAACTCACTTGCACGGAAGTCGGGCTCGTCACCGTCACTGAATCAACGGTAACTCCTGAATTCACCGGCGGAACAACGGTGGTTGTGCCCTGAAGGAAGTTCGTATTCAAGCCTGTGACCGTGAAGGTCCCCGTGGTCCCGTGCGTCAAAGTGTTCGGCGAAATCGAGGCGATCACCGGCTCACTCAAGGGTAGCAATTGATTAAACCCGCCCCGCATGACAAAGATCGCCATATCGCCTCGCGTCACCGGGTTGCCTGGGCAGTAAGTAGTCACCGTACAACCGGACGTGATGTTGTCCTCCTTCATCCGCTGTATCCAGTCGAACGCCCAATAGTTCCAGGGCACGTCGGCGAACAGAGGCGCGGGATCGACGGTAAACAGCGTCGATGCCCCATATCGCGCACGGATAATGAAGACCGCCATTTGGTCGCGTGTGACGCTTTCGGTCGGGCAAAAGAGCAGTGCGCCCTGCGCGTTCGACCCGCATCCGGTCGTGATCGCAAGTTCATACAGATCCTGGATGGCGTCGTACGCGAACGACCCGGGGGGCACATCCACAAAAATCTGCGGCACGCTGGAGGACGGTACCGTCCCAAGAACGGACCTTACCAGAAAGATAGCCATCTGGTCCCGTGGAATGTCCTCTCCCGGGCAGTAGTCTAGGGGCGAGGCGCTGCAACCCGATGTAATTCCCTTCGCATAAAGTAAATTGACCGCGTCGAAGTAATAAGCCGTTGGCGGGACATCCGAGAACGCTTGCGCCGTAAAGGCCTGAGTCACCGGTAGGACGAGTAGACCTTGACCTTCGACATTAAACGATATCGATCCTGCGCGATCGGCGCCGGTGGCATTCGCGCTGATAGAGACGGAGTAGCCCGAATCTGTTTGCACCAAACTAATCCAGGATTGGTTTGTGGACAAGGACCACGCGCACAAGGTGCCGGCGGCTAGCGCGATTGACCCGGAGTAGGCGTTGCTATCGGTCGTAATGGAGGTCTGGTTGGGGAGACAAGCGGGCAGAATCGTTTGATTCAGGGACGCGCTGCTCAAGGCGTCTCCCGAATCGCCACTGTACGCAGCGGTCAGGGTGAGCGCTCCCGCCGGGAGCGACGAAGTCGTCAATTCGGCCACGCCCCCACTCAGGTTTACGGTTCCAAGAAGCGTGCCGTTCGAGAACGTCACGGTTCCCGTCGCCGTTTTCGGAGAGACGGTAACCGTCAGGGTTACGCTTTGACCAAACGCGGCGGGGTTCAAGCTCGAGGTCAATGTGGTCGTGGTTGACGCCTTGCCAATCCCTAGCCACATAACACCGCTATCTACATCCGTCGCGCCATCCAGGTTAAAATCCGCTACCACGAGAGAAGGGGAATAGTATCCATACTCCCCCATCCCGGACGGATACAGAACAGCAGGCTGAAAAGTCCCGTCGCCGTTGCCGATCAGAATCGAAAGATCGGGCGATTCCGGCACAGCGACAGCAAGATCGGGCTTGCCATCGCTATTGAAATCAAGGACGGCGGCCGACGTAATAAACGGAGCGCCGCCGGCGCTGTAGGGAACCGCCGGCTGAAAAGTGCCGTCGCCGTTGCCGAGGAGAATATAAACGTTCCCCTGGTGGTGGTCCAGGATCGCAAGGTCTGTCTTCCCATCGAGGTTGAAATCGCCTGCGGTGATGAAGTAGGAAACCGATCCCGCCGGGTACGATGTACCCGCCTGAAACGTTCCATCCCCATTCCCGAGAAGGATTGTGACGCTTCCGTCGCCCGCGATGGCAACGGCGAGATCTGATTTACCGTCCCCATTGAAGTCTCCGACAACAATCGACGACGCGCCGGCCACGGGATACGGGACGGCGGCTTCGAACGTTCCATCGCCGTTACCCAAAAAAACGGATACGTTCGTGGTGTTGCCGATAGCTAAGTCGGCTCGACCGTCCCCATTGAAGTCCCCCACGACAATGGGACCAGGCTGATTACCCTGCGCGTCCGGGTAACTGACCGGGGTCTGGAACGTTCCGTCACCGTTACCAAGCATGATCACAAGGTCACCGAGTCCAAAATTGGCCAACGCAAGGTCCGGTTTTCCATCGCCGTTGAAATCTGCCGTCGCGATTCCCACGCCGTTAACATCGTAGTTGCACGTTGGGCTAGGAGGCTGAGAAATCTGAAATGTCCCATCCCCATTGCCGAGCGCGACACAGGCTCCGTTATCACCGTTAAAAGCGATATCGGGTTTTCCATCCAGGTTGAAATCCCCGGCCACGGCGCCAAAGTATGCATCGAGCCCATAGGGAATCGGGCTCGCCAGGATCGTGAATCCGGTGTCCACTCGCGGATTCACCAACTGCGAGATTGTGGCGGACGTGCTGGGCGCGTCTGGTCCGCCGCCATAATACGCTCTGATCGATCTGGTTTGCGCAGCCAAGAGTGTTGTGGAAAATAGGGCCTGTCCTGCGGCAACCGGCTCCGTCTCAAGCGGGGTCGTCCCGTCATAGAAGGTTACGAATCCGCCGGCGCTGACCGGGAACACAGAAGCAGTGAATGTCACCTTCTGCCCAAGAGAGGAGGGATTTGCGCTCGACGAGAGGATAATCCCGGTAACCGGCCCGGCCCCCGTAACATTCTGCGCCAACTGCGGTGCAGTACTGGGCAGATCGTTCGCGTCCCCACTGTAGAGCGCGCTCAGGGCATTTAACCCCGCCGGCAAAGTCGAGAGCGTGAGAGCCGCGTTGCCTCCGATAAGCGGCGCGGAGCCAACGGCGGAGGTTCCATTCAGGAACGTAACAGTACCGGTAGCAACAGACGGCAGAACCGCGGCGGTAAGCGTGATTGCCTGATTCATGGCGGAGGGGTTCGCCGACGACGCAATGGAGGTGGAACTGGTGGCCACGGTAACGGTCTGGGTGATCGGCCCGGTCGTGCTGGGACCGTAAGTTCCATTGCCCGCGTATGATGCGGTCACTGTCTGGGTGCCCGCCGGCAGCGCGTACACAGTGATGGCCGCCATCCCGTTCGACAGAGCCGCGGTTCCGAGCACGGTTGCCCCGTTCTGGAACGTCACCATGCCGGTTGCGGAGGATGGATATACGGTCGCCGTCAACGTCACGCCTTGACCATAAGTTGACGAACCCTGCGACGAAGAGAGCGCGGTCGAGGTGGAAAAGCCGAATGGCGCCAGCATGACTGCGGCCGTATTGGTTTCCGCCATCACAAGATCGGCGGTTCCGTCTCTATTCAGATCGGCCACGGCGACGGATGCCGCGTCACCACCACTGCCGAAGGATTCGGGTTTCTGGAAGGTGCCGTCCCCATTTCCCAACAGGATGGAGAGTGTATTGGCCGGACCCTCGACGATCACCAGGTCGGTGTTCCCATCTCCATTGAAATCGCCAGTCGCGACTGAATACCCGGTCCCGTAGACCGTCGCAGGCTGGAAAGTCCCATCGCCATTCCCAAGCGCGACTGACGCATCCCCACCCGCCGTAGCGATATCCAGCTTGCCGTCGGAATTGAAGTCTGCTACCGCGACGGAGTCGCCACCGTAAACCGAGGAGACCAGCGCGGTTTGAAACGTGCCGTCGCCGTTCCCCAGCAGGGTGTTGAGGGTAAGTTGACTAGTGACGGCGATGTCGATCTTGCCGTCTCCATTGAAATCACCAAACGCGACGGGGGCGCTCGTTGCGTAATAGCCTAACTCACCCGAGAACAGCAAGCTGCCGTCTCCTCCGCCAAGGTAGATCCCAATAAAACCAAAGCCACTCGTAACTACATCGAGCTTTCCGTCTCCGTTGACGTCCGCTACCGCAACCGGTCCAGAAAAACCCTCCGCCCAATTTTCCGCGGCGCTGAAGGTTCCATCCCCGTTCCCCAGCAAAATGTACAGGCCACTCGATTGCGTGCTCCCCACCACCAGATCGGGTTTGCCGTCTCCGTTGAAATCCCCGACCGCAACCGAACTGGGTAGCCATGAGTTCGGCATGCCGGCGAAAAGAGGGCTTTGGAATGTGCCGTCGCCGTTTCCCAACAGGATCGAGATGCAATAGCACAATTCGCCTGCGACGACCAGGTCAGGCTTACCGTCCCCGTCGATATCGGCGACAGCCACATACGCCGCAGCCGCGTTCGTTCCGGCGCTCCAAAACGCCGGCGCGAGGAATCCGTTTCCGGCTACTGAATTCACCGTCTGAATCAAGATCGGGGAAGTGCTCGGCGCATGCGTTGAATCGCCTGCGTAATAGGCCGTGATAGTACGGGCTCCACTGGCAAGCAGCGTTGTTTTCAGTTGCGCGTGCCCAGCGGCGAGGGTTCGTACCCCAAGAAAAGTAGCTCCATCGTAATAAGTGACAGAGCCCGTAGCTGAAGACGGCGAGATGGTCGCGGTCAAGGTAGCGGCATGTCCAAGTAACGTGGGATTCGTGGCACTGGTGAGCGTGACGCTGGTTGGCGTCGAACCTGCGAAAAGGTGGACCGTGAAGAGCAGGGGGATAGTGAACCTCATGGTTCGCGGGCGGAAAAATCGCATACGGAAGTAGTTTCACGGTAGCAGTTTCGATCCGCTTGCGTATGTTATTCCCTTGACTATTACGATTGCGCTACACAGGCCGAAAGCCACCTCTAAGCGAGCCGTCGGGGCTTCGGCTACAGGTTGTTGAGTCCGTCGCGCTGTCGATCCGCCAAGAAAGGCGAGCTATTTTTCGCCCCATTGCCGCGCGTAAATGTACAAGCTCACTATCCCGCTGGCGTTCTTCTCAGCTCAGAGGTAAGGTCACATTGGCGAACGTTAATGCCCAATAACGCAGACTCTGAGGACCTTACAAGTGACTGAATTGATTGCAGTTGAACGAGTAGAGAAGGAGGCGGTGTGGCTCCGTCTGAAGACGATGGTGCTCGACAGCGTGTCGTC
>PLFE01000134.1 GCA_003136675.1 Bryobacterales bacterium
GGCGGGCCCGCCGATTACCCCAGTATTCAAGGTTATGCAGGCGCAGGGGGCGGATTTCGGAGTAATTACAGGCGATGCTTCCGGCACTATTTACTATGACCAGAATTTCTTCTGGCGGACCTCGTTGAAACTGGTTATGGCCACGCTCATCCATGAGTTTTCGCATGTGAACGGATCCGGCGATGATCAGGACCAAGCAAATCTCGATTTGACAGTCGGTGCTCCAACGGTAAACATAAGCCTGACCGTCGCGACCGACTGTTTTGGTGTTAGAGGTTGAAATGGCACCCAGACCTATTCCCGTGGCGGCAGTTGTGTTGTTTCTGAGTTCGGTCTTCGGACAGCCGACCCGCACGACCGCGACAGTCTACTTTTTGAGGGATGATTCCCATGGACGGTGGTGCGGCTACCGCAGCGAGTCCCAGTTGCGGGATGAGGCGCGGCCGTTGGGGGGGAGTCCGGTTGTCGGGGAGGTTGATTACGTCAACGGACGCGTTTCTGCCGTGCGTGTCAGTCAGACAGATGAAACCGGCGACTGGGTGGTTAACGACGAGTACGTTGTTGGGGGGAATGGGAAGCTCGAGAGACTTAAGAGGACGATCAACATATTCCCGGAGGATCATAGCGAGGAACAGGTGTTCTTGTTATCGGATGGAAAGGCGACAACGCAGAGCGATACCCACCGAGAGCTACGCACGGGCAAATCAACTAGGGACAAGGTGGATTGGTTCACGCCTCCACCCGTTGTCCGCAGTCTTCGAGCATTTCCGTTTTTTGCTTTAGTGGAAAGGCATGGGTTCGTATTTTCAGATGGAGCCACCTGCGTCTCTGAAGCCTCAAGTGCCCACTGAACGTCCTATGCATCCGGTGACCCTGTGAATCTTTGGGACCCGACAGGGGCGTACTCGACTGGGGGTGGCGGGGGGATACATATTGAGGAACTGGCGCTGGTGAAGGCCTTCGGAGATGACTATAGGGTGTATTCAAAGCGCACAAAGCGCCTACTGCCAGGAGTGTTTTGAGGCGCGATGCGATTTCCCCTCACGCTCGTGGTGCGAGAAAAGCGAGAAAAGCAAAGCGAGATAACTCCCCAACTCGTCCTTCGGCGGCATGCGGTAAATCCTCGAATGCATTGCGTTGCGTGAACGCTGCCTATCAACTCGTCGGAATCCGGAAACTCCGGTCGTGCTCCGACTCCGATGTGCAGTGAGGCGCAGGACCTGCTCGGCCAGCTCACGCAACTCGCGCAGGCCAGCGGCGTTACGCTAGTGTAGTGGATCGGCAACAGGGAGGCAACTTGACTATTCGCAAACACACCACCGCAGGTCTTTTGGCAGTTGGAGTTCTCGTCGCACTCCCGGCCTTCTTACAGGCCGACAATTTGGCTTATATGCTCGGAACCGCGGCGCTGGGGGTGGAGAATCCTTTCGGGACCATCGACCTCAACTCGGGCGCGTTTACTTTGATCGGCAATATGGGATCCGGGGGATATGACGGCCTGGCTGTTGCCAACGGTGTGCTGTACACCGAACAGAACGGACTCCTGTATTCAGTCAACACCAGCAACGCAAACCTCACCCTTATCGGAGGGCTGATCGGCACCAATCTCAATACTTTCGGTTCAACTACCACCGGACTCTACGGCGTGTCCGGCGTGGGTTCTCTTGAGGTGGCTACTCTATTTTCGATAAATCCCGAGACGGGCGCCATCACCACGATTGGGCCCATCGGCGCCAGCGCCATACCCAACGGTCAAGGTTACTATGAGAGGCTTTCCGTTGGTTCCAGCACGCTGTACATGGAATTCAGCAGCAACCTTTACACTATCGACACCACAACCGGCGCGGCCACGCAGGTGGGAACCACCGACAGTAATGGCTATCTAACCTCCGTGCCGCTATTTGAAAACGGCACATATTACGCGGGCACCGGTTCGGGAATTGCCACGCTCAACGTCAACACCGGCCAGCTCACGCCCGGCTCCGCGATTTCCGGAGGACCGGGGTCCCCCGTCGGAGTTGCGCCCGATCCTCTGCCTTCGGGCGCCCCGCCGGTCATGTTGACGGCGAATGCCTATATGCTCGCAACAGCGGCGGCGGGGGTGGAGAATCCTTTCGGGACCGTCGACCTCAACTCGGGCGCATTTACTTTGATCGGCAATATGGGGTCCGGGGGATATGACGGCCTGGCTGTTGCCAACGGTGTGCTGTACACCGAACAGAACGGACTCCTGTATTCGGTAAACACGGCCAACGCAAACCTCACGCTCATAGGAGGAGTGACCGGCAACCCCAATCTCGCCACGTTCGGATCAACCACCACTGGACTCTATGGCTTGGCCGGTGCGGGTTCTTTTGAGGTGGCTACTCTATTTTCGATAAATCCCCAGACGGGCGCCATCACCACGATTGGGCCCATCGGCGCCAGCGCCATCCCCAACGGTCAAACTTACTATCAGAGGCTTTCCGTTGGTTCCAGCACGCTGTACATGGAATCCAACAGCAATCTTTACACCATCAACACCACAACCGGCGCGGCCACGCAGGTGGGAACTACCGACAGTAATGGCTATCTATCCTCCGTGCTGCTGCTCGAATACGGCGCCTATTATGTCGCCGCTGGTGACGGCCTTGCCACGATAAACGTTGCCACTGGCCAGATCGATCCCCACTCCTCGATTTTCGGAGCAGCAGGGTCCCCCGTCGGTCTTGCGCCCGATCCTCTCATTACGGCCACCCCGGCGCTCGCGGCGGTGGCGAATGCGGAGGGCGGTGTGGCTACGATTGCGCCGAACACGTGGGTGGAGATCTTTGGCTCCAATCTCGGCCCGGCAGGCGATACACGAATCTGGGGGAACTCGGACTTCGTGGGTGGCCAACTGCCAACCAGTCTGGATGGGCTCAGCGTTACGGTCAATGGCGTGCCTGCCTACGTTTACTACATCAGCCCTACGCAGGTGAACATACTCACGCCTCCGAATCCCATTTCCGGATCGGTACCCGTGCAGGTCTCCGACAATGGAGTGATCAGCGCAAGTTTCATGGTGCAGGCGCAGGCGGAATCTCCTTCGTTCTTCGTTTTCGGCGGCGGACCTTATATTGCGGCCACCCACGCCGACGGAAGTTACCTCGGTCCAACCAGTCTGTATCCCGGTCTGACCACTCCCGCCCAGCCCGGGGAGACAATCGTGATGTACGCCAACGGTTTCGGATCCACGTCGACACCGTTGGTGAGCGGGTCCGTAACGCAGTCGGGAACGTTATCGACAATGCCGGTGATCACCATCGGCGGCGTGCCTGCGACGGTAACCTTCGCCGGCCTGGTTCTTGCGGGCGAGTTTCAGTTCAATGTGGTAGTGCCGCCCTCGCTCGCGAATGGCGACCAGCCCACGATGGCAATTTATAACGGCTTGACGACGCAGGCGGGAACGCTTATCACGGTGCAGCAGTAGCGGAGCCTCATTTCCGGGCCGTCCCGTCCTTCAGCATCACGTTAACAGGCTTGGGCCTTGCGGGCCGTGCCGCGCGGTTCGTGGAACCGCTGAGCGTAACTGAGGTGGGGGTAGATCCAGCCAACAGAGGAATGGCCAACAGGTAAGTAGCCGCGAATCGCAGGCGAGGCATATCGGTGGTATCAACCATCACGTTCGACTCCCATGGACCGCGGCAAGTGCTTGAGGAGTAGTGCTGGCGTTCAGGCCGGCCAACAGTTTAACTGACACCCCGTTTTGGGCTGCGCTCAATAGCTGACTCGTCTCCGCGACATACGGCGCTGCGACGTAGAGCTGAGCGGTCTCGCACGTTAACTCTGTGAAAGGATTTATCACAAAGTCCTTCGCCGGCCCATTCGGGAAGACGATGTTCTTTGGGCTCAGTGTAACAGCGCGCGGCGATGGGTCATCCAGTAGCTGCACAATCTCTGCCGGGGTTCGCCGTGCGGGCCTTTGGGAACTCTGCTCATCGGTCATTGTTCCAGTTCAACATCGACGAGGTTAAATCGGTAGATGCGTTGCTCTGACGCTTACTGTTGAGTCGAGAAAGGAACGCCAGAAACCGTTGGGCTTCACAAGACCGCCCTGAACTGCGTGGAGGATGGACGGGAAATGGGGTCGTCGCAGGCTGCGCGAAAAGCGCGATAAGCGCGAAAAGCCCCCATGCGACGTACTACATCACGTCTCCACGGAGGAACGGTGCTATTGAGGGCTCGCCGTCGGAAACGCAATATTGAGCGAATCACTAGGCACCGCGAACTGGGCGATCAGTTTACCAGAGGGAACGCTCAGTCCCACCACTTCCGTCGCTGCTCCGTCGACTGTCGTGCAATAGGGCACGCCGCCGCATGCCAACACCATCCATACCGAATTTCCATCCGGGCCAAATGCAGCAAAATTGTTATCGGTGACCGGCTCCCCGTTTCCTGGCGTGCTGGAAAAGAACTGGGCGACGATAGTATTTGTCGAGGTGTTAAGGAGGCTGGCCGTCGTCGGCCCTCCGATCACCGCCGTGAAGATCAGTCCATAGTGGGCACTGCAACGAAGCTCACTTCTTCGCCGAATCCATCGAGCTTAGGCCAAGGCGTAACCCTGACCGCATCCGTCGCGCCGCTGACCGCGACTGGAACGGTGACGTTCAAGCACGGTTCCACAACGGTTGGCACGGGTGTCCTCAGTCACGGGCAAGCGACGTNNTGAGTGAAAATGGTGAAAGCAATCGAGTACAAGAAACCAGCGGGCGACCAACTACCGATATGTCGCCATAACGCAGAAACCCACTTGGCGAGGGCACTCCTTGATTCGCGTGGCACTGCTAACTCTCGGTTGATATCAACCGAGATGTCCCATATAACCAATGACGCTGAATCGCGCGACAACCTCGACGTAGTCCTTGATTAGTTCCAGGCATTCGTCGAGTTCTCGATAGGCAAACGGCCCGTCCGTGCGCAACGAACTATCCTCAACGCGCGTCGGAATCAAAATGGATTTTCTTAAAGCGTCGTAGTCGTATNNCCAGAGGCTTGCATTCACTTCTGGCCATCTTCCTGCCAGTGCCGTGGCTCATTGAATTGAGGATTTCTCCGACCCGATCGTTGGCCCGTATCATAACTACATCGCCAGACATATGAGAAGGGAGAACTGAAACTTCGCCTGGCGCGAGGCGGACGGAGCCCTTGCGTATGATGACACTGCCATCGCGCAACTCCTCAAAAGTATTATGCGGCAGATCCAGGACCAGGTCTGTTGGTCCGAAGACCGACTCGATCCTCTCGTGAATCGTTGCTCGATTCTCAATTGCCCACCGAACGACTTGATCAAACACACGGTCGAAGTCGCTGGGCCGGCCTACCAATTCATCGACATGACCAGATTCATTTCGTGAGCCGGTGTGGATTAGGAAGTAGACGGGACCATCTTCGTAGGGCAGGATCGCGTCCAAGAAATGATTTCCCCCGCCGAGGTCTCCCAGTCGCCCCTTGTTGGCTCTGAGCAGATCCGCAATCTTGTTCCATCGCTCGGTATCGAATTCTTCCGCTGACACGGCTGAGCGCAATAACCGCATCCCGCATCCACAATCCGAGATGGCGAAACGACGCCAGTCTTGCTGACGGGTTAGGACCGAGGTCCCTGTGGGGAGCGGCGACTTGCCTGGACAAGCGTCGGGCAGAAACACGAATCTTTCGGCGTTAAGGTCATGCGGAATCAGGGCCTAACCGCTGCGTTCCAGTTCCGCTGAAAGATTCTTGATCTCCACAATTGTGTGCTCCTCCCAATGATCACATCGACACCCAGCGTAGGACGATAATGCCTGTAATGTGCCGCAGCCCCCTACTGTTGCACGCGAAAGGGCGTTTTGCTCGAAAGCGTGCCGCTGGGTGTTAGAACTCGGATCGTTCCGCTGGTCGCGCTGCTCGGAACTTTGGCAGCAATTAGCGAGCTCGAAACTACTTTGAACTCAGCGGACACGCCATCAAAAGTAACNNCCATCGCCAACATCTCCCCAAATTTTGATGAGTTCACCTACGCCGCCGTGACTAGGCTGGGTTCTGACGAACGGTTTGAGGCCTAGAGAGAGGCTGAAAACCGAGCCGTAATAAAGATACCCGCCGCCCGCCGAAGTATTTCCGTAAAAGATCCCACTGGTGCTCTGCAGAAGCCCAGCCGCGGGATACGGGTAGAATCCATCTGTGCATTCGTTTTGCGAGCAAAAGCTATACAGCGTCGTCAGCTTGCCACTCGGGGTTAACTCGAAAATCGTACCGCACCCATACGGGCACGAGAAGCTCGCGATCCCGCCCTGTTCATTTGTTCCGAAAAGGCTTCCATCAGTCCCTTCAACGACGCCGCTCGCTTGATAGCCGTCAGCGCAGGCGTTTTGCGAGCAAAAGCTGTACAAAGTATCTAAATTTCCGTCCTGGGTGATTGTGAACACCGTACCAGAGTTAGGGTTGGCTCCGCCGTGGGACGTTGTTCCGTAGAAATTGCCGTTGGACGCTTGCGTCGGTCCCGCATAGGGATTAGCACCGTCAGCGCACCCGGCTTGGGAACAGAAGCTGTATAGACTCGTCAGGGTGCCGCCCGCAGTCAGCTTAAAGAATGTTCCGCAGCCTCCACTAAACGGGCACGGAGTGGTACCGCCAGCGGAGGTGGTCCCATAGAAATCTCCATTTGCGGCTTGGATGATGCCTGATGGGGACTGGCCATCCGCGCACCCGGATTCAACGCAAAACTCATACAGCGTGGTAAAGACGCCACTCTGGCTCAATTCGAAGATCGTACCGGCATTGTTCACTCCACCATGGGTAGTAGTCCCGAAAAAATCGCCGTTGCTTGCTTGGATCAGTCCGAAAGGATATTGACCGTCGGGGCATCCATCTTGGGCACAAAAGGTATAGAGTGTCGTAAGAGTTCCACCCGGCGTCATTTTGAAAATCGTGCCGTGGTACCCAGGGCCGCCCTCGGATGTCGTTCCATACAGGTTCCCGTCGGCAGCTTCCACCAGTTTTGCCTGCGGACCTTCACCGTCCGCGCACTCGCTCAGCGAGCAGAAGTTATAAAGTGTCGTTAATGTTCCATCTGGGGTTATCTTAAAGATCGTTCCGCCGGTACCGGTTCCGCCGCCTAAGGTCGTGCCATACAAATCTCCGTTGATCGCCTCGATGAGTCCGGAATAGGGACTTGCGCCGTCGGTAATATCGAAGCTGCGCAAGGAAGTGAACGTCTGCGCGGGTAAGCACGCGACCACACTCGCGCACAGCGTAAATCTGGCGAAAGTCTGTGCGCCACGCCCGAGTTGATCAAAAAGACTGCTGACTAGTTTCATGCATCTCCCTTATTAATCTTACGCGGCGACCGCGCCTTACAAGCGACCTATGTAATCTCTAAGTACTGGGACTTCCGTTGGATGGGCACGTCCGCGTCCGGCAGTCTAGTCGATCCTTTGCGTCGGATGCCATCCTTTGCGAATACTCCTCTCCGGGGGCAATGTGATGAAGCGGGCTTCGGCGGGCGTTATCCAGCCATAACGTTTCTCTAAAAATGAACCTTGGGCCTCAGTGGTCACCTCAAATCCGGCCAATGGTGGTCACCCCAAAACCGGCCAATGGAACGTGATCAGGACAAGCCATAGTTTTACCCTTCCGGGACACTTTGTGCAAGGGTGGTTTACAAGTTTCCGCGGTCGGGTGCAAAATAGAACCGGCTGGTGAAGCGGAGGCGAGCAATGCTGGAGAGCAACTCGCCAAGGAATAGCCGGCTGCAAACTCATCAAGACGATGGGACGGGGGCGAAGCCGAAGCTGGCTCCGCCTCCAGCCTGAATCGAGAAACACATCGGATTGATAGATTTGCCCATGCCTTGAAAAACTCATAATGAACGCCCCTTTCCGCCCACGACGGTCCGGGCCGACAGCCGGAGAGTTCGTCCGCGCCGGTTGCCGCCGTCTCACGAAACACCCGCCGGGACGGCCTTGGTGCGCCAGCTACGCGGGCCGCACTTGAGAACGTGGCCGTGGTGAAGAAGCCGGTCGAGCATCGAGCTCACCGCCGCGGTGTCGCCCAACAGCTTTCCCCAATCCTCCACCGGACGATTGGAAGTGAGCAGCGTGCTGGCACGCTCATAGCGGCGCATGACGATCTCCAGTAAGTCCTCGGCGGCGGTGAGCGGGAGCTTGCGCATTCCGAAGTCGTCGATAATCAGCAGCGGAACCGTGGCCAGAGACTCGATGTGCTGTTTGCGCCGGCCATCGGCAACCGCATCGGCGAGTTCATCGAGCAGCACATGCGTTTCGCGGTAAAAGACACGATAACCCTGCAGGATGGCGGATTGTCCGATGGCTTGAGCCAGATGACTTTTGCCCGTGCCGCCGGGACCGAGAAACAAAGCGTCCTCGCGTTTGGCGATGAAGCCGCAAGTGGCCAGATCGAAGACCAGGCTGCGGTTCATCTTGGGATTGAAGGTGAAGTCGAAGCTGTCGAGCGTCCGGTGGGAGTCGCGAAAACCGGCCTGTTTGCGGCGGCGTTCGAGCAGCCGGTCGCCGCGGCGGGTAAGTTCGTCGGAGATCAGACACGAGATCAGATCGATGGGCGCCATGGGCTCGGCATGAGCTTGACGGAGACGTGTTTCCAGAACGGCGGCCATGCCGCCGAGCCGGAGTTGATGTAGCGCGCGTTGTAATTCGGGAATGTTCATGAGTTAGGCTCCTGGTTATCCTGCTGGGTGCGTTCTTCAATCAGGTCGCGGTAAAGCGCGAGCTGGCGGATCAATGGATCGACCTGCCGCAAGCTCAGCGGAGGCTGCGAGGTGCGCTCCAGATAACGGCGGATGAAACGATAGTCGTAGGCCTCCAGTTCGAGGGCGGCGGCGCAAGCGTCGTCCACTCGGGCCACACCATACTTTTTGGCGAAGGACAGAATGCCTTGAATGCGGCGCACGGCGGCTTCGGCCTGGCGTTCCTGCAGGGCGGCGCAGAACCGGCCGATGTTTGGCCCCGACTGGGTGGCCTTGTCCAGCAGTTGCACGGTACCGGGCGGCGTGTGTTTGGGGCGGTCTTCCTCTTTAATACGATGACGGCCGCGCTGCTGGCGCAGATGCTCCCGCAACAGTTCCCCGGTGCGCGGATGGAGCAGGCGTACGTGGCGCGCGTCCCACTGCACACGCACCATGCGGCCGATCCAGCCCGGCGGCACGCCGTAGTAGGCCGCTTCCACCTCGACGCATCCATCCAGGTGCACGGTTCGTTCGCCATACTGGTAATAGCGAAACGGTTCCAGCGGCAGCGGCTGCAGCGAGGGTTTCTCCTCGGCGAACATGGCGGCCACTTGGCGCTTGGTGCTGCCGTGAATGCGTTGATCGGCCCATCGCTCTTCCCAATGATCGAGGTGAGCTTGCGCCGCTTCCAGGCTGTCGAAGCGCTGGCCCTTCAGAGGCGTCTTCTGGGCGTGTCCCACGCCGGCTTCCACCTTGCCTTTGCGATCCGGATCCTGAATGCGGCAGGGCAGCGCCACCACGCCATAGTGGGCCAGCACGTCGCGGTACAGAGGATTCAAACCAGGATCGTAGAGATCGGGCTCGAGCACGCCTTCTTTCAGGTTGTCGAGCACCACAACCTTAGTTGTGCCGCCCAGGCGGCGGAAGGCCTGTTCATGGAGTTCGGCCCAGATGCGCGCGCTGGAATGGAAGGTAAGAAGCCGGATGCACTTGCGGCTGAAGCCGAGCGTCAGCACGAACAGACGCGTGCGCCGGTATTTCCCGGATTGTGCGTCGCGGACCATGGGCCCGGTGCCGTAATCGACCTGCGACTCCT
>PLFE01000199.1:0-53319 GCA_003136675.1 Bryobacterales bacterium
CCGCCGCCTAACGAAAATCCGCCACGAACCAGGCTCGTCAGGAACTCGGGACGCCCGAATTGCGTCCGCCGTCGTGTTAGCCTAGCAGCGCTGCATGTTCCACCGATCGTTTTCTGAAGGTGATAAAAGCGACACTCAGCCGAATCCGTTCTCGGGCGTCTGGGCCGCGGCCGTCACGCCGCACCGCCGCAATGGCTTTGAAGCCGATTATGCCGGCATGCTGGAACTGGTCGACAAGCTATCGCGCTCCGGTGTCGATGGCATCGTGCTCCTCGGCTCCACGGGCGAGTTTCTAAACATCCAGCCAGCCGAACGCCAGCGCCTCGTGCATCTCGCCGTCAAGCGCAGCCGCGTCCCCGTCGTGGTCGGCGTGGGCCACTCCACCCTCGATACAGCCGTACAACTGGGCGAAGCCGCCGTCGATTCCGGTGTTGCCGGCCTGCTCCTCATGCCGCCCTATTTCTATCGTTACGGCGAAGAACAGATCCTGGAGTTCTACCGTCTGTTCGCTCTCGCCATCGGTGGCGCGCTGCCCATTCTGCTCTACAACATCCCCGCGTTTGCCAACCCCATTTCGCTCGGCATTGCCCGCGAACTCCTCCTCAGCGGCGACTTCGCCGGAATCAAGGACTCCAGCGGCGACCAGGCGTTCTTCGACTCGCTCGCCGGTCTCCGAAGGCAGCACCCTTTCACCCTCCTCTGCGGGAATGACCGGCTCTTCGCCCATGCCCACCACGCGGGTTGCGACGGAATCGTCAGCGGCGTCGCATCCGCCGTCCCCGAGCTCATCGTCGCTCTCAAGCGCGCTCTCGATCGGTCCGATGAAGCCCGCGCCCAACAGCTGCAGGACCATCTCTCCCTCTTCATCGATTGGATCGACCGCTTCCCCGTGCCCGTCGGCATCTCCGCCGCCGTCGAAGCCCGCGGCCTGAAAGTAGGTCCGCCCGCCATTCCCCTCACCGCCGCTCAAGACGACGCTCTCGAAGAATTCAAAGCCTGGCTCAAGTCCTGGCTACCCCATATAGAAGAATTGAAAAATGCCTGATCTGCCCCCTGACGAGTTCCGGCGCCTCGGCCATCAATTGGTCGATTGGGTCGCCACCTACTTGGAACATCCTGAAAAATACCCGGTGCTTTCGCGCGCCAAACCCGGCGACCTGGTGGATGCCTTGCCCGCCGCCGGCCCCGAGAAAGGCGAACCTCTCGATCTCGCGCTCGCCGACTTCGAGAAGCTCGTCCTCCCCGCCGTCACGCACTGGAACCATCCCGGTTTTCTGGCCTATTTCGCCACCTCCGCATCGGCGCCGGGAATTCTGGCGGAGCTCCTCATCGCCGCCCTCAACACCAACGGAATTCTCTGGAAAACATCGCCCGCCGTGACGGAACTAGAGATCGTCGTGCTCGCCTGGCTCCGGCAGTGGATGGGCTTGCCCGACGATAACTTCGGCATCATCTTCGATACCGCGTCCACCTCCAGCTTGCACGCAATTGCCGCGGCGCGCGAATTAGCCGCGCCAGAAGTCCGCACCACCGGCCGCTCCCACCGGACCCTCGTTCTCTATCAGTCCGAGCACGCCCATTCCTCCATCGAAAAAGCCGCCATCGCGCTCGGCATCGGGCAGGAAAACGTCCGCAAGATCCCAGCGGACAACGCCTTCCGCATGAAGACCAGCGAACTCGAACACGCCATCCGCCGCGATCTCGAAGCCGGCCGCCAGCCCTTCTGCGTGGTGGCGACGGTGGGCACAACTTCCACCACCAGCATCGATCCGGTTCGCGAAATCTCCCACTGCACCCGGCATCGCGGCCTCTGGCTGCACGTCGATACCGCCTACGCCGGCCCCGCTGCCATCGTGCCCGAGTTCCGCTACATTCTCGACGGCGCGGAGTTCGCCGATTCGCTCGTCCTCAATCCCCACAAATGGATGTTCACGCCTGTGGATTGCAGCATCCTCTACACCCGCCGCCCCGAGATTCTGAAGTGCGCGTTCTCCTTGAAACCGCCCGTATACCTCCAGGGCGATGACCAGCAGCGCGAGGTCAACCTGATGGAGTATGCCATCCCACTCGGCCGTCGCTTCCGCGCCCTGAAGCTCTGGTTCATCATGCGCGCCTTTGGCCGCGAGGGCCTCGCCGCCATCATCAAGGATCAATGCGCCATGGCCCGCGAGTTCGCCGAGTGGGTGCAAGCCGACGATCGCTTTGAGCTCATGGCCCCTGTCCCGTTTTCCCTCGTCTGTTTCCGCCTCCGTGGTTCCGACGAAGCCAATCTACGGGTTCTCGACGCCATCAATTCCCAGGGCGAGGCCTACATCTCCCACACCGTGCTCCACGGCCGCGTGGTCCTGCGCGTAGCCATCGGAAATATCGCCACCAGCCGCAAAACCCTGAAGCGCCTCTGGAACTTTCTAAAACGGAACGCGTCCTCTAAAACGGAAGGCGCCTCCTAAAACGGAAGGCGAATGATAAACTCGACTAACTTCTAATGACAACCTTCTTCGGCCACCCGCGCGGCCTCGCCACCTTGTTCTTCACCGAGATGTGGGAGCGCTTCGGGTTCTATGGCGCGCGCGCGATCCTGATCTACTTCATGACCGCCCGCATCGCCCAGGGCGGCCTCGGCTTTTCCACCTCCCAGGCGGCCATCATTTACGGTCTCTATCTCTCGCTGGTCTACCTGTTGAGCCTTCCCGGCGGATGGGTCGCGGACAACATCCTGGGGCAGCGCAAAGCCGTCCTCTACGGGGGCATCATCATCGCCGCCGGGTACTACCTGATGGCTCTGCCGGGCCTCGTTGCATTCTACGGTGCGCTCACCCTGGTGGTGCTGGGCACAGGCCTCCTGAAGCCCAACGTAAGCACCATTGTCGGCGGACTCTATGCGGAAGGCGACCCGCGCCGCGACGCCGGGTTTTCCATCTTCTACATGGGCATCAACACAGGCGCATTAATCGCCCCGTTCATCATCGGCACCATCGGCGAGAAAATCAATTACCGCTACGGCCTGGCCATCGCGGGACTCGGCATGACGTTCGGCGTCATTCAATATCTCGCGGGCGCAAAGCACTTGGGCGACGCTGGCTATCCCCCTGCTCCGAACCCCATCGCCCGGCGGCGCGCTCTCATCGCCGGCGGCGTGATCGCCGTCATCGCCATCGTCATCGCCGTTCTCGCGTCCACCGGAGTGATCTCCGCGAAAGGCATCTCCGACGGCTTCGGCGCGTTCCTCACCATCCTCACCGTGGTGGTCTTCAGCGCTCTCCTGCTCTCGCCCGGATGGACCCCGGTGGAGCGCAAACGCCTCGCGGCCATCTTTATCCTCTTCCTCGCCTCGGCCATGTTCTGGTCCGCCTTTGAGCAGGCCGGCTCCACCTTGAGCTTATTCGCGCAGCGCAATACGCGCCTGTCCGTCTTTGGTCTCGGCTTCCCGGCCAGTTGGTTCCAGACCTTGAACTCCATCTTCCTGGTCATCTTCGCGCCTGTATTCGCCGTCATTTGGGTGAAGATGCGGAACCGCGAGCCCTCGACAACCATCAAGTTCACGTTGGGCCTGGTCTTCGTCGGCCTGGGCTTCGCCGTCCTCATCCCCGTAGCGAATGGCACGGCCGTTAGTCCCATGTGGCTCGTGCTCACCTATTTCCTGCATACCATCGGCGAGCTCTGTCTCAGCCCCGTTGGCTTGAGCGCCATGACCAAGCTGGCCCCTGCCCGCATCGCCGCAATGATCATGGGAATCTGGTTCCTCTCCATCTCAGTGGGCGAATTCATTGGGGGCAGAGTCGCCGCGCTCTATGAGCAGTTCCAGCTTTCGACGCTGTTCAGTATTGTCGCGCTCTTCTGCATCGCCTGCGCCGCGATACTCGTCTGCTTCAACCGGCCCATGAAGAGACTCAGCGGCGGCGTCAACTAGGCATATCATGGAATTTGACCGCTAGCGTTCCCGACATCCTCACCCGCATCGTTGACCGGAAACAGGCGGAGCTGCGCGAACTCGAAACGCGCCGGCCCCAGCTTGAACCGCTGGCGGAGGAATCCATCATGTCCCGCCGTCCCTTCGCGCGTGCGTTAAGGGCGCAGCGTCCCGCCATCATCGCCGAAATCAAGCAGGCTTCACCCAGCAAGGGGCTTCTCACGGCGGATTACGATCCCGCCCGGACTGCCGCTTCTTACCAGTTGGGCGGAGCGGCCGCGCTCTCCGTGCTCACTGATCGGGACTTCTTCCACGGCAGCCTGGCGCACTTGTCTCAAGCCCGGTCGGCAGTCTCTATTCCCGCGCTCCGCAAAGACTTCACCATCGGCAAGGTGCAGATTCTGGAAGCGGCCGCGCACCATGCCGACGCCATCCTTTTGATTGCCGCCATTCTGACCACCGAAGAACTGATCCAGTTCCGCGAATTCGCCGCGCAGTTCCTGCTTGCCGCCCTCGTCGAAGTTCACGATGCCGAAGACCTCGCGAAGGCGGTCGATTCCGGCGCAGCCATCATCGGCGTCAATAATCGGGACTTGCGCACCTTTCAGGTGCGCGTGGAGACTTCGCTCGATCTCGCCCCGCGCATTCCCGCCGGCGTGATTCGCGTCAGCGAAAGCGGCATTCGGACACGCCGGCATGTGCGGGCGTTGGAAGAGGCCGGCTATCAGGCGTTCCTGGTGGGCGAGCACTTGATGAAATCCACCGACCCCGCCGCCGCCATCCGGGAGCTGACATGTTCGTGAAGATCTGCGGAGTGACGAATTCGGAAGTGGCGCAAGCCGCCATCGATGGTGGCGCGCAGGCGTTGGGCTTCATCTTTCACCCCCCCAGCCCGCGCCACACCAGCCCGCACGCTCTAGGGGATTGGATCGACACCATTCCCCCGAACATCTGGCGCGTCGGCGTTTTCGTGAACCGGCCGGTCGCGGAAATCGAACAGGTTTGCGCCGATCTCGATCTGAATGTCGCGCAGCTTCATGGAAGCGAGACTGCTGCCGATTTCCCAAAGACCGTGCGTGTGTGGAAAGCGATCCGCGTGAACGGAACGCTTGACCACGCCGCGCTGGACTTCCCCGCGGAAGCCATTCTGCTCGATGGCCCGGCGTCCGGCAAGCCCTTCCATTGGGAGTACGCGCGCGGCCTCAAACAGAAAACGATTCTGGCCGGCGGACTCGATGAACACAACGTCGCCGCTGCCATCGAACAAGTTCAACCGTGGGGCATTGATGCCTGCTCCTCGCTCGAATCCAGTCCCGGAAGGAAAGATATCGCGCGGATGGCGCGATTTTTACAAGCATGCCAGCTAGCAGCCTTGAGCCACAAATAGCCACGCAGCCCGATAGCGCCGGCCACTTCGGTCCGTACGGCGGCCGCTACGTCCCCGAAGTGTTGATGAGCCCGCTCGAAGAACTCGAGAACACGTATCTCGCCGCCCGCAAAGACCCAGCTTTTCAGCAGGAACTGGACCATCTGCTGCACACCTACGCCGGCCGCCCCACACCCCTCTACTACGCTCGGCGGCTTTCGGAACAGCTCGACGGTGCGCGTATTTACCTCAAGCGCGAAGATCTGCTGCACACCGGCGCGCATAAGATCAACAACTGCCTGGGCCAGGCGTTGCTCGCGCGCCGCATGAACAAGCACCGCATCATCGCCGAGACCGGAGCTGGCCAGCACGGCGTCGCCACCGCCACGGTCTGCGCGCTGTTCGGACTCGATTGCACCGTCTACATGGGCGAAGAAGACATGCGACGGCAGCGCCTCAACGTCTTTCGCATGCGGCTCCTGGGCGCAAAGGTGGTGGGGGTTACCATCGGCAGCCGCACCCTGAAAGACGCCATCAGCGAAGCCATGCGGGATTGGGTGACCAACGTTTCGACCACCCATTACCTGCTGGGTTCCGCGCTTGGCTCGCATCCGTATCCCATGATGGTTCGCGATTTTCATCGCTGTATCGGCGTCGAAGCGCGCGAGCAGATCCTGCACGCCGAGCACCGCCTGCCGGACGCCGTCATCGCCTGCGTGGGCGGCGGCAGCAACGCCATCGGCATCTTCCATCCGTTCCTCCCAGACACCAGCAAAGACACCGGCGTGAAACTGATCGGCGTGGAAGCGGGCGGCACCGGCCCGGAGTTAGGCACGCACGCGGCCCGTTTCAGCGGAGGTTCGCCGGGCGTTCTGCAGGGCGCAAGAAGCTACCTGCTTCAGGACGAGCATGGCCAGATTTCGCTGACGCATTCCGTTTCCGCAGGGCTCGATTACGCGCTCGTCGGCCCGGAGCACGCGTGGCTGCACGACCAGGGCCGCGCCGAATACTGCTCCATCTCAGATGCGGAAGCCATGGAAGCGGCTGTGAGGCTGAGCCGCACGGAGGGAATTATTCCCGCGCTCGAAAGCGCCCACGCGGTAGCCGAAGCCATCCGCCTCGCGCCTACGCATCGCAACCAAATCTTCGTGGTGAATTTGTCCGGACGCGGCGACAAGGACATCGATATCTATCGCGAAAACTTGAAGGAAATGGATCAGGGGATCGCACCCGAGTGACGCGCATCGAACAGCTTTTTCGCACCCAGCCCCACGTCCTCGTCGCTTATATCACCGCGGGCGACCCCGCTCCCGATAGAACCGCATCTTTGGTCGCGGCGCTGGTGCGCGGCGGCGCGGATCTCATCGAACTCGGCGTGCCGTTCTCAGATCCTATTGCCGACGGGCCCGTGATCCAGCGCGCCGGCTACCGTGCCATCCAGCAAGGGACTACTCTGACGCGCGTGCTGGCCATCGCGCGGCAGATTCGCCAGACCTCGCAGGTTCCATTGCTTCTGTTCACCTATCTGAATCCGGTGGAAAGCTACGGTGTGGCCCGGCTGGCACGCGATGCAAGAGACGCCGGAATCGACGGCTGTCTTCTCATTGATGCCAGCGTGGAAGAGGCCGAAGACTACGTCCGTGCCATGCGCCACGAGCACCTGGATACCGTATTTCTGGCCGCTCCCACCAGCTCCGAACGGCGCTTGAAGCTGATTGCCAAGTATTCCAGCGGCTTCATTTATCTGGTGAGCCGCACCGGAGTAACGGGGGAGCAATCGAACGTCTCCACCTCAGTCGCGCCGCTGGTGGAGCGCATGCGCGAGGTTTCGCCACTGCCCGTCGCGGTGGGCTTCGGCGTTTCGACACCGGAGCATGTAGCGGAGATCGGACGCGTCGCACAGGGAGTTGTGGTGGGTAGCGCGATCATGAGTTTGATCGAAAAGTACGAGGGGCGCGAAGATCTGGAAAGTCACCTGGAACAGTTTGCGCGTGAGTTGAAGGGCGGATTCGCGCCATGACGTTCGATGCTGCACAGGAGGCCCTCGCCGTCTGCCGCCTCCGCATCGACGATGTGGACCGCCGCATTCTGGAGTTGCTGAATGAAAGAACCCAAACCGTGCAGGAAATTGGCCGCATCAAACAGGCAGCGGAGTTGCCCGTGTACGAGCCGCGGCGCGAGGACGAAGTGTTCCAGAATATAGCACGGCACAACCGCGGGCCGCTGCCGCAGGATGCCGTCAAGCGTGTGTTTGAACGCATCATCGATGAAATGCGCAAAGTGCAGCGCGAGCGGATGGCGAAGCCGGAAGGTGGCGGGTAGATGCTGGTGGTGATGGAGCAGAACGCGTCCGAGCGAGAGGTGGAAGCGGTGATCGGACGCATGGTCGCGCTGGGGTTCGACGTGCACCGGTCGAGCGGGACAATATATACGGTGCTTGGCGGCGTGGGTGACACGCGCAAGTTTGAGGAATCGGAGTTCAAGAGCATGTCCGGAGTAAGAGAGGCCATCCGCATCACGAGCCGGTGGAAACTGGCGGCCCGGCGCGCCAATCCGCAAGGCACCCGCGTTCGTATCGGGTCGGTGGAAGTGGGCGGCGAGCATACGGCCGAACTGCCCGGAGATGCGATGCTCCGCGAAATATGGGAATCCTCGCAGGTCCGCGTGCTTTCCGCCCATGCCGATGCTCTCGTGGTTCCCGCGCAGGCCATGCAGAACGAATCTCTGCTCCGTGAGCTGGGGCGCGCCGGAATGCCGGTGATCCTCAAGCGCGGCGAATCCGCCAGCGTGGACGACTGGCTGACCGCGGCGGATATGATCCTGCAAGCGGGCAACAAAGACGTTCTGCTATGCGAATCCGGCGTTCGGACCTTCTTCGGATACGCTCTCGATGTGAGCGCGATCGCCGAGCTCAGGCTCTTGACGCATCTTCCGGTGATTGCGTCGCCGCGCGACGTGAATGGCCAGCCGGAGATTCTGGCGGCGCTAAAGAAAGCGGCCATCGCGGCGGGCGCGCAGGGCGTTCTCAACTGATGCACACCGTCGCCATTGTTGGGGTGGGGCTGATTGGCGGTTCGTTTGGTCTCGCGCTGAAAGAGCATGGCTTCGCGGGGCAAAGAATCGGAGTCAGTTCCCCGGGGACGATTGATGCCGCGCTCCGCGCCGGCGCCATCGATCGCGGCGCAACTCTTGCGGAAGCCGTGCATGATGCGGACCTCGTCTACCTCGCCCAGCCGATTGGGCGCATTCTCTCGGTGCTGCGCGAGTTGGACCCCATGGTGCGGCCTGATGCGCTTGTCACCGACGCCGGCAGCACGAAGCATCTGATTGTCGAGACGGCGCGCAGGCATCTTCGGCGCTGCGCGTTTCTGGGCGGACACCCCATGGCCGGAAAAGAATCGCGCGGCGTGGCAAATGCCGGTGCTGACCTTTTCCGCAATGCCCAATACTGCTTGACGCCGGCGGATCCGGCTGATCTGGAGACACCGGCGGCACGCGCATTTCGAGATTGGATCCGGCGGTTCGGCGCGCGCGAAGTGGTGGTTGGAGCGGAAGAACACGACCGCATGGTCGCGCTCAGCTCGCATCTGCCGCAGCTTGCATCAACGGCGCTGGCGTCACTGCTGGCCGATGATGAGGAGCTACTCGCGGGGCCGGGACTTGTGGGCGCCACCCGGTTAGCCATGAGCTCTTACGACATCTGGCGAGACATCCTGATGACCAACTCAGGCGCGATTTCGGAAGCGCTCACGGCTTACATCCAGAAACTGGAGTACCTGCGGGAAAATTTGCGCTCGCGCGCCCTCGAAGAGGAGTTCCAGCGCGCTTCCGAAACAGCCCAAAGCATCAGACAGGCGAGATCGCAACCGGCGGAGCCTGGGCAGTGAACTGCATATACATCTGCCAGAAGCTGACGGCGGTCAGCAGAACCGCGACGGTTGCCAGCGCCTTCCAGAACTGCTCACCGATGCGGCTCGCGTGAACCGGCGTTCCGGCGGCGTAGGCCACGCCAAAGCCTGAGGCCAATCCGCCAAGGTGGGCCCAGTTATCGATCGAGAAACCCGGCAGTAACCCCAGAGCAATTCCATAGATGGCCCACCGGATATAAAACGAGCGGATCTGCTTGCCTACGTTCGTTCGATTGCGCACGCCAAACGCGATCATCGCGCCGATCAGTCCCAGAATTCCGGCCGATGCCCCAAGCGATGGGGTCATCGACATATACGCGCTGAAGAGAAAACCGCAGACCGTCGCCACAAAGTAAATCACCAGAAAGCGCGCCGTCCCGTAAGTGCGCTCCACTTCTCCGCCGAGGTCGTTCAGCACCCACATATTCATTCCGATGTGGAGCAGGCCGCCGTGGAGGAACCCGGCAGTCACCAGTCGCCACCATTCGTGCCCGATAAAGATATCGTAGGAATTCTTATAGCCCGCTTCCACCAGGCGGCCATTGATCTGGCACGCGATGTAAATGGCGATGTTGATCAGCACGATCACCGACGTGGTGAACTTAGCGGAGGGAATCAGGCCCATGATCGGGCTCGGGTTGCGCTCGTCCACAATGCGCGGCGCTACCTTCTCATTGCAATACGGGCATACCCGGTCGCTGGTGGTGATGAAAGCCCGGCACTGCGGGCACATTCTGCGTTTATCCAAAGTCGTTTTTCCTCAAGCGGCCGGGGTCGCCAATCGCGTGGTCTTCTCGTGCTCTCTCACGAACCGCTTCCGGTCGTTATGGCGCACCAGCAGAGTGCCGGCGGCAATCAATCCCAGCGCCAGTTTGAAGAGCTCAAGGCCGGATGAAATACCGTGCAGCATCCAGAAGTGCGCGTCAATAGGAAGGCGTCCCAGCCGCGTAATCTCAGGGGTCAAATAGAACCGTGCGACCGACACAATCCCGAGCATCAAAATGGTGAGGGAGAACGCCACGCGCGGAACTTCCCCACCGCCGAAGATGAAGACGCCGAGTATCGCGATGCCCAGAACCAACTGAGCGATCTCCCACTGCTCAAACAGGAACGCGTTCAGTTCCGCCGTTTCACGCCGCAGAAAGTTCCGCGCTTCGGTCTTGCCGCCCATGGTTTGTACTTGTTGCGCGGCGCCCGGTCCCGGCGCATCCAGAAAACGGTCCACGGCGCGGAAATTCTGGATGACGCAGAAATCCAGCAGCACGCTGGCGGCCAGCCACGCACCCAGCAGAAAAGAGGCGAGTCGTCGGTAATGCATTCGATGTGTTTGCCTAAACTAAAGTGTTGCATGCCAATTCTGATCGATCGACGCAAGTTCCTTTGCGCGGCAGGTGCGGCCGGCCTGCTGGCGAAAACTCTTCCTGCGAAACCGGAGCGCCTGCGGTGGTCGCTGCTCTCTGACACCCACGTTTCCCAGGACCCGGAGTTCGCCAATCGCGGCTTCTTTCCCGCCCGGAACTTGAAAACGGTGGTCGGGCAGGTGACCGCGTCTCGTTGGAACCAGCAGGTGATTAACGGCGACCTCGCGCTGCGCCTCGGCCAAACGGCCGATTACCAGCGATTCATGGAGCTGACACGGCCCCTCATAGCCGCCGCGCCGCTGGCTCTCTCACTCGGCAATCATGATGACCGGATCAACGCGATTGCCGCTCTGGGCGCGAAAAATGTAGTTGCCGGTAAGTGGGTTTCCACATTTGAAGCCCCACCGTTCCAAATCGTCGTGCTGGATTCGCTCTATCTCACCAATCAAGGCGCGGGCTTGCTGGGCAAAGCCCAGCGGGACTGGCTGACGAAATTCCTCGACCAGCACGCGGACAAGCCCACGCTGGTTTTCGTGCACCATACGCTGGATGATTCCGATAGTTCGCTCCTTGATGCGGACCGTTTCTTGAAGATCGTGACGCCGCGCCGGCAGGTAAAAGCCGTGTTCTATGGACACTCCCACGCTTATCACTACGGAGTGGAGGATGGCTTGCATCTGGTGAATCAGCCCGCCGTGGGGTATAACTTCGACGACGATCAACCCATCGGGTGGTTGGAATTCGAGTTCGACGCGGCAGACGCCCGGATCACCCTGCATGCCATCGGCGGAAACCAGGATTTAAACGGGCAGACTAAGCTGCTCAAGTGGCGCTGAACTCACCGCGATGGCAATTTGTTTCTGCCCCAGATACTGATGTTTGGCGGTCAGTCGAATGGTTCCCGAACCCAGCTTCGTCTTGATCCAGATCCCGCCCGCGCCCCCGGCGAGGCCGAACGGGTTCTCTCCAATGATTTCGCCGGGGCCCTCCAGCGAAAGCGCCACCGAACCACTGCCGAATTGCTGCGTGTTGCCGAACTTGTCGGCCACGCGGAGCAGCACACGCGTTACATCCATGCCGTCGCCCACCAGCGCAAGGTCGTCCGGCTCCACGAGCAATTCAGTGTCTGTACCCGCGCCGGAAAGGGTGCGCGAGATCACCTTCTCGCCCTTGATAAAGCCGTCGATCCGCAGATCTCCCCACGGGTCAAGCGGAAGGTCGTCCAGCTTCAGCAGGAAGGGCGGATGCGCCAGATGCGCAAATTGCTCCCGGTCCGGCTCAACTTCCAGCTTCAATTTTCCGTCATAATAGACCTTCAGGTGATCGCAGTTCGAACAAACGGGTACCACGCCGGGTCCGCCGGCGCCGGAATGATCGCCGGAAGACCAGTCGAACGCCGGCTCCAGAACAACTTCCTCGTCGGGCTCGCACTGCGACTTATAGAAACCCGCCGCGGCTTTCGGAATACGGAAAATATCGAACACGCCGTGGTAACAGATATGGTCGCCGGAGCCGAAGTTCTTATGCGTGTTGTAATCGAATGCGCACCAGCCGATGCCGCCTGCGTACTGGTCGTCGGAAGCAAGCTGGTTATGAATGCGGGCGTGGCGCAGGGTATGCTCTGCCACGCGCTCCACCTGGTCGAAGCGCTTGGTGGAGTAAGTGTGACCCACAAATTCCGTATTGAGATAGCGAGGGTGATTCGGCTTCTGTAGTGGAAAGCCAAAGTCATTCATCGTGAAAACGTCTTCCAGAAACTCCGAGTTGTAAAGATAGCGGATTCCGCCGGTGGCGCGCGCCGGATCGAGCTCGTGAGCCACTTGATTCGTACGCGTGTAGAAATCGTGGTTATCCTGCGATTCGTTGATCCGCACGCCCCAAAGAATAATGGACGGATGATTCCAATCCCGCCGAATCATCTCGCCGACGTTGCGTACCGAAATATCCTGCCACGCGTTCTCGCCAATATGCTGCCAGCCCGGAATCTCTTCCAGCACCATCAGGCCAATTTCGTCGCACGCATCAAGGAAATGCCGCGACTGTGGATAATGTGAAGTGCGCACCAGATTGATATGCGCCGCTCTCAGGATCTGCGCATCCCGCTTTTGCGCGCGCCACGGCATTGCGCCGCCGACATACGGAAACGTCTGATGGCGGTTGAGCCCCCTCAACTTGACGTGTTCGCCGTTCAGGTAGAAGCCTTTGTCCGTGAACTCCGCTTGGCGGAATCCGGTGCGCGTCTGGTATTCGTCAACAGCCTGGCCCGCGGATTCAAGACGCACGACGACATCGTAGAGCTTCGGTTTGCGCAGGTTCCAGAGTTCTACGTTACCCAGATTGGTCAGCGAAACAATTAAAGGATTTTGCGAAGCAGCCAGAGCCTGGTGGGTTCGGGAGATGACATTGGAACCATCGCGTAATTCTATTGAGACGGATGGCGAGCTGATCGCACCATCCTTGCTGAGGTGGATGTGTACATCCACACGGCGATTGGCGGTCAACACTTCCACCGGCTGGGCGTACACGTTCTCAATGTAAACATCCGGTACGGCGCGAAGTGAAACTTCCCGGTAGATGCCGCCGAAGGTGAGATAGTCGATATTTCCGCCGAACGGAGGAATATCGGCACGCTCGGTGGAATCCAGCGCAACGGCGAGCACGTTATTCCCGGACCAGTTGAGATGCGGCGTCAGTTCAAACGAGAACGGCGTGTATCCGCCCTTGTACTCATCGAACTTATGGCCGTTGATGGATACGGTGGATGCAGTCATTGCGCCTTCAAAATCGACGAAGATGCGCTTGCCCTTCAGGTTGGGCGGAAGACGGAAGCCGCGATTATAAAGAGATTTGTATTGGTAAGTGGTTTCGTCGAAGCTATGCCACGGCAGGACGGCATTGGTGTGAGGCAGCGTCACCTGCTCAAAAGTGTCGCCGTTCTTCCCGCCAAACCCCCAGTCGTGGTTCAGCGGAAAAACCTGCCGCAAACTTCCAGCGGCGGGTTGCGCATCCAAAAGCTGGTCAAGAAGCGAGAGTCCGGCGACCGATGCGCCGAGGAAATGCCGTCTGTTCATCAACCGAGACTGTATCAAAGAGGCTGGCCCGTCCCCGCGGCTCTATACTGATGAGAAGGCCCGTAGCCTTCCCCCGCCACGCCGCGAGAACACCTCATCCGTTCCACAGGAGACTTCGATATGAGTGAACCCGCACCCGCGCTTGCGCGGGAAGTATTGACCATTGAAGAGATCGGCCGCCTGGCCGAGCAGAATGGGAAACCGGCGGAGACGCTGATGAAGGTGGTCGCGCTCATCGCACGCCGCTTCGGAACTGAAGTCTGCTCCGCTTATCTTCTGGAACCGGACCGGGCTCATCTGGTGCTCGCCGCGACCGTCGGGCTTCGGCGCGAATCCGTCGGAACAGTGCGGCTCGCGCTGCATGAAGGGCTGGCAGGCCTGGTAGCCGAGCAAGTGCGCCCGGTGGCTGTGGAACAGGTTAAGAATCACTCGCGTTTCAAATACTTTCGCGAAGCGGGCGAAGACGCATTCCAATCTTTCCTGGGCGTGCCCCTGCTCGATCGCGGCGTTCTGCAGGGCGTGCTGGTGATTCAAACGCACGACCCGAGGGTGTTTTCGGAGGACGAGGTCCAAACTCTGGTGGAGGCCGCGGCTCAAGTGGCGCCGGTGGTGAGCGAGGCGCGCACGCTCGACCGTTTCATCGCGCCCACGCAGGAGAAACTCTGGGCTTTGGCGCGCAATCTGTGGTGGAGTTGGGATCACGACACCACCAGCCTGTTCCGCGACCTCGACCCGGTTGGCTGGCGCAAGCTGAGCCACAATCCGATCGCTCTCTTGAGCAAGATGACCCTCGAAGGCATCGAGAAGCGCGCCGGCGAGTTGGTGCTGCACAGCCGGATCAACTACGCATACCGGCGGCAGCAGGAATATCTGAAGTCCGACCGCACCTGGGGGGCGACACATGCCGGAGTGCTGCGGCCGCATCCCGTGGCTTATTTCTCCGCTGAATTCGGGATGCATGAATCGGTGCCGATCTATTCCGGCGGCCTCGGCATTCTCTCCGGGGATCACATCAAAAGCGCATCGGATCTCGATATTCCTTTAGTGGGTGTGGGCCTGTTCTACGGACAAGGTTATTTCCGGCAGCGGTTGGATCGCAGCGGCTGGCAACAGGAAGAGTACCTGCAGACCGACATCAACCAACTCCCCATGGAGCCCGCGATCGGCCAGAACGGGCAGCCCGTAACCGTGCAGATTGAAACACGCGGCGGAGTGATCGGGGCGAAAGTGTGGCGCATGAAAGTGGGCCGCTGCGACTTACTCCTGCTCGATTCCAATGTCGAAGGCAATGCGCCGGAGGATCGCGAATTGACTTCCCGGTTGTACGGCGGCGATGGCCGCGTGCGTATCCGTCAGGAGTTACTACTGGGAGTAGGCGGCTTCCGCGCTCTGAGAGCAATGGGAATTACTCCCGCTGTTCTGCATCTCAACGAAGGCCACAGCGGATTTGCCGTGCTGGAAGCGATTCGCCAGCGCATGCAGGATGAAGGTACGGGCTTCGACGAGACGGTACCCAGGGTATCCCGGCAAGTCGCCTTTACAACCCACACCCCCGTGCCGGCGGGGCACGACCGGTTTAGCGCCGCGCTCATTGAAGAGCATCTTGGTCCCCTCGCGGATTCGATGGGTCTCTCGCAATACCGGCTGATGGAACTCGGCCGCGAGAATGGCGGCAACCACTACGAAGAGTTCTGCATGACTGTGCTCGGTCTAAAGCTCGCCAGACGCACCAACGCCGTTTCGGCGCTGCACGGCGAAGTGTCGCGCGAGATGTGGCGCGGTCTGTATCCGGGTAAGTCGGAGGACGCCGTGCCCATCGGACATATCACCAATGGCGTGCACGTCCCATCCTGGCTGGCCCCGCAGATGTTCCGCCTTTATGACCGGCATCTCGGCCCGGGTTGGGCCGAACATAGCGGCGAGGCGAATATCTGGGAGCGCATCGAAGGCGTGGATGACGCGGAGCTTTGGGAAACCCACTTGAGTCTGAAATCGTGGCTCCTCGATTTTGTGCGGCGGCGCGCGCGCGAACAGGCGGAACGGCGCAATGAATCCGCGGAGACTCTGCAATCATTCGATCGCGTGCTCAGCCCCGACGCATTGACCATTGGCTTCGCGCGGCGCTTCGCCACCTACAAGAGGGCCAACCTGATTCTGAGGGATATCGAGAAATTGGGTGCCATGGTGAATGACCCCAAGCGCCCCGTCCAGTTTGTCTTCGCCGGCAAAGCTCATCCGCGCGATGAACCCGGCAAACGGGTGTTACAGCAGATCGCGGAGTTGATGCGGGATAGCGTCTTTGCCAATAAGTTCGTCTTTGTGGAAGACTACGACATCGATGTGGGCCGCCACTTTGTCATGGGCGTCGACGTGTGGCTGAACAATCCAAGGCGGCCTTTGGAAGCCTCCGGAACCAGCGGCCAGAAGGTGGTTCTCAATGGCGGACTGAATCTGTCGGTATTGGATGGATGGTGGGCCGAAGCCTACGATGGCCTCAACGGCTTTGCCATCGGCACGGGACGCACGCACACCAATATGGACGTACACGACTCGCGGGATGGCGAAGATCTCTACCGGGTGCTGCGCGAGGAAGTGATTCCGCTCTACTACCTGCGTGACCGCGATGGCCTGCCGCGCGGCTGGCTCAAGCGCATGAAGCGCACCATTCGCACTCTGGGCTGGAGGTTCAATGCCAACCGCATGGTGATGGACTATACGCTAAAATGCTATGTTCCCGCAGCGGGCGGAACATCGAGCTATATGGCATGACGAAACAGGATGAAGAGTTAGTCCGGTACATCAATTTGAAGCTGGCCGCTCTGGGCCAGCCCACCAGTCGAATCACAGCCGATCCGGATTTTCTGGATATCGCCGGCCCGCTGTTGAGGAACTATTACCAGAAAGGTCAACTGCTGGGAGACCGCCTGTGTCCCGCGGACGCCCGGATACAGGCCTTCCTGGACCGCTATCTTCAAAACGCCGGAGGCGCGCCGCGTTTACCCGCGAAGACTTTCGTGTTGGACCGGCCCGGAATGGCTCGGGCCATGTCTCTTCCGCCGGACCGCGACCGGATCTCTTCCCCCTATTTGGAGTCGTATCGGGTCTACCAGGGAGTGCTTCACAATCCCCGCAGCGACCGCCGCACGACCAAGGGAATCTTTCATATCGTCGAAGGCGGATTTCCCATTCCGGCCGATAAGATCGCCGCGCCCAAGATCGTTTTCGCGAACCTGCTGGCCGCCGCTTTTCACCCGCCCGCGGACGCGCTGACGCTGCCCTTTACCGCAACTCAGCCGGAGCAGGTCCGGCTGTTCGTCAGTCTGCTGCTGCGGCCGTTGGTCTGTCCCGCGACGGCGTCGGAAGCGGCTAAGTCGATGGAGACCAGGTTCTTCGCGCCGGCCAGCATGGTCAGTAACCTCGACTTCGTGGAAGGGATCTTCGGAAACGGCGGCGATCCGGATCTGCCTGAGAATGACGCGGGCCTCGATGGGTCGCACTGGACCGGAAACACCGGCTGCATCATCCTCGCGCCACACCTGGTTGGCGCAAAAAAGAAAGACCTGGGCCTGCCACGCTTCGAAGATGCCACTGAGCGTCAACGGCGGGATGGCATGTGCTGGCGTGAGGAAGACGAAAAGTATAACGGCGGGAGCGCCTTTAAGCTCACCTGCCGAGATCATGGCGGCGTCATCGTAACCATCATCGCGGACAGTTACTTCGGCTACTGCAAGAAAGAAATCAAGACACAGATCAGTTTCGCGGCCAACTTATATGGATCGTGCGAGGAAGAGCACGCGGGTGGCGCAATCGCGTTTCCCGCCTATGTACTCGGGCGTCAGTTCTTTGCCGGCCGCACCGTTCTCACCAGGCCCGTGAAGTTCCAGGAAGCGATGGCATGGCTGGGAGACCGGGTAGAGATTCAGCCCGAAGGCTTCGCGCGCGACCGGCAATATCCAGACGTTCTGTACGTCCCCGAGAACGCCGAGTTTCGCGTGCGCGACTCCTCCGTGAAATGGCAGCGCCCCGGTGGCGAATGGCATCAACTGAAGCTTCGCGCGGCGGAGACATACGTGCTCCCCTGGGGAACAAAGATCCGGATCGAGAAACAGACCGACGGCACGGCGTGGCGCTTGATCGCCTCTCGCGCCGATGGAATTCTTTGCCATAAACCATCTACAGTATCCGGCGGCGGTAAGTCGGAAATCTCGAAGTCAATCGGCAGTATCATTCTGCGCGGGCCGATCTTTGTCACCGATTATTTCAAGGACATGGATCAGGTTGAGGAGATTCTGAAGAAAGATTTCTCCCCGGTTTACGTGCGGCCCGTTTCGGAGAAGCGCGCGAAACGGTCGATTCTGAGTCCGGAACGCTCGCTGGGCTCAGTCATCAAGCTGATGACGCCTTCTCCGGATTACACCGCCGAACACAACGCGTGGCTGGCCACCGTCCCTCATACCGTGCGCCAGTTATTGATCGCCGTGAAGCGCTATTACCTCCAGGAATGGGGCGAGAGCTGGCGCGAGCATTTCAGTGTTGACCGCATCAACGGACTGCTGGGACATGAGCTGAAGTTTGAAAAGCAAAAGCTCCTGGGAAACTACCTCCGCATGGGCTACGATCCGGATGGCTCATGGCGCATTTATAAGTTGCGGCCGGATTTCAACCCCGCTGACAAGGTCCAGGTGGAAGACGACATCACGGTGTCGGTGGTTCTTCCCGCCGCCAGCCTGACGAATCTTGATCCCGAGTATCACAACATGAGCGTCAAGTTAGTGGCGAACTGCGAGCAGCTTCTGTTCCAGCGGCCCGACGACGCCATCCATCGAGGCTTCGACAAGGACGCGGAAGCGGACATCGCTTCCACGGGCGTGTTTATTTCGAACTTCGAGCCGCTGACGGCGGAAGACGTGCAATCGATCGTCGATAACATCGTCGAGTTCGATAAGTACACTGCGCCCATGAAGCAGTTACTCGAAAGCTTCCTCGCGAAAAAAGAACCGGAGTTCGCGGTTTCCTCGGCGCATCCCCGCATTGTGGATGGCGGTCCATCCAAGAATCCACGGTACCTGCAAAGGCGATTGGATCTCGTAAATCCACGGCACGTTCATCTCGCCGAGATGGGGACCCGGCTGGCGCGTGAAATCCCGTCCGATCGGCCGGCGTTCTTCCCTGTAAACGCGGTGCTGCCGGGGCGCCGTAACAATCCACCGGACACGAAGGCGGGCATTCCCCCGCTGGCCGTCTATAACCCCATCCATTTCCAGCAACTGCCCGAACTGTTCATGGACTTTATCTGCAGCCTCACCGGCAAGTCGCCCTCAACCACGGGGTTCGGCAGCGAAGGCGCGCTGACGAAGGGACCCTTCAATGCCATGCCGCCCGTGATCGACGTCAACAACGCATTGGCTTCAGCGATCTTAACGGGCTGCGAAGGCTTCACCACGGCGGCGGGCTATGTTGGTCCCAAGTACCGCGTGGATCACGACAACAGCATGCTGGTGCCGGAACTGTGGTGCCGCATGCGCGTGGCCGAGCGCGATGCTTCGTTTCTGATCTCCCATGGGTACCTGGAAAAGGTGGAGGATTTTGATTTTGAAGGGCGCACGGTTCGTGCGAGCCGGCTGGGTTACCGCATCACCGCTTCCTTCGTGGACCGCTTTCTGGGACGAATCTTCGAGATGCCGGCCGCCGTTTTTCCGGAGGAACTTTTGCGTCCGGAAAAGCAGGATCCGGAGGTATTCGCAACCGGGGTGGACGCGATCGTGGAAGCGCAGCGCACGGTGGCGATGAATTACTTCGAGGACGGCAGTATTCATGCGGCATGCCCTCCCGTAAAGGCGCTGCTGCACATCATGGCGCATGGGCAGTACGAAGGCATGCGCGAGAACGACGCGGCCTTCCGTGAGATGTTCACGAGGGAGTCGCTATTGGCCAGCGACTGGTATCGCGGTCGCTTGCGGGCGAAGCAGGCGCAGGATATTCTGCTTTGGACGCGCCACGTGAAAGCTTTGCAGGACGCGCCGCAGGACGCCACCGATGAAGGCTGGCCGGTAAAGTTGGCCGCGGCTCTGGCAACGCTGGCCGAGGTAAGCCATCCGCAATACCTCGAGCGGCTCGTGGGAACCATTGGAACAGATCCGTCAGTTGTTCGAATGAGTGTCAAATCGGCCGTTTCATGAGGCAAAATTGCCTTGATTGAACCCTTGTACTCAAACCCGTTCCGGAATATACTTTCGCCCATGCTCGATTAAATCCGGCATGGAGGGAAGCGATGCAAGTGGTAGATCCGGTTTCTGGAATCTTGAAGGGGAAAGGCGGCCAGGTTTGGTCGATCTCTCCCAGCGCCACCGTTTATGAGGCGCTCGAGCTGATGGCCGACAAGGAAGTGGGGGCCTTGCTGGTGATGGAGGGCGATCAAATCGCGGGCATTCTCTCGGAACGCGAGTACGCCCGCAAGATCATGCTGATGGGCCGCTCCTCGAAGGAAACGCACGTAAGAGAGATCATGGCGGAGGCCATGATCGTGAGTCCAAATTGCTCGGTGGACGAAGCCATGCGGATGATGACCCGGAATCGCGTACGCCATCTTCCCGTGGTGGATGGCGGGAAAGTGGCGGGCATGATCTCGATTGGCGACCTTGTGAAATGGGTCATCACTTCGCACGAAAAGACCATCGAGCAGTTACAGAGCTATATCGCCAGCGGGGCATAACTCAACTGCCGATCAGCGCCTTAACGGTGTCGATTGTGTCGGCGTCCGCCGCTCGTTTGTCGGTTCTCCAACGAGCCATCCGGGGAAAGCGCACGGCGATTCCGCTGCGGTGCCGCGGGCTTTTCTGAATGCCTTCGAACGCGATTTCAAAGACGAGTTCCGGCTTTACCGAACGCACAGGCCCGAACTTCTCGATGGTGTTGCGGCGGACGAAAGCGTCCACTTTGCGGATCTCTTCGTCACTGAGACCGGAGTAGGCTTTCGCAAACGGAACCAGTTCGTCTTTGTCCCAGATGGCGAAGGTATAGTCCGTAAACAGAGACGCGCGCTTGCCGCTGCCGGGTTGGGCGTAGAGCAACACGGCGTCCACGGAATAAGGTTCGACCTTCCATTTCCACCAGTCGCCGCGGCGTCTGCCGACGCGGTATGGCGATCCGAATCGCTTCAGCATGAACCCCTCAACGCCGCGCTCGCGCGAAGTCCGGCGCAAGGCTTCCAAATCCTCCCAGCTAGCGGCCTCGACGGCCGGCGACAGAATCAGGTGACCGGATTGCGACGCGGAGCGAACGATTTCGGCCAGGCGCGCGCGGCGCGTTTCCAAAGGCGATTCGCGAATATCATGGCCGCCATCTTCCAGCAGGTCATAGGCAACAATGGCCGCGGGCACATCGCGCAGCATCTTTTCGGAAAGCGCCTTGCGGCCGATGCGCCGCTGCATCTGCGCGAAGGGCATGGGAGCGGCGTCCTTCCAGGCGAGAATTTCCCCGTCAATCACCGTGCCCTCCGGAAGCAGCGAACCCAGTGCTTCCAGTTCCGGGAAACGTTCCGTAATCAGTTCTTCTCCCCGCGACCACAGGAACGTATGCCAGCGGCGGCGGATCAGTTGAGACCGGATGCCATCCCACTTCCATTCCACCTGCCAGTCGCCTGGGTTCTCCAGTTGGCGGATGTCGCCTTCAATGGGATAGGCAAGGCAGAAAGGATACGGCCGGCTGATGTCGGCATCGCTCGAATCGGCGCCCGTCAATTGCGCGTAGAAATCCGGTGTGGGCGCCCAATCGCCCATCACCCTGTGGGAAATCACGTTGGCATCGATGCCGCTCACTTGCGCCACCGCGCGCACCACCAGGCTTTGCGAAACGCCCACGCGAAACGCTCCGGTGATCAGCTTATTCCAGACAAAGCGTTGGCGCTCGTCCATTTCGCGCCACGCTCCGATGAGGGATTCCCGCCGGCGCGCGTCATCCTGGCCGCGCAACGGCAGCAGCCGTTCTTCCACCCAGTAATGCAGCGGCAGGCCGGTGGTCGCCGTCGGCGCCGGCAGCAGCAGCGCGATCAGTTCCGCCAGGTCTCCCACGGCCTGATAGGATTCATCGAAAAGCCAATCCGGAACTCCAGCTTCTTCGATGGCCCACGCGCGGAGCTTGCGTATTTCGATCAGCCGTTTCGGGCGGCGGCCGATGAGGAAGTTGATGGCCCAGACCGCATCCTCAGGCGGCGACGAGGCAAGATAGGCGGCGATGGCTTCCACCTTCGCGCTGGTCTTGGTGGTCTCATCGAGCGCGGTGTAAAGGTCGGCGAAGCGCTTCATTCCGCCACCATCTCAGTATCGCCGGATTCATCGCGTTCGCCTTCGAAGCGGGTTTCGAGCGCCATCGCTTCGAGTCCATGCTCGGTAAGCCAGCGAACCAATGGGGCGCGGTAACCGTGCGTCGCCATCACGCAGGATGCGCCCGTGGCATCGATGGCGGAGAGCAGGCCAGGCCAATCGGCGTGGTCCGACAGGACGAAGCCGTGGTCGATGGAGCGGCGGCGGCGCGTGCCGCGGATGCGCATCCAACCCGATGCAAAGCCGGTGGAAACAGGACCGAACTTCCGCAGGTAAGAGCTTCCATTGGCACTCGGCGGAGCGATGATGATGGCGCGGGACCAGTCAAACGCTTTCGCAACGTCGCCGGTGTACTGTGTGGGTGGAAGCGCGACGCCGCTCTCGCGGTAAACGCGGTTGAGATTCTCCACGGCTCCGTGGCAGAGGATGGGACCAATCGTTGGGTCGAGTCCGGCGATAAGGCGCTGTGCTTTGCCGAGTGAGTACGCGAACAGGGCACTGGCGCGTCCCATTTTCTGATTCGCTCGCCACCAGGCATTGATTTCGGCGAAGGATTCGGGTTGCGCACGCCAGCGGTAGATCGGCAGCCCAAAGGTGGATTCCGTGATGAACGTGTGGCAGCGGACCGGCTCGAAAGGACGGCACGTGGGGTCGGGCTCCAGCTTATAATCGCCCGAAACTACCCAGACTTCGCCCTTGTGTTCCACCCGGATTTGCGCGCTGCCCAGGATGTGCCCGGCGGGATGCAGTGAAACTGTGACGCCTTGAAATGAAATCGGCGCGGCCCACGCGGCGCTTTGGATCGCTGCGCCGGGGCCCATGCGGGCGCGCAGAACACCGGCGCAATCCTCGGAACAGAGATAGCGCTGGCAGCCAGCGTGCGCGTGGTCGGAATGGGCGTGGGTGATGACAGCTCGATCTACCGGACACCACGGGTCAATGTAAAAGTCCCCTGCTTTACAGTAGAGGCCATCGGGGGTAACGCGGAGCATGTGGTAAGAGGCCCAGACTTCAGTATAAGGATCGCGGAACCTTACGCCTTCGCGCTGCGTAAACTTGACCTGTGCACCTAACCGTTGAGGGGCTTGGCAAGAAATACCGAACTGATTTCTGGGGATTGCAGGACTTCAGCCTGGAAACCGGACCGGGTGTACTGGGGTTACTGGGGCCAAACGGAGCTGGCAAGTCGACGTTGATGCGAATCCTCGCCACCGTTACCCGCGCCACCGCGGGCCGCATGCTGTGGGATGGCGCGGACACCGGTAGAGCGCCTGACGGACTGCGGGCCGTGCTGGGGTACCTGCCGCAGGATTTCGGCGTGTATCCAAATTTGAACGCAATCGAGTTTCTGGAGTACCTGGCGGCCGTAAAAGGCTTGCGGAATCCCCGCCGCAGAATTGATGAACTTCTCGACCTGGTGAATCTGACGGACGCTGCCCGCCGTCCGCTCGGCGGTTACTCGGGCGGCATGCGGCAGCGTGTGGGAATTGCCCAGGCTCTGTTGAACGACCCGCAGCTATTGATTGTGGATGAACCAACCGCGGGGCTCGATCCGGAGGAAAGGCTGCGCTTCCGCAACTTATTGTCGGAACTGGCGGGCAATCGGATCGTGATCCTCTCCACCCATATTGTTTCGGATATCGAAGCCGTGGCTTCGCGGATCGCCATCATGAAGGCCGGCCATTTATTGGCTTGCGATACGCCTGAGGGTTTGCTGCGGTCCGTCGCGCGGCGTGTCTGGGAGGTATTGGTTCCAAGCGGTGAACTGCGCGCCTTGCGCGATCGCTTTCTTGTGAGCAGCACGGCGCACCGCGTGGATGGCGTGCATGCGCGTGTGATTGCCGCGGAGTCGCCTGAGTTCAGTGCGGTAAACGTGGAACCCACGCTGGAGGACGCGTACCTGTGGGCTCTCCAGTAATTGCGATTGCGCTCGCCGACTTTCAAGACCGCGTTCGACGCTATAGCTTCCTCATCACCTTCCTGTTCTCCATCTTTCTTGGATACGGCGCGGGCAACGGCGCCGTCGCGATGCGAGTCAGCAATTCGCGCGGACTCTATAGTCCGGCGTGGATTGGCACGTCTGTCGCGCTGATCGCCGGATGCTTCATTTCGCTCGCGGGATACTATGTGGTCAAGAATTCCGTGGAGCGCGACAGAGCCACGGGCGTAGGGCAAATTCTGGCGGCGAGTCCGATGTCCAGGATCACTTATGCGTGCGGCAAGTGGATCAGTAACATGGCCGTCCTGTTGACTCAACTCGGCGTACTGGCCGTTGGCGCGGTGGTGATGTTCTGGCTTGCGGGCGAAGAGCCGCACGTGAATCTTTGGCAGTTGCTTTCTCCATTTCTCCTATTGGCTGCGCCCATGCTCGCCCTTACCGCGGCGTGCGCCGCCGCGTTTGAAATGCTACCCGGCTTGAGGGGTGGCTTTGGTAACGTGACGTGGTTTTTCCTCTTCACCTTTCTGGTGTCTCTGCCAGCCGTCACGAAAGTCGCGCAAATAGACCCGATGGGCTTCCAGACCGTTATGAACAGTCTGAAGCCGGCGGCGCAACGCGCGATCCCCGACTATTCGGAATCCTTCTCTCTGGGGATAAACGATGCGTCGCTCAAAGTGGTTCCTGGGCTGCGATGGCAGGGCATCGCATGGCTGGTGGTCGCACAACTGGCCGCTCCGCTAGCGGTCGCTCGCGGCCCGTTGCTGGCAATCGCCTGGATTTGGCCGGTCCTGATCTGGTCCGCGATGGTCGTTCGCGAAGTGCGCTACGGAACCCGGCATCTCATTGCTTGTTCGCCCCACAGCTTGTGGCATCAGTTTCCATCGTGCTGGCTCTAGGAGTCTGGACGCGATCGAGCCGTGCATTTGAAGCAGTCTTTACGGTGCTGTGGTACGTGGGCCCAATGAACCATACGCGTGGCCTGGATTTCACCGGGAGCGCCAACGGGAGTAACACCCTGCAATTCGCCGCGCTCTACCTGGTGATGGCGGCCGCCCTGTTCGCCGTCGCCGTTTTCGGGAGAGGGAAGTCGCTCTCCGAATCGTAGCGTGGAACTCGGAACAACTGGGCGCTCGATGGTGTCTACCGCAGTGAAACCAAAAACGCGCACAATCGAGCGCGGCCGGCCCTCTCTTTTGTGGCGAGAAAGAAGCACTCGCCATGTTCGAACAGACATTTACCGCCACGCAGAAAACGAGGCGTGAGCAGACCATCGCCCTCGCTGTGCTTGCCCAAACCGCCCTGGTAACGGGGTTGGGGTTGCTGCCGCTGCTACGGGTCGAACCCCTGGGGCAGATGAAGGAATTCGTCGTATTGCCTCCGGCGCAGAGAACGCCTCCGCCGGACAATGCCACGCCGCCGAAACCGAGACAAAATAGTGGGCCGAAGGCGTTCTCGTTTCCATTGGCGCAGCCCGTCAGCACCGGGAGATCCCTCAGTGTTGCTCTTGAGGAAATGGGCCCTCCCGGCCCTCTGACGACGAACTCAGCCGGGTATGAGGGCATCCCCTTTTCTATGCCGGGCGGTGAGATTCGTGTCGTTCCGCCGACGCGGCCGGCGCCTCTCGTGAAGCCAGCGCCGGTTCGGCTAACCAGCACAATCGCGGAGTCGCAATTGATCTATGGACCAAAGCCGGCTTACCCGCGCCTCGCTGCCGTCTCCCGTTCCGAAGGTACAGTGAAGCTACAAGCGATCATCAGCCGCGAGGGGAAGATTGAGAACCTGCACCTGGTAAGTGGGCCGGCGCTATTGGTGGGCGCGGCGATGGAGGCGGTTCAGACGTGGCGCTATCGGCCCCTGCTGCTGAATGGGGAGCCGGTGGAAGTGATCACGGAGATTGATGTCATCTTCACTTTGCAGCGGTAACTACTCACTCGGCACAGGCTGAAGTTCGACCTGCTGCTCTTGCCCTTCAGCGAAGCTGGCGCTCTTTCCATGATCCTCGAAGGGTTTGAAGAAGTCAGGATCGCGAAGGAAATCGACCTCCGCATCTCCGGGGAATGCGTATAAGTGGTAGTCGCCCGGCGCGGTGCCCGTAACCTTGCAGGTTCCTTCGGCATCGGCTTTGCAATCGGCGTAAAGCGCGAACTGGCGCTTCCTGGCCCCATCTGGCACCAGCACCACGTGGGATCCGGGAACGATCGAACCTTGATCGTCTTTCACGCTACAAGCGGCNNCACATGCACGCCGTCCGCGAGTGCGTCCGTGTTTCCCATACGAATGGAGCCGATATATAGGTCGTCGGAGGCGGCGTTCGACTTGATCAAGAGGTCGTAGTCGCCCGCGGAGACGTTTTTGATGTTGAACGTAGCGTCCGGGAGGACTTGTGCGAAGCCGCCAGCCTGCATATTATCGCCCGGTGTACGGCACCCAAGCGCGACGATGACGCCTGCCGGCAGTTTGCGACCCTCCGGAGTGATGAAGCGGCCGGCGATGGTTTGGGATGGACTCACGGTGATTTGGACATCGTCGAGGTCTGTATCTCCCACATCAAGCGTGCGGCTCGCAGTGAGCCTGTTTTCCGCACCCAACATGACGCCAATGGCGTTCAACATGTACTTCCCCGGAAGCACCTCTGGGAATTCAAATTCTCCCTCCGCGGTCTTCACCATACTGGTGCGCAGAGATGTAGCCGGCCCGCCAATTGCCTGGATCGTCAGGACACCCATTGATCCGGACAGCCCCGTGACGTGGCCGCGCACCCTTACCGCATGAGTGCGGATCATTTGAACGTCGATGCCATGGGTCTCTAACCTCGGCGTCACATTCACCGTGACAGGGTAGTAAGTGACTGGATATGCATCTGTGACAACGCGGCCATCGGCGCCGGCAGGCCGCTGCATGCGCACTTGCCTCTGGCCGCGCTCCCGCTCATAGGAAACAGCGATCTTGTATTCCCCCGGCGCAATACCAGATGCGCGGTATTCCCCAAGGTCGTTGGTGGCGGCAACGTATCCCGGCGACCCATNNCGCGCTCGACCGTCACCTGGTAAGTCCCAGGATCAATATCGCGGAGTGTGAATTTACCTAACGCATCCGTGCTCGCGCCGGTGCCTTCTTCCTGCTCGTGCCGGATGATTACGACCGCTTTCCTTAGTGGCGCGCCGGACTTGTTCTCGACCACAGTTCCGGTTACTATCCCATGTTTCATATCATTTGAGGTGTCAGTTTGTCCGAAAAGTAAGCGAGCCACAAGAAGCACCGGGATCAGCGACCAAGTTTTGACTCCGAGTGACATAGAGCTGGGATAGCGCCTGGGATGACACGCATCAGTGGAGAAACTATGGCCGCCACTATTGAGTCGGCGCTGCTAACCCACTCAGCCCTCTGGACTCTTGATCGCAGGCTTGACCAGACCGCCGCCTGAGCCGGATTCCAATTCGAGAAGCGCCTCCACTTCCTCTTCACTCAGACTTTCCACTTCCGCGAGTAATGCGGCGTACCCGGCGCCATCAACCTGTCCGAACTCAAAGATCTCAATGGACCGCGCCAGTTCGGCGACGGTAAGCGCGCCGGTGTAAACGGCTTCCAAAGGAAGATCTATCGCCAGCTCTTTCTGGAGACGCGAGACAAGCTGAACGGCGAGAAGAGAATGCCCACCTAAGTCGAAGAAGTTATCGTCCGCGCCGATATCCGGTACGCCCAGTAGTTCAGTCCACAGCGCGGAAAGACGCCGCTCCAGATCCGTCCGGGGCGCTTGATAGGTCAGCCTCGCCGGCGCCCGGCCGGCCTTCTCGGCATTTACCGCGGCGATCAGATCCGATGGAAGGCGAAGTTCCGCAATGCGCTGGTAGTTGGCTGCGCGATCCGGGGACAGGGCAGGCGGCCTTGCGGCAACGGATTTCGGAATGCCGCCCGACGGCCGGTATTCGAGGCGCGCCAGTTCATCGGCTGGAAAAACGAACGGCCCGTCGCCATCCGCGACAGACACCAGAAACTCGTGAGCGGGAATGTTCCTGGCAGTACTTTCAAATTCAACTTCCACCGACGCGAGGCCGCGTTCCAGAGCCATCTCTCCCACCCGGCGCAGCATGCGGTGTTCCACGCCGCGGCCAAGCGCACGGCAACTCAGCAGGAAGCTCTCGACCACCAATTCGCCGGCGCGCTCGATGAGGAACACCACGCCGACTAATCCATAATCGCCAAGCCTGTCGCGCACCTTCACCTGGAGGCCCGCACCCCCGCACAGAAACGTCCGTACCTCATCCGCGGAACGTCTGCGCGTCGTCGTATTCATCTGATTGGTGCGCGCGGTCAGTTGCGCAACGCGAGCAATTTGCGCCTCCTCAATGGCCGTGAAGGTCACCTTCAACTCAAGCCCCGAAAGGAATTCTTCGAGGCTCCGCGCCTGCCGTGCTTCGCCCGCGCGGATGGCTTCAATGGAGTAGGATTCCGCGCGCGCCAGGTCTTCGGGAGTCAATGTACGCGGCACATCGAAGGCCCAAACGTGATCCAGAAACGTGGGTATCTGAGAGTCGTCCGCAGGCAGGCCAATGGCGACCACACTGGGAAGCGCGGCCGCAACTTCTCCCACTTCCCGGGCATCGTTGTCGACAAACGCGATGCTATCAAGACCGAGATTCAGAGCGGCCGCGATGGATTCCAGGCTCCTGGCCTTGGGGTCCCAGTGAATCTGTTTCGCCGCGAAATCCTGGAAACGAAGCGGGAATTCGGGATGCTGGCGGAAGGTTTCCGCCACCTCCGCTTCATTATTCTTGCTCGCGATGGCCAACAAGCGCCCGCTCGAGCGCTGCCCCTGCATGAACTGCTGGAGCGCGCGGCGTGGCGGGTCGAGAGTAACGCCTTGCGGTCCGTCCTCACCGCAGACGCCGCGCCACAGCGTATCGTCACAATCCAGCGCGATCACCTTGCAGGCGGACCGGTGCATGGCGCGCGCGAGTTGAGCGGCAACCGCCCCGAAATACTCGGGTGTATAAGAGATTGCGCCTAACTCCTGCGCGCGTGGGTCGAGAGGCTCCCGCACGGGATAGAGCCGGTCGAGTTCATTTCCCGAGAGCACCGTCACGCGGGATTCGGACGCAAGGTGCGCACGAATGGCGTCTTCTATCTCCGCGGAATGCGGAGCGCAAATTTGCAGAAGCACATCGCCAGGCGACGCCTTCAGCGCGTCAACGAACGAAACGATGGATCCCCGAATATCATCGGCGCGGGCCAGTACGATATGAGTTGCATCCGGATGGCGAGCGAACAATCCATGCGGATCGAGCAGCGTCTGAAACACCTGAGCGAAGGGCGCAAACGCCACATCTCCCTGCCAGCCAAGCAGGCGAAACAGGAACTCAAGCGGTTCTTTGACAGGTTCGGCGGTAAAAAAAGAACTGATGGCAACGCGGACTGCGGGCATCCTCATGTCAGACTAACCGATGTCCATCAACTCTTTGAGGCGCGCGTAGCCGGCCCTGCTGATGGGGATCTGCGCGCCATCCACCAAAACGGCCAGCTTCGTATCTTTCGTATACGGCTCGATCTTGAGAATCTTCTCGACGTTCAACAAATACGAACGATGCACGCGAACGAAGCGGGCGGGATCGAGCGTCGATTCCAAACTGGACATCGAGAGTTGCTTCAACCACGATTTCTTTTCGCTGTGGAGAGCGACGTAGTCGTCCTGGGCTTCGGCGTAATCCAGCTTCTCGACCGGAATGATATGGATGCGCGCGCCGTCCTTCACCACGACGCGCTGCGCGAACTGGCCGGGGCCGGACGCCGCGGCTTTCAATTCGGACGACGGGGGCATTTTCTGTTTCTCGGCCAACCGCCGCCGGGCGCGATCGAGGGCCGCGCGAAAACGATCCTGACCGAACGGTTTCAAGAGATAGTCAACCGCCGCCGCATCGAACGCTTTCATCGCGTACTGGTCGTAGGCGGTTACGAAGATGACGGCGATCTCGCGGTCGATGAGATCCAATACTTCGAATCCATCCAGCTTGGGCATCTGCACGTCGAGGAACATCAAACCGGGGTTGAGTTCATTGGCCGCTCTGACGCCCTCGAACCCGTTGCCGCACTCGGCCACGATTTCGATGTCCGGTTCGCCCCGCAAGTACTCGCGCAGCAAGTGGCGCGCCAACTCCTCGTCGTCTACGATCACGGCACGAATCGCGGCCATCAGACACTCCTCCCTTCTTCGCACGGTAGAGACAGAGTGACTCGAAACTTGCTCTGCTCGACAATGATCTCGATCTTTCCTTCGGCCCCGAACCGCGTGGCGAGGCGGTCTCTTACATTCTTTAATCCGATTCCGCTGTTCGGATTTTCCTTGGCTTCGGGGTCGAACGGATTTTCAATCACGAACTGCATGCTCTTTCCATTGCGATGGGCGGTCATGCAAATCTCGCCGCCTTCGACAAGATTGGCGATTCCGTGCTTGATGCAATTTTCTACCAGCGGTTGCAGCAGGAGAGGCGGAATGTCGCAGTTGGCGCACGCGGGGTCTATCTCCTCTTTCACGCGGAGCCGGCTTCCAAAGCGCACCTTCTCGACATTCAGGTAAGTCCGCGCCAATTCCAGGTCCGCTTCGAAGGGGATGGTTACGCGTTCGCCCAGACGCAGGGACGTCCGCAGGAAGTCGGACAGGTGGATACACATCTCACGGGCGCGGGCGGCGTCGATGCTAGTGAGGGCGCTAATGGAGTTGAGGCTGTTAAAGAGAAAGTGCGGATTGATCTGGGCTTTCAAAGCTTTCAATTCCGCATCGCGCGCCAGCACTTCGGCGCGGCGCGAAGATTCGATGGCCAGCCATGTGTAGTGCAGAGCCACCGACAGCAGGTAGATCAGAATGCCAAACAAGGCCAATAACGGCATCACGGGAATCGTATGCCCGGCGAGGCCCGGCAGGAAGCGTTCGAGCTCCAACGCCACAAGATTGACGCCGGCGAGGACCATGCCTGTAGCGGCCATGGCGGCGAGCAAGTGGCTGCCCACGAGCCGCCATACCACGGTGCGGTCAAACGGGATCGCGCGGCACATGTAGAACGGCGCGAGGCAAATGACGGCCAGCCCCAGGGTGAACGGAACAACAAGAGCCCAACTCTCCTTCGAGGAGAAATGTCCCACCAGCAATAGCAACACGACCGGAATCCAGACGAGCAGATAGAGAAACAGACTCCGGCGGTTGAGAACAATGGGATGCATGTTAGCTCTGTACTTCGATGCCTCCGAAGGCGGCGTATCCGGTGACAACCAGCAGCGGGCCGTCCGGATTCACATCCGACTTGCGCCGTAGCGTCTTATCGATATAACCGCCGAAAAGTCCGATGCCGCGCACTGCGACGCGCCAGTTATCGGGCACTTTGATGTTCACGCCGCCGAACAGAGCGTCCGCTTCCACCACCACCTCTCGCACGGAGCCGGACATACGGGCCAGGCGGAGATCGAGATCCACTCCACCGAAGATAGCGAGGGCTTCGCCACCGCGGAAATCGTCCGTATCCATGACGCGCTTCACTCCCCCGAAGAACGAAAACAGATGAACTCTACGGTCGTCGTGTCCCTCGGTCGCGTGGTGCATCATGCGCGGGAAGGTTCTGAAGATCGCGCCGGCTTCCATTCTGCCAACCAGGAGAAGAACACCCACGCCGATGAGTCCGAGGGGCCATAGCATATTGACGCTCAGGGAGAGCAGCCCCAGGTTGCGCGTCAGGAACAGGACCCCGATGCCGACCACCGCAAGGCCCCAAACCTTAGTGGGGCCGCTGGAGCACCGGAACTTACTCGCGCCCACCGCGATCAGAATCAGAGGCCAATACTCGAAGATACTGCCAATGCGAACGACGCCGATGTTATTCAGGAAGAACACAACGCCGGCCAGGATGAGAACGATGGCTCCGACGTGAGGCCCTCTGTGGCGACTGGCAACGGCTGGCCGCGATGCCGGCTTGGTAAACCAATCGTCTTGAGATGGGGCCGGATATTCGCGAGGGTCGCGTCCCTGGCCGCCCTGCGACTTTTGCCGGTCTCGCGGGTCTGATGGGTCAGAAAAAAAATCGTCGGGCATGTTATTTCGCCTCGGGTTTCATGGGATCCAACTCGACCAGGCCGGCGGCGACAATCGCCAGCGGCCAATAGCGTTCCAGCGTATCCATCGAAAACATACCGGTTCCGGGACCGGCCAGCAGGAATAATCCCGCCAGGATCAAAAGGACCGGAAATACGAGTGTGAATCCGTCGAGCTTGCTGAATGGGTTGCTTCTCATAACACTTGCCTCTGATTCGATTTTGCAGGGCAAGGCCAGGAAGATCACGCGGAATTCGGCGAATGCCGGATGGGCGTCGGCGAATGACGACAATCAGGGTGCCACGGTGAACGCAGTCCATTTGCGAACGGCGCGACCGCTCTCGGCCACCGTGACGCGGGCCTGGTAATCGCCCGGCGGCAGTTTGGCGGAAGCCACCACTGGAATCGAATTGGCGTCATCCGGCGCGGCAAGTTGCGGGTGCGTCTCCGCGATGGCGGTTCCATCCTTGAAGAAATCGACGGTCACCTGCGGCTTTCCTCCGGCGGCAGGATACAGAACGAAATATAACGACGCGCCATCCGCCACGGGGGTTCTCTCGTCGAGTTGCGGCGTCACGCGGCCGCCGGCGAACTGCAGCGGGTCGCTGGTGTCGCGGGGCGCAGTCAAAGGCTGGAAGTCATGCACCAGCGCCACATCGCTCATGGACACTGCGCCGGGGGGTAGAACAGACAAGGCAATGCGACGGGTACCGGAGCGATTCCCTTCGGCGTCGAGCGCCACGCCATCGATGGTGTAGTGACCGGGGGCCAATACGACGGGCACTGAAAAAATGATGTTGCCCTGGCGGAATAATTCCAGCTTGTCGTTAGGAACCAGACGGTCGATATCCTGGCTCACCTTATCCACCACTGCGCCTTGTGAATCCTTGATGAGAGCCAGAAAGCTGGCGTGGATGCGCGTCTGGTGGGTGGACGGTTCCACTTTTGTCGTTACATTTCGGGCGGCGAGATCAAAGGCGATTTCGTACCGCACGGAGTTATGAAAAGGATCGAAGCGGAGAGCGGCGAGATGCAGCGGGAACGCCGGCGTGGATTTCGCGTTGAGCGCTTGCAACGCAGGCATTTCAAACGGCTCCAGCGAGTGGCCGTTCAGATCGGGCAGGGCGTAATAGCCATCACGGCTTTGTACATCCAGCTTGGCGTTGGCTGTGGTGATGGCGATTTTACGGAAACGCCCGTCATAGACATTCGACGCGGGAGTGTAGGTGATCTCATAGTGCGTGCGCACGTCTTCCATCACGCGGATCATCTGCTTGCCGATCTCGTTGGTGTCCATGATGGCGAACCCGCCGGTCCGCTGGGAGAGTTCCTGCAGGTTCTGCTGCGTATTCGCAACGCCCATCTCGAACTGGCTGTCATCCTGTTTGGCCATCGACTCAGTGACGGGGCCGCCGCGTGTCCAGCCCGGCTGGCTCATGCTGGTCGCCGCATTCGAGAGTGCCAGATTGCGCGCGAGGCCATTCGGACTGCTCAGCAGCAGGCCTCGCGCGTCAATACCGTAGAAGCTGATGTTCGATTTATTGGCGGAGCTGATGACATCGAAGATGCGCTCGCGCTGCCCGGGCGGCAGGTTGAGGCCCTCGCAAACATAGAGGATCGTCTTCCGGCCCGGCAACTGCGATTCGTATTTCACAAGCGTCAGGAGCGCATCGACGGTGCGCATGCCGGTCATATACATGGCCACTTCGCGCTGCTGGGATTGAATGATTGCATCCGCATTGCCCAGCACGGTGGAAGCATCTCCGGTAGCCAGATCGGGGGTTGTGGCGGGGTCAACGGTGGAGGAGACGCTGACGCCGCTTGTGCCGGTGGTCACCTGGTAGTCGAGGTTGTTGGCCACCTTTCCCTTGCCGCCGGTGAGGCTGGAGTAGTTGGCTAACGCCGCGCGCTCCACCGCGCTGGTCAGCAGCGTGCGATCGTTACTGAAGTCCTGCAAACGGTAGAGCCCGTTGTCGAGGCTGAAGATGGCGACGTAGGTGTTGGTATGCAGCTCGTGCCTGAGGAACTCCAGGGCAGCATCGCGCGCGTATTTTCGCGAATCCGGTGTCAGCTCCTCAAAGATGATGGAGATGAACGCGGGCTCTTCCACCTTTTGAACGGACGCAGCGGCGCCTGGCGCCAAACGGGGCGCGGCGGTTCTGAGCGGGGCCGCTTCCTGCGGCGCGGGGTCGGTGTCCTTGCCCGTCACCAGGCGAAAGGTCTTGATTTTTTGAGGCACGCCGTCTTCGGTGATGGTGAAGTCGGCAGCCTTCAATTTACGAGCGAGTTGATGGTTTTTCTGGCGGACGACCACATCGAGCAATACCTCGCGCACATTTGAACGGATTACGGTGTCGGAGGATTCAGGTCCGGCGGCGGGCTGCTGAGCCAGTAACCGGCCAGCAAGGACAAGCGAAGAGCAAAAGGTTGCGGAGTAGTTCATGCGGCACTTCCTATTATGCGCTTGAAAACGGGAGCGCTAGAGGTTCGACGTGTGCGGGGAGCGGAAGTTACATAGGAACAGGCGGTAGCCCATTCCTACTTCTTGAGTGCTTCGATGAGGGCGGGAACCACTTGAAAAAGATCGCCCACGATTCCGTAATCGGCGATCTCGAAGATAGGCGCTTCGGGATCTTTATTGATCGCGACCACAATCTTCGATCCCTTCATTCCGACGAGATGCTGAATGGCTCCTGAGATGCCGATGGCCATATACATCTTCGGAGCTACGGTCTGTCCAGAGCTTCCGACCTGCCTTTCCATCGGCAGCCACCCGTTATCGCAGATGGGCCGTGACGCGGCGATCTCCGCGTTCAACGCCTTGGCCAACTGCTCGATCAGCGGGAGATTCTCCGGATCCTTGATCCCGCGACCGACGGATACAATGATGTCGGCCGCGCTGAGATCGACTGCGCGCGCCGACTCTCGGAATAGCTCGAGGGGCCTGGACCGGACTTGTTCCGGCGCGATCTGAGGCGTGAAACCCTCGACGGAAGCCGGGGCGGCCTGTAGGGTGTCCGCGCGATACGCACCGGCTTGGAGCGATGCAAAGAACGGAGGCTCTCCGGTGAACCTGACCGCGGCATTCACCTTGCCATGAAAGAGCTGGCGGACGAGCGTGAGGGCAGCCCCATCGACCTGGTGCGCGATCACGTCGCTAACCAATACGCGATCTATCGAAGTCGCCAGCTTCGGCGCGTAATCACGGACCTGATACGTGTGCGGGAACAGCACCACGCGAGCGCTCAGCTTTTCGATCAACTGCCGGACGGCGAGAGAAGCGGCGTCCGCCGTGTAACTCTCGAGGAGCGGATGCTCGATCACGGTGACGGCCGCCGGCAGGGCTGCGGCAGCCTGGGCCGCGCCTTTGCCGAACAGCGCCGCGTGAACCGGCAGGTTCAACTGAACGCCCATCTGCCGGGCCGCCGCGAGCGTTTCCAGAGACATCTGATTCAGCGCGCCATCGCGCTGTTCGCCGACCACCAGAATGCTCATATCACCCTCGCTTCAAACCGGAGTTTCTCCACCAGTTTCGCCGCGGCTTCTTTGGGGTTCCCTTCGAAGATCTGCGACTGTTTGTTGCGCTCCGGGAAATAGACACGCTCAATCACGGTAGTGGGCGTGGCCATCCCGCCGAGGTCGGCAGCCGTGAGACGCTTGAGCTCTTTGGTCTTGGCCTTCTTGATTCCCATGAGAGTCGCGTAGCGCAGTTTGTTGCTGCCGGATTGCATGGTCAACAGGGCGGGCAGAGGCATCTCGACATACTGGAACCATCCATCTTCCAGTTCGCGCTTGACCTTCAAGGTGCTCCCCGATGCTTCGATGTTCATGATGATGGTGGCGTGGGGAATGCCCAGCAACTCCGCCAGGATCACTCCGGTCTGGCCCATTCCAAGATCGTCCGACTGCAAGCCGGTGAGAACCAGGTCGGGCGATTCCTGCTTCAACGCCGCAGCCATGAGTTTCGCAACCACCAGCGGATCGCCTCCGCCGAGATTGTCCTCTTCAATATGGATCGCGCGGTCCGCGCCCTTGGCCAATGCTTCTCGAATGGTCTGCGCGGCCCGCGCCGGACCGGCGCTGAGCACCACCACTTCGCCGCCCACGTGCTCTTTCAATTGGAGCCCGGCTTCCAGCGCGTAAGCGTCGGGCTCATTAATCTCGTAACTGAGGTCGGCATCGGCGATCCACTTGCCTGCGGAATCCACGCGAAGCAGAGAATCGCGCGCAGGTACCTGTTTGATCGCGACCACGATTTTCATATATTCCTATTCTGCGCCGGTTAGGCGTCGTAGCGTTTGAAGATGAGCGCGCCATTGGTGCCGCCGAACCCAAAAGAATTCGACAAGACGTACTCGATCGGCATGGGCCGGGCCACGTTGGGCACATAGTCGAGATCGCACCCTGGGCCGGGATGTTCCAGATTGCGCGTCGGCGGGGCGATCTGATCGCGCAGCGCGAGCACGCTGATGCCTGCCTCCAACCCACCTGCGCCGCCCAGCAGATGTCCCGTCATGGACTTGGTGGAACTGACGGCGAGCTTGTAGGCATGCGCGCCGAAGCTGCCGCGAATGGCCTGCGTTTCCAGCCTGTCGCCAATTTCGGTGGACGTTCCATGCGCGTTGATGTACTGGATCTGCTCCGGATGGATGCCAGCATCCTTCAAAGCATTATTCATGACGCGTGTTGCGCCTTCGCCGTTCTCGGCGGGGGAGGTCACATGATAGGCATCGCCGCTCATACCGTAACCCACGATTTCAGCCATGATCCGCGCGCCCCGCGCCTGCGCAAACTCGAGGGCTTCGAGGACCAGCACGCCTGCGCCTTCGCCGACGATGAAACCGTCGCGATCTTTATCGAAGGGACGGCTCGCATGAGCGGGATCGTCGTTGCGCGTGGAGAGTGCGCGCATGGCGGCGAACCCGCCGATGCCCATGGGCGAAATACATGCCTCCGTGCCGCCGCAAATCATGGCGTCCGCGGCGTTGCGCTGGATGAGCTTGAACGAATCCCCTACCGCGTGGGCGCTGGTGGTGCAGGCGGTGGCGGTTGCCGAGTTTGGACCTTTCGCGCCGGTCCGGATAGACACATAGCCGGACGCGAGATTGATAATCGTCGCCGGAATAAAGAACGGGGAGATGCGGCGCGGCCCGTGCTCGAGCAGATTCCGGTGCTCGCGCTCAATCACCTCAAATCCGCCGATGCCGCTGCCGATATAAACGCCCACTTGCTCGGCGTTCTCCGGAGTGACTTTCAAGCCGGAGGATTGGAGGGCGAATTCGCTGGCGGCCACGCCGAAGTGAATGAAGCGGCCCATCTTCTTCACTTCTTTTTTCTCAATGTAGAGGAACGGATCGAAGCCCTTCACTTCGCCGGCGATGCGGCAGGCAAATTCCGATGCGTCGAATTGCGTAATGGGACAAACGCCATTGCGCCCTTCGAGGACACCTTTCCAAGTCTCTTCCGTACCAATACCCAGAGCCGACACAAGGCCGACTCCTGTGACTACCACTCTACGGGGAATGCGGATTTCTCCTTCTAGGGGGTGCGAACCGAAGCCAGTTGATTCGACTACTTCTTCGCGGATTTGGCTTCGATATAATCCACGGCGTCTTTCACGGTGTGGATTTTCTCGGCGTCTTCATCCGGGATCTCGAGATCGAACGCCTCCTCAAAAGCCATCACCAGCTCGACGATGTCGAGGGAATCGGCGCCCAGGTCGTCTACAAACGACGCGCTGTTTTCTACCTGGTTCTCATCTACGCCGAGCTGCTCGACAATAATCTGCTTTACCTTCGTCTCAATCGGAGAAGCCATCTTTCCTCCCGGGAACACACGCACCAGGATTGTGCGTGCAAAGTCTTGATTCTAGCCGTCGCGGGCGCAGCCACGCAAGGGCCTCCTGAATCGCCAATGAGTAGATTACCAGAATGGCACATTCGTAATTCGCGAATTGGGTGTTTGAAGATGCGGCACCGGGGGGCCGTTGTGCAGGATTGTGCAGGATTGTGCAGGTTCTCCGGCAACGAAAGCTATCGAGGAACATCCCGGTGCGAGATCTTCTCGCAAGCGAAATTGCAAACCAAATTTTGCCTCTATCTGGTTTTTTATGTTGGCTTTGCACGGGATGCGAAGGAGCTCACCGGTGACTTTCCGGCCTCGTTATTTCGGGACCTGACGCCACGGCGGGCGTTGTGCAGCATTGTGCAGTGTTCTCCCCGACTTCGTTTCTTGCCGATCTTTCCGATCTCAGTGTACAGGAGGTTGGAGGGCCCAGGCACTGGCTTGATTCGGAAGATCAATAAAACAAAGGAGATTGGCTTCCAATACTTCGGGGACACGGGCGGTTTGGTGGCGTGGTTTTTGGGGCGCGGTCTGAGTCGCCTCTTGGAAAGGGGTTCTTGCATTCCCGGGGCCTGACGGACGGAGGCAAATGCGTTCATCGGGATTGATAGGGCACTAACGACTTGTGGGGCGTAATGCAGCTTTTAGCATCACCTGCCTCGCTTCTGGACCGCATCGTCGGCGGCTAGACTAGCCGCATGTTCGATCGGCTTACGTTCGATCCTGCCCTCATGGGAGGGCGCGCGTGCATCCGCGGAATGCGAATCACGGTCGCCCTGGTCGTCAACCTGGTGGCAAATGGAATGTCGCGGAGAGCGTTATCCGGGAATACCCCGAACTGGAATCCGAAGACATACGCCAATCCCTTCAATACGCGTCCGCTCTGGCGAACGAGGAGATCGGATTTTTCAAGAGCCCTGCTGCGTGAGATTCCTGGCTGACATGGGCGTGTCGCTCACGACCGTCGAGGCGTTGCGCGCGGCCAATCATGATGCCGTTCATCTCCGCGAAGAAGGCCTGATTCGTCTGCCCAATAGGGAGATCGCGGCGAAAGCTGTTGCGGAGCGGCTCTTTCGAGTGATAGATGACTGCACGGCGGAATTCGCCAGCGGAGCCATTGCAATCGTCGAGGACGAGGGATTTCGACTCCGGCGATTTCCGATCCGAGCCTGACCCTCGAGTGTTCAGAAACTGAGATCTATCCGATGCGAGAAGCCGACTCGTATTTTTCTGTTAGCGGCGTTAGTGCCGTCACCGGGACGAATGAAAATTTCCTCGGTAGGATGAGGACTTAGAAGGGCGGGCGAAGCCTGTTCCACCTCTGCGTTCAGTCTGGACTCGAAGCAGTTTTCAGCGCAGACTAAAGTCCGCGCCATCTTTCAAACCTCGCAGGCCTGGGCGATGTCGAACAATTGCGCGACGCTCCAGGCCTGGGCGATGCAGCCGCGCGGGGCGTGCGGTGGGTCGCCTTCGAAGATCTCGGAGATTTGGCCGATACCCGCCTGGAACAGGTGCTCGCGGAACGGGTCGAGCAGGGCGCGGACCTCAGCAAGCGTTGCGGGCGTTTTGCCGTGCACTGCAAACAGAGCGGCGGCGTAAGGCCCCAACAGCCACGGCCAGACCGTGCCCTGATGGTAGGCTCCGTCGCGGGATTCCTGGTCCCCTTCGTAGCGGCCGCGGTATTGCGGATCTTGGGGGCTGAGGGTTCGCAGTCCGAACGGGGTGAGCAGTTCGCGGCGCACAACATTGAGGACGCGGACGGCCCGCTCGCCTTCGAGCAGCGGGCGCGGCAGCGAGAGGGCGGCGAGTTGATTGGGCCGGATGGACCCGTCAGGCCGATCGCCCGCAATCACGTCATAAAGGCAGCCCGCTGGTTCGTTCCAAAACTTCTCGTTGAAGCTGGCGCGGCACCGGGCGGCGAGATCTTCGCAGCGCCGGCTGAACGCCTGATCCTTCAGGCGGAGAGCCACAGACGCGGTGAACCGAAGTGCGTTGTACCAGAGCGCCTGAATTTCAACCGGCTTGCCGTCTCGCGGGGTGACGACACGGCCATTCACTTTGGCATCCATCCAGGTGAGTTGCACACCGGGTGCGCCGCCGGAAAGTAGCCCATCCTCAGCCACCTGGATATTAAAGAGCGTTCCACGCTCGCGCCACTCGACGATCTCCCGCAGCGCCGGGTAACAGCGGTCGCCGACAAAGCTGAAGTCTTTGGTGAGACCCAGGTAGAACTGAATGGCCGAGACAAACCAGAGGGAAGCATCGCTGGAATTGTATTCGGGCGCCTCGCCGAAATCCGGGAAGCGGTTGGGGATCACGCCCTGGTTGAGGCACGGCAGGAAGGTTTCGATGATGCTGCGCGCGAACTCCGGTTTGCCGGCGGCCATGGTGAGACCGGGCAGCGAAAGCATGGTGTCGCGGCCCCAGTCCGTAAACCAGTGATAGCCGGCGATGACGGTGGTGGACTCGCCGCGCGCGGCGGGGAATTGCAGCGCCGCGCGCTGGAGCGCGGGCTTGAGCGTGGTGGAAGAGGGAAGCCGGCTGTGTCTTTCCTGTTCGAGAAGGGCGTTGATATCCCAGTCATCCGGCGGTTCGGTTGCGGCGATCACGCGAGCAGGGGAGTTGCCGGCGAGTTGGAAGCGTAGAGCAAACGGCTGGTAAAGATCTTCTTCGCAGTCGAGACCGCGTTCCTGTTCGCGAGGGTAGAAGAAGCGGTAATACCATTGGCCTGTTTGCGTCAATTGCGCGCCTGGGTATGCGAAGTGAAGATTCGGCTGCGGGGCGGAGGGACCCGCGTGGCTGAGAGAGTGATAATCGCGCGCGGTGATGAGCGGCTTGATGTCCAGCGTGAAGGGACCGCCGCCCAGAAGACGGTATTCGACCACCACGGCGTTGCGGCCTTGAAGCAGGCACACGGATTTCTCTATTTGGACGCCGTTGATGTTCCAGCGCCAAACGGGCCATGGGTCGAGCCGGAATTCTTCCAAAGCCTGATAACCGGAGGGATGCACAGCGCCGGGAAATAGATTGCAACTGAGATCGAATGCGCCGCCGGGAAGCGCGATCGACTCCTCCAACTTGGAGAGGAAGACCATGCGACCGACGGGAGGTTTGGTCGCGGCCACCAGAAGACCGTGATAGCGCCGGGTGTTTGCGCCGGAGACGGTGGACGACGCGAAGCCGCCGAGGCCATTGGTTTCCAACCATTCGCGCGAGAGCGCCTCATCCAGATTCCGGCAGATTTCGGGTCCAAGGCGAAGGGGGGCGTCCATAGTCTCTACGCTAGAGCATTGCGTTAGAGTTGGCAAAGGCGAACGGCTCTCCATTTGGCGTGGCTTACACTCGCTTATGCGTTCTATCGCGTTTGTCCTCGCCCTGGTCCCGTGCGCTCTTTCGGCGCAACCTGCGCAGCCGAACTTTTTCAGGCCCGATACCATTGAGCTCAGCTGTCCCGCCACGGCCGACAGCTACGCTCCCGAAATGAAACCTGTCGACCTGAATGCCGATGGTTTCACGGATCTCGCCTTTACATGTCCCACGGAAATCCAAGTCCTCCTCAGCAATGGGAAAGGCGGCTTTACGCAAAGTGCGGCGCTTGCCCTCTCGTCTCCATCGCAGCTGCAAATCGTCGATGTGAACGGAGACGGAAAGCCCGACATCACCGCCTTGACGTTTAATCTTGAGGCCGAGGAGTCGACTCTATCCATTTTCCTGGGGAAGGGCGACGGAACTTTCGCATCGCCCATTACCGTGATTTTGGTTGGGACGCCCGCAGTTGCCGCTTGGTCTGACGTAAATGGAGACGGCAAGCTCGACCTACTCGCTTTCGTCGCGCGTTCAAAAAACCACGTAGGCAACACCATTCTCGAGACGCTGCTTGGCAACGGCGATGGTACGTTCCAGCCCCCAATCTCCATGGCTGTGACATCCAAAGGAGTCAATGTGGCCACCGTCGGCGATTTCAACGGCGACGGAAAGCCGGACGTCGCATTCACCGCGCTGACCAGCATCGAAGAGAATACACCGGTTACTATTCTTGTAGCCCTGGGGAACGGAAATGGAACCTTCCAGGCGCCCCAAACCGCTGTACAGGGAACGTTCGCGGCCGGTTCGGTCATTTTGGCTTCCGCCGTCTCGAGCGGCAGCGCTCCCGCCCTGTTCATCCTCGAGGGGACAACGGGGCTTGAGGTCGCCCTTCCGGCGGGCGGCGGCATCTTCGGCAAGCCGACCAAGGTCGGCCGTGAAGGCACTTCCAACTTTATCCTCGCGGATGTGAACGGCGACGGCTTCGCGGATTTGGTCCTGTCGGAAGTCCACGCAGTGGCCGGCATCCGGCTCGGGAACGGCGACGGCTCGTTCCAGGCCGAAACGGACTATCCCGTGGGCGACACTCTCGCGGCGGGACGTTTTAATGCAGGAACGGATTTGGGGCTTGCCGGATTCTCGTTTCCACCGAGCGCGTCCGAGGCCGCCTGGGCCCCACTCGTCGTCATACCCGGCCTCGGTAACGGCAAATTCGATGCGCCTATCATGCACACCGTTGCGGGCACAACATACTTCGCGGGACTTCTCGTCGCCGACTTCAATGGCGACGGGAATCTCGATGTTGTGTCCGGCGCTGATCTGGTTTACGGCGCAGGCAATGGGAGGTTTTCATCCGGCGCCGGCCTGCCCCCCGGCTTCCCCGAGGCCACCGCCGATTTCAACCAGGACGGCAAGCCGGATGTCATTTTGAACACTGAGTCCAATGATCTGATGGTTTTCCTGAATACGGGCAATCCTCAGAATCCCTTCTCCTCGACGGCCATCCAAACGCCCGTCCCCGTCGTCGGCCTGGTTCTGATCGCCGACTTCAACGGCGATGGGTACCCAGATCTGTTCACCTTGACGGACTTTCCAACCGTAAGCCTGAATATAGGCGGGGACGCCTTTGGACCTCTGATAACGAGCGATTGCTTCGGGCCTGGAGAAAATATCGACGGCATCGTCATCGGCGACTTCAACCACGACGGCAAAATGGACATCGCCGGCCCCGGGGGCGTCTGCCTCGGAAACGGGGACGGCACCTTTCAAAGCGAGCTGCTTAGCGCGGCTCTGCAATATATCAATCCTCTGCTCGCGGCGGACTTTAGAGGCGACGGTGTCCTCGACATCGTGGCGATTGTGGGAACCGACTCCGGACACGGGCTCGGAGTGTTTTTTGGAAACGGCGACGGCACCTTCCAAAATCCCGTGGTTTACCAACTCCAGGCGGTAGCATCGGGCAACGATTACACAGACATCCAGTCCGTCGATATCAACGGCGACAACGTCCTGGATATCGCTTTTTCGTCGGGCGGGCTCGAATATTTCCTGCTTGGAAATGGCGACGGGACCTTCACCGTCCCCACGTCACCGGGCCTTCCCGTTGGGCCGTCAGGAGCCTCGTATTTCGGTGATTTCTTCAGCCACGGACTGAACGATATCCTCACTTCCTATGGCGAACTTCCCACAACCTACCTTGTCCTGCAAAACCAGACTCCCTTCTAAGTAAGTCGCCCGCAAAACGGAGTGCGCGGGCCGCTTTACTTGAATGCAATGAGGGTGCCCGACGCACCCTTTGCGGGCTAGGTAGCCCAGTCAGTGCATCATGAATGCGAACTCTCCGGAGAGCAGGAACGGAATGGTGATATCGTTCGCGACATCGAAGACCCAATTGCCGTTGTAGTCGAGAAGGAAGCTGCCGGTTCGGTAGACGCCCACCTTTGTCGTTTTGGAGCCGTCCCAGTCGCCCACCAGCGGGATATCGCCTTGCTCGCCGAAGTTTTTCACCGGACCTGTGTTTGAGTGGTTGCCGGTCCAATCGAGAATCCATTCTCCGTTGCGGAACACGCCGACCTTCGTGGTTCCCGAGTTGTTCCAGTCCGCTGCGACCGGAAAATCCGACGACAGCCCAAAGGGAAAGGTGACGTCGGGGACGCCGGTGGGGACGCCGGACATATGGCCGCTGAGATCGAGCAGAAAAGTGCCCGCGCGGTAGAGACCGGCCTTGACATGGCCCGAGCCATTCCAATCGCCTACCACGGGGCGATCGCCCGCTTCACCCCAGGCGAAGCTGCGGTCCCCCGTATCCCAGACGCCGTCGCAGTTGCTATCCAGATACCAGGTGCCCTGGCGAAAACTACCGAGGCACAGCGTTCCCGTGGCGCTCCAGTCACCCACAACCGGGATATCTCCGGGCAGACCAAATTCGTAGGATTGCAGATTGCCCGCACCCGTTATGGCGTTCCAGTTCAAGAGCGAATTGACGGACCAGTTCTGCGAACCCGATTGCGAGACGAGCGCCGGCTTCCAACCCACCGGGATGCGGACGGCGAGCGCGCTTTGAGGCCCGTGCTGCTCGGTCTGCCATGCGCTCGCGGTGGGGAAATCCACCGATAGCGTGACACCCGCCACCAGCACGGTGCCAAAGCGGTCCACCGCGATGCCCGCCGCGGAATCGCTGAGCGATCCACCCCAGAGCGTGCTGTAGAGGAGAGCCGAGCCGGCCGGATTCAGTTTGCTGACAAAAAGATCGTAGCCACCTTTTAGGCTGGTCTGCACAGGGTTCACGCTGGGGAAATCAGTGGATGAGGTATAGCCCGCAACGTTGGCGTTTTCCGCGGAATCGACAGCGATGCCGGCCGCGTAACTGACACTGCTGCCCCCGAGATAGGTACCGTAGACGAGCGCGCCGGAAGGCGTCAATTTGACGGCGAAGGCGTTAAGGAGTCCGCTGGTGACGGTCTGGAATGCGCCGTGCGAGACGGGGAAGTTCGTGGAGGATGTGGTGCCGGCGACATAGATGGCGCCGGTGGAATCGATGGCCACGCCGGCACCTGTTTCAGGCAGGCCTGGGGTTCCACCCGCGCCACCAAGGTAGGTGCTGAATACGTGCGCGGTTCCCGCGTTGTTGAATTTCGTCACGAAGGCGTCCTGATTGCCGCCGGTTACCGGCTGCATGGCATCGACAACCGGGAAGTTACTGGAGAGCGTGGAGCCGGTCACCACCGCGTTTCCGCTGCTATCCACCGCGATAGCGGCCGCGTGCTCATCCCCCGAGCCACCGAGATAGGTACTGAACAGCAACGCTGCGCCAGATATCCCCAACTTGGCCACAAAGGCATCCTGCCCTCCACCACTCGCGTGTTGGGTCGGCTTGACGGTAGGGAAATCGACGGAACTGGTGTCGCCCGCGACATAGACATCGCCCTGGTGATTCACGGCGATTCCATAGGCCTGGTCAACGCCGCTGCCGCCCAGAAACGTACTGAACACCAGCGCATTGCCGGCGGGATTCAGTTCGGCGACGAAAGCATCCCCCGAGCCTTTCATCTGCGCCTGGATGGCATGATAAACCGGGTAGTCGCTGGATGTGGTCTCGCCGGCAATATAGATGTTGTTCCAGCGGTCGATGGCGAGGGCATAAGCCCGCGTATCGAGCGTGCCGCCAAGGTAAGTGCAGGACATCAATTGATTGCCCGACGCGGAGATTTTCGCGACGAAGGCTGAAGTCCGCTGCGCGGTTCCGAAGACCGTGCTGGTGCCGCCAAAATCGATGGTAGTGGTGTAGCCGGCGATAATGGTGTCGCCGCTCGAATCGGTTGCAACCGCCGTAGCGGCGCTCTCCCCGCTGCCGCCCAGGTAGGTGCTATACCCGATTTCGGGATCGAAGATCAGGCGGTTCGCGTGATCGTAGTTCCCTACTGAAATGCCAACTGTGTGGTTGGCCAGCAGACGAAACACGCCATCAACAGGACGCAGTTCTCCGGTGATGCGGTCCTGCTCAAATACCTGCGGCGGATCTTCGCGAAGTTCCTCCACGCCGGCGTCGATGACCAGGGCGCCCCGCGGGCTGATGGAGATGGCGTCTGCGCCTGCGACACTCCAGAGAACCAGCGCGGCATCGGCCTGGGGTGCGATCTGGAATTCTGTCTTGAGGTGCCCGGCGCGAGCCGAGTATACGGCGTCAATGCCGGGCCAGAGGTCACGATAGGCGAGCGAACTGTAACCCGACGCGTTTTGTTCCGCCGCGGAAGCTCCGAAAAAGGTGATGCCGCCGGTGACACCCTCCAAACCCTCTGGATGCACGGACTGGCTCGCATGATAGTGAACGCGAACGGTGCGGGAACGCATGCCCGCACCCAATTGGTATAAGACTTCCCGATCGCGGAATTCGGCCGCGACCGAAGCACCCTCAAGCGCATAGTCGAAATCTGCGGTATGGTGCCCCGCACTCTTGAGAAAGTATGCGGGCAGAGATGGGTGGACCGAAGGCGCGGCGGCGAACGCGGAAGACAGAGAACAAATGATTGGTAGAAAGGTGATCGGTAAGAAGGCCAGCCGGGAGTGAGTGCCCATTGGTTACGCTCTAGCCAGCTTTCGGCAGAACGCCTGAGGCACTTTAGTGGGGTTCACCCATGAGAAAATCGGGCTATGGAATTTCGCAGGCTTGGCCATTCGGGACTGAAAGTTCCGGTTCTCTGTTTCGGTACGGGCACTTTCGGCGGCGGCGGCGAGTTCTTTAAGGCGTGGGGCAGCACCGATGTGGCGGAGGCCACGCGGCTGCTGGATATCTGCCTCGAAGCGGGGGTGAATTTCTTTGACACGGCCGATATTTATTCCAAGGGCCTCTCGGAAGAGATTCTGGGCAAGGCGATCGGCAAGCGGCGTCACGAGGTGCTGATCTCGACCAAAGCCACTTTCGCCATGGGCGACGGACCGAACGAATCCGGTTCCTCGCGATATCACCTGGTGGCCGCGTGCGAAGCCAGCCTGCGTCGCCTGGGTACGGATTACATCGACATCTATCACCTGCATGGGTTCGACGCGCAAACGCCGGTGGAAGAAACGCTGCATACCTTGAACGGGCTGGTGGAGAGCGGGAAAGTACGCTACATCGCGTGCTCGAATTTCTCGGGCTGGCATTTGATGAAGTCACTCGATGTCTCGGCAAAGTATGGCTGGGAAAAATATGCCGCGCACCAGGTTTATTACTCTCTGATCAATCGCGATTATGAGTGGGAACTGATGCCGCTGGGGATGGACCAGGGCGTGGGCGCGACGGTTTGGAGCCCGCTCGGGTGGGGACGCCTGACTGGTAAGGTTCGCCGCGGACAGGCGCTGCCCGAAACCAGCCGGCTGCATAAGACCGCGGACATGGGGCCTCCGGTACTCGATGAGCATCTCTATCGCGTGGTGGATGCGATCGACAAGGTGGCGATGGAAACAGGCAAGTCCGTGCCGCAGATTGCACTCAACTGGTTATTGCGGCGGCCCACGGTTTCGAGCGTGATCATCGGGGCGAGGAACGAGGAACAGCTTCGCCAGAACCTGGCGGCCGCGGGATGGGCGCTGTCGGCGGAGCAAGTGGCGCTGCTGGACAAGGCGAGTCAGGTGAACGCGCCTTATCCGTATTGGCATCAGCGCCAGTTTGACCGGAACCCGACGCCGGTGACGTTTTATAAGTAGGTTGTAAGCCTCATAAACCGACGCTAACAAGAAATTACATTTCTGTTGCCTGGCTCCATAGTGTAATGTGTCAACAGTTCGGGAGACGGCTCATGTGTAAACGGTATTCTGTCGCATTGGTGTTTTTGGCGCTCGCCCTGGGCGTATACGCCGCCGAACCGACAACGACCGTGCTTACCTCCTCGGCGAGTCCCGTGCTCTATGGGCAACCGTTGACGCTTACGGCAACTGTCTCGCCTCCCACTGCGCCGGGGGTGGTCACCATCTACGATGGCGTCACGCTGCTGGAGACGGAGCCAGTGAGCGTCGGCGCCGCCACGTTGAAGATCAGCCAGCTTGCGCCAGGTGTGCATTCGCTGACGGCGCGTTACATTCCCTCGATTGTCGCGTATTCGACAAGCACATCGCCGGTATTCGCGCAAACGATCACGGCGGCTCCAGCAGGCGGATTTTCTGAGAGCGGAGCGGGTATCGACTATTACGGTAGCGGAGTTGCGCTGGTGGGCGACTTCAACGGCGATGGAAAAGCTGACATCGCGATATTCGGTGGCTACAACTACGACTACCGCAGCGCCTTCGTCTCCGTGGCCCTGGGCAATGGAGACGGCAGCTTCCAGGGAGCTGCCTACTCCCCAGGAGGCAACGGGCCCGTTCTTGGCGCTGCAATTGGAGATTTCAACGGCGACGGCAAGGCCGACGTCGTTCTGGCATCGGGGTACGCCGATGTTCTCCTCGGGAAAGGAGATGGGACTTTTTCTATCGGTCAGGGGATCCCGATATTTTCGGCCTCGTCCGTCGCTGTCGGAGATTTCAACGGAGACGGCATCGCCGACATCTGCGTCGGGAGCGACAACATGGTCAGTATCGTGTTGGGGAACGGCGATGGAACCTTCGGAGCGCCGGTGGACTATTTCACCAACGGCTCCAGGTCCATCGTGGTTGGAGATTTCAATGGAGACGGCATCGCCGATCTTGCGGTGGACGGAAATGGTGTCGACATCCTGCTGGGCAACGGCGACGGAACATTTCAGGCGGCGGTGATTTATTCCGTAGTCGGAACGCAGGGATTTCTGGCGGCGGGTGATTTCAATGGAGACGGGAAACTCGATCTGGCGGTTCCGAACAGCACCGGAATCGCCATTCTGCTGGGTAACGGCGATGGCACATTCCAACCGGGAGTAAACTACGGATCTTTTCCCGTGTTTGCCGTCGCCGTCGCGGACTTCAATGACGATGGGAAGGCCGATCTGGCGGTGATTGATGCGCTGAGTGGTTCTTATCAATCGAACGATGTTTACATCTTTAATGGCAACGGCGACGGGACGTTTCAGGCCCCCGTCGGCTGGGCGGCTGGAGCCGGCGTCTCCTACGCGGCTGTGGGCGAATTCAATGGAGACGGTGCTCCCGATATCGCGGCCGCCAGCTTCAACGAGGCGGGCTTTGGCGTCTTACTGAGCCGCCCAGGGCCTTGCTTGCAGGTGACGCCACAGTCAATCGCGATTGACGCGGCCGGCACTTCTCAAACGATTACGCTGACCAGCACGGTTCCTTCCTGCGCGTGGACAGCCACTTCTTCGGCGCCATGGATTCAGTTGTCGAGCAGCGCTGGAACCGGGTCCGGAGGAATGACGGTCACGATTCCGCCGAATACGACTGGCGCAGATCTTACCGGGACCATCTCTTTTCAAGCCGTGCCCTACGGCACGCAGACGATTAACATCACCGAGAGGTTTGAGGCGCAGACCTTTACCGATGTTTTGCCATCATCGGGTTATTTTGACGCCGTGGAACTGATGGCTGGAAAAGGGATCACCAGCGGCTGCACCCCGACAACATTCTGCCCCTCCGACTACGTCACGCGCGCGCAGATGGCCATCTTTATCGTGCGAACGGTGATGGGAGGAGACAACTTTACCTATACCGAAACTCCCTATTTCGCCGACGTACCGGTGGGCGCATTCGGGTTTCAGTGGATCCAGAAACTGCGCGATCTGGGAATTACCAGCGGGTGCAGCCCCACTCTGTTCTGTCCGGCCGACGATGTGACGCGCGCGCAGATGGCGATCTTCATGATCCGCGCGCGGTATGGAACGGCCTATGATTTCGACTATTCCGCGAGCCCTTACTACACCGACGTGCCGGTTACCGCGTTTGGCTTCGCGTGGATTCAAAGGATGAAGCAGGACAGCATCACCAGCGGCTGCACGCCGACCACTTATTGCCCGTCCGATTCGATTGTTCGCAGCGACATGGCGACCTTCGTGATGCGCGCGGGGTTCAATGAGTTACTTCCCACTGGTGAGCCGGTGATCACCTCGATCAGCCCAACGACCATTGCCGCGGGAACCAGCGGCACTTACACTTTGACGGGTTTGAATACGGGGTTCACTTCGGCCACGATGATCGAAGACATGCCGGGAATCACGGTGAGTTCCGTGAACGTACTCAGTCCGACATCTCTGACGATGCAATTAACCGCGGCCGGAGACGCAGTGCTACAGCCCGTTTCCACAGTGGCCATTACTTCGCAGATTAATCAGGAAGCAGTGCTGCCGAACGGCCTGGTGATTCAGTAATGCGGATATTCATGCAAAGCCGGTTGCTGTTGTGGATGGCCTTGGCATGTTCCGCCCACGCGGCCGAATCGACCACGACGGTGCTGGTGGATTCGGCGAACGGGGTGGTGTACGGGCAGCCGCTGACTCTTACCGCAACGGTATCGCCGTCCGCCGCACCGGGGGCGGTGGCGTTCTTCGATGGAGTCACGCTTCTTGAAACCGAGCCGGTGAGTAGCGGGGTGGCCACGCTCACCGTCAGCCAGCTTACGCCGGGTCTGCATCCGCTAACGGCGTTATTCGTTCCTTCGACCGTTGCGTATGCGGGAAGCACATCGCCGGCGCTGCAGCAGACCATCACGCAAGCTCCGGCGGGGACCTTTCTGCCGGCGGTCGATTATCCGATTTCGGCTGGTACGGGGATTGTGGCCATTGGCGACTTGAATGGAGATGGTAAGCCCGACGTCGCCGTCTTCGGGAGCAGTCTGGCGATTACGTTGCTGGGCGATGGCGCGGGAGGGCTGGGAGCAGCGGTGACTACCGCGATTCCCGCAATCATCCTGGGTGCGGCAATCGCTGATTTTAACGGTGATGGGAAGGCCGATATCGTAATCGCGGGAGGTGAATCCGGATCGGGCGGCGCCGCGGTGCTGCTGGGGAATGGAGACGGGACTTTCCAGCAGCCGCCATTGAACATCGCGTTCAACGGATCGCCAATATCGGTTGCCGTGGGTGACTTCAACAGAGACGGAATTCCCGATCTTGCCGTTGGCAGTGGCATCAGCGTGAGCATCCTTTTGGGGATCGGCGACGGAACCTTTGAGCCCCAGGTGAACTACAGCGTTACCGGGGCTTTGTCGATCGTGGTTGGGGATTTCAATGGGGACGGCATCGCCGATCTGGCGCTGGAAGGCGGAGGGATCAGCATACTGTTGGGTAGAGGCGACGGAACGTTTGCGGCGTCAACCGGTTATCCCGTGGTGGGGACCCAGGGCTCGCTGGCCGTTGGAGACTTCAATGGAGATGGGAAGGCCGATCTGGCGGTACCGAATACGACGGGAGTGGCGATCCTGCTGGGTAAGGGCGATGGCAGTTTTGAACCCGCGGTGGAAGACAGCGTCTATGGTTACGGCGTGGAAGCCGTCGCCGTCGCCGACTTCAATGACGATGGGAAGGCCGATCTGGCGTTGATACAGGGTTTGGGCGGCGGCGGGTACTCGAACGGCGTGCTGGTGCAGTATGGCAATGGCGATGGAACGTTTCAAACGCCGCTGAGTTACGGCACCGGGGAGGGGGCGTCTTTCGCCGCGGTGGGTGAATTCAATGGAGACGGTTCTCCCGATCTTGCCGTGACAAATTATTCGAGCGGCGGCCTCAGCATGCTTTTGAGCCGCGGCTCAAGCTGTTTGCAGGTGACGCCGGGTTCGACACTCGCGCTTGACGCAACCGGCGGAACCGGGATGCTTACGATATCCACCACTTCCGCTTCCTGCGTTTGGACGGCCACCGCTTCCGCACCGTGGATGCAGCTCTCGAGCAGCGGCGGCACAGGGTCCGGACAAGTGATTGTCACGATCGGCGCCAACACGACCGGCGCGGATCTCACAGGAACCATTCTTTTCCAGGCGGCGACTTTTGGATCCCAGCCCATCAACGTCACCCAGAGATTTGAAGTACAGACTTTTTCGGATGTTCCGCCTTCGGCCGATTATTTCGATGCGGTGGAACTGATGGCGGCGAAAGCGATTACGACAGGCTGTACCGCGGCGACATTTTGCCCCACCGATGACGTGACGCGCGCGCAAATGGCCATCTTCCTGGTGAGGATGATTATCGGCGGAGACACATTCACCTACACCGAGACACCGTACTTCACCGACGTGCCGGTGGGGGCGTTTGGGTTTCAATGGATCCAAAAGCTGCGCGACCTGGGCATCACGAGCGGTTGCACGCCCACGTTGTTTTGTCCGGACGACGATGTGACCAGGGCGCAGATGGCCATATTCATTATTCGCGCGCGCTACGGCGCCAGTTTTCCCTTCGACTATCCTTCCACGCCTTTCTTTGACGATGTGCCGCCGGGCGCGTTCGGCTTCGGGTGGATACAAAGGATGAAGGAGGATAACATCACCGGAGGTTGTTCGGCGGTGGATTACTGCCCGTCCGATTCGATCATTCGCGGGGATATGGCCACGTTCGTGATGCGCGGCGGATTCAACGAGTTACTTCCCGCCGGGGAAGCCGTGATTAGCGCGGTGAGTCCCGCGACCATTGCCGCCGGGGCGAGCGGCACTTACACACTGACGGGTGTGAATACCAATTTCACGGCATCGACCGCGATCGAAGATATGCCGGGAATCACGGTAAGCGCGGTGAACGTGTTGACGCCGACTTCTCTCACGATGCAATTGAGCGCGGCGAGCGGCGCGGTGCTTCAGCCGGTTTCCATTTTGGCCGTGACCGGGAATGAGGAAGCGGTATTGCCGAATGGATTGGTGATTCAATAGGGCAGGATTTTGTCGCGATTGATATAAACTGGAATTTCCACGGTCAGCAATGTCGCTTCACTTTTCCAAGGCTCCCATCGTCGAGGCCATAATTGCGATAACCTTCCGCGATAACGAACGGGCCGACAAACTGCGCATCAAGGAGATCGCCGACTCGCTCGAATCCGAGTATCCAGGCAGAACGCCGATGTACGAAATCGTTGGCCACATGCAACACGGGCACTCGACGATCCTGTCGTGAGGGCGCGGCGCACGTGTGGGACGTATACTATGCCGCTGTCGGAGAGATCGCCATCGCCCAAGTCTCTCTGCGCTACATAAACCGCTTTGACATTCCGTTGCACCGGGACGTCGCCGAGTTCCTTCGCGGGTACCCCCCAAATCCCCGGAGACCTGCCCCAGGAGATGACGAAGTCCGTGTTGAGGGTCGATCTTCAACTCCCCGAGACTCCGGGCGGCCTCCTTGTTCTGCAGCAGTACTTGGATCAACCCCTGGAGGAAGGAAAAGCGAACGTGATTCTTGACCTCGACCACCATCTTGTAATTCCTGAGAGTGCGAGTCAAAACGACATTCGGATGATGATAGATTCACTAAGAGAGGTAAAAAATAAAACCTTCATTAGTTGTTTGTCACCTCAAACGCAGGAGATGATTAGCTGATGGCCATCGTATGTCAACCGGCGGTCGAATCGCTTGACGCACTCAAGAGTCTCGCACCGTCCGCTTATTACCGCAGCGCAACAGACGACCTTTCTGGACCTTGGCTTGGAGATACAGGAATTGACCTTCTTGAGGACCTGACCACAAGCTGGACAGCTCTGCTGGCTGATAACTGGGACTCCTACGGAGCCGAGCGACCGTCTGACGCCACAAGGGAGAACACACTTGATCTGCTCAGGCGGCTGAAGAGGCGCGGGTTTGCGCCGTCGGCAGTGATCGCGTCGGCGGAAGGTGGCATCGCCACATATTTCTTT
>PLFE01000199.1:53405-56343 GCA_003136675.1 Bryobacterales bacterium
TGCTACGCGCACTCCGAATTGTGGTGCCGTCGCGTTGGTTCCTCATCCTCCGACTATGAGGAACCGCCGAAGAAGGTCAAGGAGGCGTTGAAGATCAAGCTCTCGCTCGCTCTCAAAGTAATCATACCGTCCAAAGTATGACTTGAGTTGTGCGCTTCGTAATTTGGCGTCCCCAGAGGGAGTCGAACCCTCGTTACCGCCGTGAAAGGGCGATGTCCTGGGCCGCTAGACGATGGGGACGGAGTGAAGAACGCGGCAGGTTGGTAACACTTCTACTTTACCCTATCCGCCCATCGCGAAATCAAGCGGCAAGTAGATATAGCAACTAGCGCGAGCCGTTCGCGCCCCGCCGGTGTGCGCCGCAGGATTGCCGGACCACCAGGCTGAAGTTCAGCAGGATGTCGCGTGGGGGGATTTGCGGGTCGGACAGGCGCAGCAGCATGACGCGCATGGCCATCTCTCCCATTTGCGAACACGGCTGGTGGATGGTGGTCAGAGGCACCGGGAGCAGGTTGGCGTAGCGCACGTCGTCATGCCCCACCAGGCGGATCGCATCCGGCACTTCGATGCCGAGCCCGCCGAGCGTGCGCATCAGATTGGCCGCAGTCACGTCGTTGGCGCACACGATGCCATCCGGCCGGAACTGATCGATGGCCTTGCGCACCGATGGTTCGTCCGAACTGTCGATGCGGGCCACATGACCGACGGCGTTGGGGGCGCTGCGGCTGACGGCTTCGCGGAAGCCGGAAATGCGCGCATCCACCGTTTCGGCCGCGTCCGGCAGCCCCACGAACAGCAGCCGGCGGCAGCCCTGCTCCAGCAGATGCGCGGTGATGGTGTGCCCCGCCCTCCGGTTATCGATGCCGATCAGATCGAGCGGACTGCGCTGCGGATACGGCACGAAATCACGGTCGAGCAGTACCACGGGGATGCCGGCCGACGTAAAAGAAGCCACGATCCGGCGGTTCACCTCACGGCGGTTGATGGTGTACTCGATGGGCGCGAAGAACACGCCGGAAACACGCCGCGCGATCAATTGGTTACAGAGTTCCATCGCCTGGTCGTCGATGGCGTCCTGATCCTGAAGTGAGCGGCCCCAGACCAGCATGTGGCTCGATCCGCCGGCGGTGGTCATTCCGGAACAGATGGGTTCGAAGATCTCGGTCTGGCCCAACTGCGGAATCAGGAGGCCGAAGGTCATCCCGGATGGCACAACGCTGCGGACGTAACTTCCGGAGCCGACGCGGCGGTCGATGAGCCCGGCCGTCTGCAGGTCGCGCAGGGCTCTGGTCAACGTGATACGGGACGCGGAAAATGTCTTACCCAGTTCGGACTCGCTGGGCAGCCTGCTCCCAGCGGCATATTCGCCGGACGAGATGGCATTGCGGAGGGTCTGAAAGATCTGCCGGTGCTTCGGAGTTTGATTGGAATCCATCTTGGCGAATCTGCAATATCAGCCTGCCGGGAAATTGAACGTAGTTAATATATCAGTTAACAAGTCAGTAAGATAGAGAGTTCATGGCCTTAGTGGAAGAAGATTTTTACCGTATTCGAAAACTACCCCCTTACGTTTTCTCGGTCATCAATGAGATGAAGGCGCGCGCGCGTCACGATGGGATGGACGTGGTTGATTTGGGNNAAAGGTATACCGCATCTGCGCGATGCCATCGTGGCGCGTTATGCGCGCAACTATGGGGTGACGCTGGATGCGGAGACCGAAGCCATCGTCACCATCGGCGCCAAAGACGCCCTGGCGCATTTGATGTTCGCCATCGTCGGTCCGGGCGACGTGGTGGCGTCACCCAATCCCGCGTATCCCATTCATCAATACGGCGTCATCATGTCCGAAGGGCACGCCTGCACCGTGCCCATGCCGGACGCGGCCACGTTTCTGAATCGCCTGGAAGATCTTTACCGAGGGAACCATCCGCCCAAGATCGTACTGATCTCGTTTCCGCACAACCCAACCACCACTTGCGTGGACCTCGATTTCATGAAGGAGATTGTGCGGCTCGCGGCGAAGCATGGGTCGTGGATCATTCACGATTTCGCCTATGCGGACCTGGGCTTTGACGGCTACCGCCCGCCCAGCATCCTGCAGGTGGAAGGCGCCAAGGAAGTGGCTGTCGAGATCTTCTCGTTGTCGAAGAGCTATAACATGGCGGGTTGGCGCGTGGGATTCTGCCTGGGAAATTCGCGCCTGATTGGAGCGCTGGCGCGCATCAAGAGCTATCTGGACTACGGCGTATTCCAGCCGATTCAGATCGCGTCCATCATCGCGCTGCGTGAGTGTGAAGCGGAGACGCAGAAGATTTGCGCCATCTATCAGAAGCGCCGGGACGCGCTGGTGAAGGGGTTGAATCGCGCGGGATGGCCTGTGGAACCGCCGCGCGGATCGATGTTCCTGTGGGCGGCGATTCCGGAGAAGCACCGGCATTTGGGCTCGCTCGAATTTTCCAAGCTGCTGATGCAGGAAGCTCTGGTGGCCGTATCGCCTGGTGTTGGGTTCGGACCCATGGGTGAGGGGCACGTGCGCTTTGCGTTGATTGAGAATGAACAGCGGTTACGGCAAGCCGCGAAATCGATTCAACGGTTCTTGGCGGCGTACTAGCGCGCAGGCCTCAAGGATTTGTGCTAGCCTTCGGGCCGCAGGGAAGAGCGCGCGCGCCCGATCCCGACCCAAGAGCTGGCACCGCTCGGCGGGGCGGTTCAGGCGCTTTCAGCAGGGCGACCCAACCAACCTGTGCGGCTCAGGGCGGCTTCGCGGACTGATACCGGGAGGCCATTGCGGCGACGCCGCGCGCCGTCTACCATTTAGTTGTTCGATCCCCCCGCCATCAAGGAGCGAAAAAATGAAATCGACGAGAGCAGCACTCAACCTCACGGTCTACGTCGCGTTGGCCGCGTCACTCCCAGCGACGCTATGCAGGGCAGCCGA
>PLFE01000024.1 GCA_003136675.1 Bryobacterales bacterium
TTCTCGGGGACTCATTCAGCAAAGAAACCACTTAGCCTGTCTTTCGCAGTTGGGGAGTTCGGCAGCAGGTAAGCCTTTCAGAATCAGCGGAGGGGTCCAAAAGGTCTCCACCACAAAGTGGGTCTGTGTCCTGGGAGAATCGTCGTGGAGTCATCAGGCGGTGCGAAGTTTCGCCATGCGCTCGTGACGGAAGTGATCGCGGATGTGAGAGCGGAAGAAGCGGCCCCTCGATTCAGCCCGGAGGAAATCCTGGTAGACGGCGGCCGGGAACTCGAAGTAGCGATACACCTCGCCGGTGTTGCGGAACCGCAGATACAGAATCTGCTTGGAATCTTCGTAGGCTGCCGCGGAAAGCATCTTCGATTCCAGCGCTGCCCATTTCATACCACTGTGTCCTTTCTCCAACTGGAATCGAATTCACTTTCCGCAAAACGGGAATGCGATTGCTGCGGCGACAAAACGGGCGGCAATTGCGAGGATTTGATTCGCGGCGGCGGCTGAGGGGGCAGCGTGATGCGGATCTGCTCCATCAATGCCTGCACATCGGTTTCCGGCTGTGTGTGCCGTGGCAGTACCAGCCAGCGGCCGTCCAGCAGCGGAATCCACACCTCCACCATCTGAATCGTGGAGAGCTTGCCGAATACCGACGCCGGCGTCAGACCAGGCGCATGGATCATCAACCGGTTCTTCAGCGTCACCTGCAGGCAGTAAGCCAGGAATGCGATGAGCACATGGGCATCGGCGCGGTGTTCGAGCTGATGATAGATCGGTCGAATGCCCAGTTCGCTTTTCAAAGATCGAAATACGCTCTCGATCTGCGTCAACTGCACATAACGCGTCCACAGCACCGCAGGATCTTCACCGGTGAGATTGCTGCGCAGCAGATAGTGCCCATCCCGCTGCTCGGCAGCTTTGAGCTTCGCCTTATCGGTGTGAAACGTGAATGTCGCTCGCGTGACTTGTTGGTCCTTCTCCGGCAGCTGAATCTTCACGAAGCCGAAGGCGCGGCCCGCTTCCTTCTTCGCCGCGCCGATCCGCAGCAGCAGTGGGTCGCGTTTGGGCAGACTCTTTCGCATGGCGCGCAGCCTGCACAGCAGACGGACCAGCCGCTTACGCCGCATCGCATTCTCTTTGGCCTGCCGTCCGCTGCTTTTGGCCAAAATATAGAGTTCGCCTTCATGCGGGTACAGCTTCACCTCCACCGAGTCGCGCACCTTCTGCCACGGCAGATCCAGCCATTTCTTCTCGTGCTGCTGAATACGTCCCTTGGGCGTGCCCACCAGATAGAAGGTCTGCCGTTCCGGATCGCGCATCTCCTGGAGAACGGCTTCGCTCGGTATTCCGCGATCCATCACCCACACACGCCTCGCTTTGCCGTAGGCTGCTTCGATCTTCGTTAGAAAATCGCGCAGCGTGGAGCAATCCGCAGTGTTACCGTTCATCACTTCATAAGCCAGGGGAAAGCCGTCGGGCGTCACCACCAGTGCGATCACCAGTTGCACGCAGTCCGGGCGTCCGTCGCGGCTGTAACCACGCCGCGCTTTGGGATTCTGCTCCATCTCCCCTTCGAAGTACGTGCTGGTCAGATCGTAGAGCAGCACTTCGAAATCGGCGCCGAACAGATCGGCCCATTTCTGCTTTAAGTACGTGAACAGTTCCTCCTTGTGCTCGAGCACGCGATCCAGACACCGATAGAGGCGGTCCTTCTCCGCCACTTCGAAACCCGTCCCTAGCAGTTCATCCATGGCGGAGTTTAGGTACCAATGGCGATGGACACGCAACTCGCTGCCCGGATCGAGCAAACGATTCACGGCGAGCAACTGCAGAACCTTTTCCCAACTCACCGTTTCCCGGCCTTCGGGCAGACGTTGTTGCCAGAACTCATCCAGACCCAGTTGGCGCCAGAGTTCACAAGCGAGCCAGCAGTTGCCGAAGATGCGCGGACGCTTCAGTTCCAGGCCGCTCACGCGGACCTGGATGCTGTCGATGGCATCGGCAGGAAGTTCCCGGTCATCGGGAAACAGACTCATGGAGGTGAAACGCTGTTCGGCTTCATCGAATACATCGAGCGTCTTCCGCCATGCGGCCTGCTGGCGGTCATTGATCTCGCCGAGATAGAGAACGGTGCGCTGCGCTGTCTTGCCGCCAGGTAAACGACGGTTCTCAACCACACTGAAGTAGCGATGATCCTTGCCGTCCTTGCGCCGGTTTGTGCTGCGGAGAAACATCTCTCACAAGCAGCATGCCAGAGATCCAAGCCTCAGAAAAGAGGCAAGGTCTTCACCTAGCGTGTTTCCGCAGTACCGCTGTTGAAAGCAAAGAGAATTCTCCTCCTCGAACGCCGAAAAGGGCCGTGAAGTGCGAAAGTCAGGCTAAGCAGTGGGTCGCCGCGGCGAAAATGGCCCGTGCGCCAGCCTCGGCGTCCTGAGCGCACTCGGTGGCCCGTGGCGCACATGGCGCAACGGTAACATCGAACGCTTCGTCCGCGCCGATCTCAACCTCTATCCCGGCAGTTCCGGCAGCGCTCTGGTCGATACCGCCGGCCGCGTGATCGGCATCAACACATCCGGCCTCACCCGCAACTGGAGCGTCACCGTGCCGCGCGAAACTGTCGACGCGGTGATCGATGCCGTCCTCTCGCATGGTCACGTGACCCGTGGATTCCTCGGCGTCGGCCTGCACCCCGTCCGCTTGCCCGACAACCGGACGGGGTTGATTGTTCTGAGCACCGAACCCGACGGATCAGCGGCGAAAGCCGGCATCCTGATTGGGGACGTCCTGCTGGCGCTCGCCGGCAAGGCCCTTGCGGATACGGACGACGTGCAGGCGCACCTTGGTCCCGAGCAGGTGGGCAAGGCCCTCGCGGCCACGGTTTACCGCGGCGGAACGCTGCTCGAAATTCCCGTTGTGGTGGGCACGCGCCCGAAAGGACAACGGTAATGTCCCCCGAACTCGCGCAGAAGCTGCAACGTTCCAGCGTGGAAGTGCGCTCCGGCAGGCGCGGGGCGGGCTCTGGAATCATTTGGTCAACCGACGGGAGTATCGTCACCAACGCACATGTGATCAGCCGCCGGCCAACGGTGAAACTCCGCGATGGGCGCGAATTCCAGGCCGAAGTGCGGCGGCACGATCCAAAACGCGACCTCGCTCTACTCCACATCAACGCGCGCGACCTTCCGGCCGCCGCGATCGGCGATTCGAGCCAGCTACGCGTTGGCCAGATCGTCGCGGCGATCGGAAATCCGCTGGGCGTTCCGGGAGCCGTCACCACAGGCATCATTCATTCGAGAGGGGAGAGCCGGTTCATTCAGGCCGATGTGCGTCTTGCGCCGGGAAACAGCGGCGGCATGCTGGCCAACACGCGCGGAGAGGTGATCGGCATCAACACAATGATCTACGCGGGGCTTGCGCTGGCCATCCCCTCCAACACTGCCGCAGCCTTCGCACGCGGGGAGAATATAGACCGCCCGCTGCTTGGCATCGCCATGCAACCCATCGATCTGCGGGGCGCGCCAGCATTAGTGATTCTTCGGGTCGAGCCCGGCGGCGTCGCCGATCGCCACGGCCTGATCCTCGGCGACGTGCTGCTGCTGTCCGTGCACGAGCTTCGCGAGGCGCTGGATTCCGGCAATACCGTGCTTCTGCGCTATCTCCGCGGCAATGAGGTTCGCCAGGCCGGCATCACGCTTCGCGCGGAGGCCCAGGCGGCGTGATCTCGGTGCTGGTATCCGCGCCATCCATCGTCGTGCGGGCCGGCCTCGAAGCCGTGGCGCGCGCGCACCCGAGTGTAGACGTGATCGGCACCGCCTCGCCCCGCGAAGAGTTGCAAGCCAAAGCCATGCAGCTTTCACCTGACGTCATTCTGGTTGAAGTGGATGGCAACGCGGCGGACATCCTCCAGTCCCTGGCGGGCAGTGCGGTGGTCCTGCTGACTAACGAGAACGCGCTCCCGCTGCTGCGAAACGGCGCCCGCGCGGTGCTGCCCCATGGCGCCTCCGCGCGCGAAATCGGTCTGGCTATCGAAGCTGCGGCAGCGGGCCTGATGCTGATGCATCCCGATAGCATCGAAGCGCCGATTCCAGAGCACTACGGCACATTGAGCTCGCGCGAGACCGAGGTGCTTCGCATGCTTTCCGAAGGTCTGGCCAACAAGGAGATCGCGTACCGGCTGGGCATCAGCGAACACACGGTGAAGTTTCACGTCGGGTCGTTGTTTCAGAAGTTAAACGCCAGCAGCCGGACCGAAGCGGTGACGCTGGGCGTGCGCCAGGGCCTGATCATGCTGTAACTCGCTTCTTACCAACCCACCGGCTTACCCTGGTTCTGCTGATCCAGCCACTTCTGTAAGGGCGCGAAGTAATCCACAATGGCCGTGGCATCCATCTTCTTCGTCCCGGTCAGAGCAGCCAGCTCATCCTGCCAGGGCCGGCTCTCGCCCATCGCCAGCATGGCATTCAAACGAGCGCCCGCTTCCTTGTTCCCATAGATCGAGCAGCGGTAGAGAGGCTCCTTGCAGCCGGCAATCTGCGACAGTGACCGATGAAACTGGAACTGCAAAATATCCGCGAGAAAGTACCGGGCGTAGGGCACATTCGCGGCTACGTGATACTTCGCCGCCGGATCGAAATCGGACTCATCCCTTCCCATCGGCGGAGCCACACCTTGATACTTCAACCGTAAGTCCCACCAGGCCTTGTTATAGTTAGCCGGGGTGATCTGACCGGAGAAGACTTCCCAACGCCACTTATCGATCATNNCCGGGCGCCTTGTCCAGTAGCCCGATTTTCACCAGATAGCCCGGCGTTACGGACAACGCGATCGTATCGCCCACGGCTTCATGAAAGCCGTCATTCGCACTATCACGGAACAGGAACGGCTGTTGGTTGTAGGCCCGCTGATAGAAGTTGTGCCCCAGCTCATGATGAATGGTCCGAAAGTCCTCCGCGGTAATTTCGATGCACATCTTGATGCGAACATCATTCACAAAATCCACATCCCACGCGCTGGCGTGGCAAACCACGTCCCGGTCGCGCGGTTTCACAAACAAGGACCGCTCCCAGAAAGTCGCGGGAAGCGGGGCAAAGCCGAGCGAGGTAAAGAATGCCTCACCATACTTGACCATTTGCTTCGGCTCGGTGCCGCGGGCTTTCAAAATCGCGGTCAGGTCATACGATGCTCCCGCGTCGGGAGGCGCGACCAGCGGATAGATATTGGCCCAGTCCTGGGCCCACATGTTCCCCAGTAAGTGCGCCGGAATCGGACCATTGGCCGGAACCACATCCGCACCGTACTTCTCACGCAATTTGTTTCTCACGTAGGCATGCAGTGAGAGATAGAGCGGGCGCACCTGCTCCCACAAGCGGTCCATCTCCGCTGCGAAAGCATCGGGCGGCATGTCGTACTTCTCACGCCACATCGCGCCCGTATCGGCGAAACCCAGTTCCCGCGCGCCTTGATTGGCCAACTGCACATAACGCGCGTACGGTTCGCGGATTGGCTTGGCGATGGCGTGCCAACCGTTCCATGCATCCAGTAACTCTTTCGGATCCTGGCTGGTGGCCATGATCTTACTCAGGTCTTCGAGATCCAGGCACTTATCGGGGCTTGGGCAGTACTTGCCCTTTCCATAAGTACCTTCCATGGAAGCCACGATGCGCGTCAACTCCTCACTTTCTTTCGGATCGGAGGGAGTTGCGATGGTCAATGCCACGCGCAGAAGCTTCATCTTGCGCGCCATGTCTTCCGGCAAGGCTACGCCATTGAACTCGGCCGCGCGTTTTGCGAACTGCACGCCCGCATTGATGGCACGCTCATCGGCCTGCGCGGCCAGCGTCTCAGTATCGTCGGTGATGAAGTTCGATTTTACCCAGTCGGCGCGGCTGGAGTCGACCGCCAGCAGCAGGCCACGGCCCTCGGCCGCATCGAGGAATTTCCTGGCATCGTCAATCGTCGGCTTCGGGGCAGCGAACAGTAACAGAGCGGAGAGAGGGAGCGCGAAGGCGCGCGGAAATGTTCTGAGCACTCAACCAGATTACTCCTCGCGCAATGCCGTCGATGGCTCGATCGAAGCCGCCCGCCGCGCAGGAACGAATCCCGAAGCCGCCGCGAACAGCAGCATCAACGCCGCGGCGCCAGCCAGCGTCACTGGATCATAGGGTTTGAGATCGTAGAGCAGACTCGAAGTCGCCCGCGCCGCTACCAGAGACGCGAGTAATCCCGTCGCCACGCCCATCGCGGCGACGACCAGAGTCTCGCGCAGCACCAGCCAAAGCACCGCCGATTTCTGCGCGCCCAGCGCCATGCGAATGCCCATCTCACCCGTTCGACGAGCCACGTTGTAAGCCATGATTCCGTAGATACCGATGCATGCGAGCAGCAAGGCGACACCGCTAAAACCGCCGGCCATGGTCGCGAAGGTGGCTTCCGGAGCCAGGTTTTGATCAATCTGCTGCTCCTGACTACGGAACGCAAATGGCACCAGAGTTCGGTCTTCAAGTGCGATGGCTTCGCGTGCGGTCTGAATCGTCAACCTGGGGTCGCCCACCGTCTTCAAAGCGAAAATGGCTTGCCTGTCGGAAAACGTATCGGTCTGTGACGCCGCCCGATAAAACGTCGGCGGTGCGGCCTCGCGCATCCCGGCGAACTTGGCGTCAGCGCAAATTCCCACAATCTCCATCCTTTTGTCACTATCGAAAGTTGTCCCGATCGGGTTCTCTTTGCCGAAGAATCCTTTCGCCAAAGCCTGGTTAACAACCGCTACGGCGGGAGCGGACGAAGAATCGCGAGCCTCGATGGACCGGCCTGCGAGCAGCTGAATTCCCATGGTCCGGAAATAATCCGCCGTCACCGCCTGCACGTAAGCGGGCTCGTGTTCACCTTTCGGCCGCCCCGTGGGATCGAAATTCGTGGTGTCCGCGTCACCGCTTACCAACGCGTCGGAACTCATGGCGGCGGATTGCACGCCGCGAATAGCTCGCAACCGTTCCAGCACCCGTGCAAACATCTGCTCCCTCTTCTCCCCGTGATAAAGGGCATCGGGTGGCGACAATGAGATCAGCAGAATACGGGCCGGGTCGAAACCCAGAGACACGCCGCGCAAATTTGCCAAAGTCCGGGAGAACAGCCCCGCCGCAACCAGCAGCAGAATCGAGAGCGCGATCTGGCTAACCACCAAGAGCTTTCCCACGCGCATCTGCGAGCGCGATTGGGTGGAACCACGGCCGCCGGATTTCAACGCCGGCCCCACGTCCGGACGCGTGGCGCGCAAAGCTGGAATCAGCCCGAACAAAACCGCGCTAAGAGAGGAGAGGATCAGCGTAAACGCCAGCACCCGGAAATCAAACGGGAATTCTACACCTGGGCGATCCCAATCGGTCCCCATCAAATTCGGAACCACGTCTTTGCCCAAATATCCGATTGCGGTTCCCGCCAATCCGCCCATCATCGCGAGGACCAGGCTCTCCGTCAGAATCTGCCGCACCACGCGCCACCTGCCTGCCCCGAGCGCAAGCCTGACAGCGATCTCCCGCGTTCTGGCTGTCGCGCGCGCCAGCAACAGACTGGCCAGGTTCGCGCAAGCGATCAAAAGGACCAGCCCCACCAGGCCGCTAAACAGATAAATCGCCGTCTGGAAATAATCACGGTTCAGCATTCTGCCACCGGGCTTGTATTCCAGTTTCGGCAAGTCGGCGTTTTGCCTTGGCGACAGCGTCGCTTGTGCCGCGTGTCGCAGCATGACGTCCATGGCGGCGAGAGACTGACCATCGGAGACACCCGGCTTCAACCGTCCCATCACATTGACCCACCAAACGTTCGCATCGTCAACCGGCAGAACAGGATCAACAATTTTGATCGAGACCAGCGGAATAAAAAGATCCACGTCATCTCCCGCGCGAAAACCATCAAAGTTTGGGGGATTGACGCCGATTACCGTAAAGGGCTCGTTGTTCAGACTGATCGTGGTGTTCAACGCGCCCACATCGCGTCCAAAGCGTCGCTTCCAGTAGTTATATCCAAGTACCACGACATGGCTGGAAGTGCCCGCGACGTCATCCTGCGGAACAATTGCTCGACCCATTACCGGCCGCACGCCGAGAGCGCCATAAAGATTGCCCGAGACCAGATCGACCCGCGTTCGTTCGCTATGCCCTCCAATCAGCGTAGTCACGCCGGTGCGCGCTTTGAAGGCGAACAGGTCTTCAAAGAACGGATTTTTCCGAAGCGCTAAATACACGGGATAGGAGAAGGAATCGCTTCCCACGCGGCCGCCCGGCTTTCGCTCGTACGACCCATTGATCGAGCTCATCGCGGTCTTCGGAAGGCTGGTCCATGTCAGCAACCGCAAAGCATCTGGCCGCTCCACCGGCAACATCTTCAGCAGCACGGCATTCGTAACGGTGAAGATCGCCGAATTCGCGCCGATACCGAGCGCGAGCGAGACCACTGCGACGGCAGTAAAGACAGGCGACCGCCGAAATGCGCGGAAGGCGTAGCGAATATCCTGTTCCACGCTCTCCAGGAAACGCAAAGTATGCGTCTCTCGCATCTGTTCAGTGACCAGGACGGAATTGCCGAAGCGCGCACGCGCCTCGGCCGGAGTGTGTCCGTCGCGGCGCCGCATCTCCAGGTGGAACGCGATCTCTTCTTCCATCTCGCGCTCCAGCCTGGTCTTATAAATCGAACTCCGCAGGGCGTGCAGGAACCTACGCATACCGCAGCACCCTGGCAACGCCTCTGGTGAGGCGTACCCACTCCTGCTCTTCCACCTCAAGCTGCTTGCGGCCAGCGGCGGCCAGCTTATAGAACTTTGCGCGGCGCCCGGTTTCAGTCAGCCGCCACTCCGAACTCAGCAGGCCCGCCTGTTCGATGCGATGCAGCGCGGGATAGAGCGAGCCTTCCTCCACGCGAAGGGCATCGCCCGAAACCTGCATAATATGCACCGCGATTCCGTACCCATGCATGGCTCCGCTCGAAAGCGTCTTCAGAATCAGCAGATCCAACGTGCCTTGCAATGCGTCTCTCTTCGCCTTAGCCATCCATTCAGGATCGTACCGCGACGATACCTAGATGTCAAGGGGTGTCCGCCTTCGGGTATGATAACCCCAATGGCCCGGATTCTGCCCGTCCTACTTGCGCTCGCCTCGACGGTCCTCGCTGCGCAACCACGCACGATGCGCCTCGATTACTTCCATACCGGCAAATCCGGTGAAGAAGTTTTCTCGCTCGACGAGGTGGTTCTTGAGGGTGACTGGCCCGGGCCGCTCGACCGCTGGATCGACAACACCAACCTGGGGCCGTACCTATTCGAAGTCGTTGATCTAAAGACCAACCTGCCTGTTTATTCACGCGGCTTCGCAAGCATCTACGGAGAATGGCAAACGACCGCGGAGGCCAGGGATACGCGGCGTACCTTCTCCGAGTCCGTGCGGTTCCCTGCCCCAGCCACGCCGGTCGAGGTAATCATTAAAAAGCGCGATCAGCAGAATGGCTTTCACGAAGTGTGGTCGGTGCGGATAGACCCTTCCAGCCAGATGGTGCTTCGTTATGCCGCACCGCCGGACGCGGGCCTCTGGGCTGTGGTCAAGAACGGAGAACCGCGGGACAAAGTGGATCTATTGCTTCTCGGAGACGGCTACACACAAGCCGAGATGCCCAAGTGGCATGCGGATGCAAAGCGCTTCGCCGCCATGCTGTTCTCGCAATCGCCCTTCAAGGAGCACCAAAGTTCCTTCAATGTGTGGGCGCTCGATACGCCGGCGGCGGAAAGCGGCGTTTCGCGCCCCTCCGACGACGTTTGGCGACGATCGCCGCTTGGTACCTCTTACGACGCGTTTGGTTCGGAGCGTTATGCGCTGACTTTCGATAACAAGCGCCTGCGAACCATTGCGGCGGCCGCGCCTTACGAGTTCATGGAAATCATCATGAACGGGCGCAAGTACGGCGGCGGGGGCATCTTCAATTTGTACGCAACGGTATCGTCCGATAACTCCGCCAGTCCATATGTTTTCGTGCATGAGTTTGGGCATCACTTCGCGGGTCTGGCGGACGAGTACTTCACGTCGGATGTGGCTTATGAGAAGACCAGCGCGCGTCCTGAGCCGTGGGAGCCGAATGCGACCGCCGATCCGCATGCCGCCAAGTGGGCCGGCTTGATCACGCCGGGAACGCCGCTCCCAACTCCCTGGCCGCAGGCGGAGTTTGAAGCCATCGAGAAGTCCATGCAATCACGCCGCCGGACCATTCGCTCAGAGCATCAGGATGAAAGCGCCATGGAGCAGTTGTTCGCCGAAGAGAAAGCGCAAGTGGAGCCGCTTCTGGCCATGCCGCCTTATGGAGATAAGGTGGGCGCCTTCGAAGGCGCGCTCTATGAGGCGCATGGGTACTACCGGCCGGAGGAGAATTGCATCATGTTCACGCGAACCGAAACGCGCGGCTTTTGCGCAGTGTGCCGGCGGGCGATCACGCGAATCATTGCACTGTACGCAAGGGAGCTATATGCAAGGGAACCAGGCGCAAGCGAGGGAGCGCATTGAAATCCGCGATCGTTCTCATCCTGTGCGCCACCGCCCTAAGCGCTCAGACTCTTCAGGAAACCGTAGATCACGCGGCGTTGTCGGCCAAAGGGATCAAGCCGGATCAATTAGCGATTACCGTGATCGATCTCAATGGCAGTCAACCTATTTTCGCCAGTTATCATGGCGCAGAAAGTTTCTATCCGGCCAGCGTGGTGAAGATATTCTACTTAGTGGCGGCGCACGCGGCGATGGAATCCGGCACGTTGCAAACCACGCCGGAGTTTGAGCGCGCCCTGCACGACATGATCGTGTCGTCTTCAAACGATGCGACGCAGCTTGTCTTCAGTACGCTCACCGGGACCACCGGCGGTCCCGAACTCAACGAGGCGGAGTTCAAACCCTGGCTGGCCAAACGGGAGGTGGTGAACCGCTACTTTCAATCGCTGGGCTACACCGGCATCAATGTCAACCAGCCGACATTCGCGGAAGATCCCTATGGGCGTGAGCGGCAGGCGCGGGGACCCAATTGGGAGAACAACAACCGGGTGACCACAGACGCCGTCGCGCGGCTCTGGTTAAGCATCGTCAAGCGCCAGGCCGTAACTCCCGCGCGCTCAGACCAGATGCTTAAGCTTCTGCATCGTGATCCTTTCGCACCCGACAGCACAGATGAGCAAGCGACGGATTTCGGTGGCAGAGCGCTCCCCGCCGGGTCCGTCTATTGGTCGAAAGCGGGCTGGACCTCCACGGCGCGGCATGATTCGGCGTACGTGCGCCTGCCGAATGGAGCCGAGTACATCCTGGTTGCGTTCACCCGTGGCGTGGCGAAGAATGCCGAGATCCTGCCCGCCATTCACGCGGAGATCGCGGCGTACTTCCTGAAGCACCCGCCCACGCTTCAACGTTGAAGTGAGTTGGCCGTCCAATCCAGCAGAGCTTTGGCCTGAGGGATCTTATCCGCCACCAGTCGCAAGTGGCCGGCAGCCTCCTGGCGCTTGCCTTCATTGCTGGAGACCAGGACCTGGCCGATCAATGCCTCGGCGAGTAGAAAGTGGGCCTGCGGGAGCGTCGAATCGATGGCCGTGGCCCGCCGCGCGGCGCCTTCCGCATCCGCCGGACGGCGCAGCGAAATATAGGCCGCGGCCAGATCGGTGAACGCAGACGCGGAATCCGGCCGCTCCTCCGCCGCCTTTTCGAATTCGGCGGCCGAGGCAGCCGCCTGCTTCAATTGAAGCAGCTCCGCCCCCAGGCTGATGTGCGCTTCGAAGAATTGGGAATCCTCCGCGAGCGCTCGACGAAGTAGTTCGACAGCCTGTTCTCCGTGGAACTGCCGAGCTTCCAACAGAAGCCTGACCGCGTTTGGCGGCGGCCGATGAAGCAGGGCGTGAACGGAAATCGAGCTACCCGCCGGACCGTGATATGACGGAGAGGAGAGCGACGTGAGGTCAACCACAACCGGTGAGCGATCCGCCGTGGATTGGATGAAAAGCGTCTTCAAGACCGTTCCGCGCGCATTCACGACACTGAGTTGATAGGACCCTGCGGGAACATCGGTGAAGTTCATCTTCCCGCTGGAGATCCAGGACTGCAATGCCGGGGATGCCGATGTGGTGCTCGCCAGTTCCCCGCGCAACTGCGTATCTGCCTGTTCGGGCGGCATCCGCAGTTCCACGGTGACGGAATAACTTGCGACGGTATGCTGCGCCTGCGCAGGCAGCGTCGAAAACGCCAGACACAAAAGTGCACAGCTTCGATGAGTCATCGAAACCCTCCGGTCAGATTGTTTGGAATCGAAACGGCCCTACTGGGAGCGAATAGGGTGCACTGCGGGGGACCCGGGGTACTTCACAACTTGAGCGTAGATCTTCAGACACGGCGCCGTCAAATTCATAGTTTTCATGCAGACGATTGTGTCCGTCGTAAACTGGGATATTCAATTCCATTCAACAACGTAAAAGGAGCTTTTTCTTGGCAACAATTCTGGCTGTACAGGGGACCGAGATCCTCGATTCCCGGGGTAATCCGACGGTGGAAGCCGACGTTTACCTTTCCGATGGCTCCATGGGCCGCGCCGCCGTACCCTCCGGCGCGTCGACAGGCGAGCATGAGGCCGTCGAACTGCGCGACGGCGACAAGAAACGGTATCAAGGCAAGGGCACGTTGAAGGCCGTCAGCCATATCAACACCGAGATCGCCGAGGCGCTGAAGGGACATGACGCGTCGCAGCAAGCCAAGCTTGACCACCTGATGATCGACCTTGATGGAACTCCCAACAAGGGCCGCCTGGGCGCCAACGCGATTCTGGCTGTCTCTCTGGCTCTTGCGCGCGCGGCCTCGGCTTCGGAACGCACGCCGCTCTATCGATACCTCGGCGGCGTGGGCGCCTGTGTTCTGCCGGTACCCATGATGAACATCATCAACGGCGGCGCGCACGCGGATTCGTCGGTGGATTTGCAGGAGTTCATGGTTGCGCCGTACGGCGCTGAGCGCTTTTCGGAAGCGCTGCGCTGGGGCGTGGAAGTGTTCCACACGCTGAAAGGTGTCCTGAAAAAGCGCGGTTATTCGACCGCGGTCGGGGATGAAGGCGGTTTCGCGCCCAGCTTGAAATCGAATGAAGAGGCGCTGGATCTGGTCCTGGAAGCGATCGAGCAGGCTGGTTACAAAGCGGGCGAGCAGATCGGAATCACGATCGACCCCGCGGCGAGCGAATTCTACACGGGCGGAAAGTACGTCTTTAAGAAGTCCGATAAAAGCGAGCGCACCAGCGACCAGATGGTGGAGTATTGGGTGGCTCTCCAAAAGAAGTACCCCGCCATCATTTCGATTGAAGACGGGATGGCTGAGGACGATTGGGATGGTTGGAAAAAGCTGACCGATGCGCTGAACGGCACCGCGCAGTTGGTGGGTGATGATATTTTCGTGACGAACACTACGCGGCTCGCAAAGGGAATCGCGATGGGCGTCGCCAATTCCATCCTGGTGAAAGTGAACCAGATCGGCACGTTGACGGAGACGCTGGAAGCGATGCGGATGGCTACGGATGCCGGCTACACATCCGTGATGTCGCACCGTTCGGGTGAGACGGAAGATCCATTCATCGCGGATCTTGCCGTCGCCACCAATTGCGGTCAAATCAAGACGGGTTCGGCCAGCCGGACCGATCGTATCGCCAAATACAATCAGTTACTCCGCATCGAGGAGAAACTGGGAACCGCCGCAAAATTTGCCGGCCGAAAAGCATTCAAACGCTAGGCGGGTTCTTTTATTTTGAGGCGGCCGCGCGATGCGCCAGGCGGCCGCAAGCTTCCGCGGCGCCCATCGTTTCGATGGCGTCTTTTCCCTGCTCCATAAACGCAATCTTGCCTTCCGGGTCGATCACGAAGGTCACTCGATTGGCGATTCCGCGAACTGGTATCAAGACGCCGTATTCCGTCGCTACATGCCTGTCGGCGAAATCGCTCAACAGCGGAAACGCCAGATTCAACTTCGCCGCGAATTCCTTTTGAGACGGCGAGTTGTCTTCGCTAATGCCGAAGACTTGCGTTTCTCCGGTTTGGAATTTGTCAGCACCCAGTTGGTATTTCTGCATCTCCGCTGTGCATCCGCCGGTGAAGGCTGCCGGAAAGAACGCAAGAACCACGGTCTTTTTGCCACGGAAATCGGCGAGGGTGACGGGTTTCCCACTCGTTGAGGGGAGCGTGAAGTCGGGTGCGGTGTCTCCGACCTTCAGCGTGGTAGACATCGGCCCGGCGGGCGCCTGCGAGTAAACGCCGGCCGCGATAACAAAACAGAGCAATAAACGATGCATCGAGTTAGCCTCAAAATCAGGCTATCATGAGGCGTTGTTCGTAGCGCAGGCTTTCATCGGGAGGTTCTCCCGCGCACTTCATATCAGTTCGAGACGGAGCTGCCTTCCAATGGCGGCCGCGGCGCGTTGCATTGTGTGAAGGGTCACGCCCGTATTCGCAGGGTCGAGCAAGCGATCGAGCGCGCGCCTGCTGGTTTGCATCCGCTGCGCCATGGCAGACCTGGTCAGGCTTTCTTTCTCCATGGCCGCCTTGATCTGGTCCGCCAGAATCTGCTTCACCGCTTGTTCCTCGCATGTCGCAAGGATGCCTTCCTCGGCCAGGAAGCCATCGAACGATGAGCCTATTTTGCCCTGCTGTTTCTGAGCCATTGTTCTACTCCACTTCCTTCAGGCAATGGCTANNAGGTGTAGGCGTTTCGCTCCGCTCATCGACTGATCGAGTTCAAATCAAGCGTGGTTCACCGAACAATCGTTCGAGGTGAGAACGCCGCCTGGTAACTGGGAACTCACGCTTACCTTGTAACCGCCCCGCATGCTCATCTCATAAAGTATTCCGATAGGCAGTTCCGTCTCGACCATCTCATTCGGCCCAAGCTGCACTGTCATCTGCGACGTCGCGCGGCTCGGGTCGAGCGCCTGACGTCCATACGCGCTCAGCGGAACCGCCGAGCCATCGGGCGCTGTCACATGCACTTCCAGAAAATGCAGCCAGCCGCGCGTCACAACCCGCTTCGCCGCCGGCTCCACGTTGCGAAGAATCACTGAGATCAGATCCTTCTGATCCTTGCGCGGCGCGATAGACAGGTCGAGACCGCCCGTCACGCCTCCCCATTCCCTGCCCTCGGTTTCGATGACCTTGATGGGGTCGGACTTGAACGCCAGTCCCATCCGCGCCATCTGATCGAACACGCGGGCGAAGATGTTCATAGCGCTTTTTCGACGGCGGCGCGAATCGTATCCGGATCGGTCAGCCCGACGAAGCGATCCACAATCTGGCCTTTCCGATCGAACACCACAGTGATAGGAAGCTGATCCAGGTTATAGGATTTTCGGGTCTGATCGGTCGCCAATCCCACTGGATAGTTCATCGGGTTCTTTGATTGAAACGGCTTGATCACATCCGCGTCGTCATCGAGGGAAACGCCCACCACTTGCACACCGCGCGCGCCCAGCGCCCCTTGCAGCTTGTTGAACTCCGGAATTTCTTTGCGGCAGGGAACGCACCATGTCGCCCAGAAGTTCGCAACCACCACCTTGCCGGTGAGATCGGTGGAGGCGAATGCAACGCCGAGATCGAGCGAGTTGACCACAGGCGCAGCCGTCGGGCTGGCCGCGTTGAGAAATGAAACATACTGCGGGGCTTCCCGCGTCAAGCCAGGAAACGTGGCCACCACGCGCGGCTCCGTCCCCGCGGGACCCGGGTCATAAAGCACATAGAATGGAATCGCAATGGTGTGAAACGCGGTCTGCTCAAGTTGCTGGTTCTGCTGCGACACCGCGTCATCGCGATCCGTATAGAGGTCCACCAGAACCAGATTCCGCATCTGCTGAGCGACCTCGGGACGGGTGAACATATTCTGCTTCATCCAGTGGCAATTGGTGCAGGCATAGCCGGTAAAGTTAACCAGCACGCGCTTATTCTCCGCGCGAGCCTTGGCCATCGCGCCGCTGAAATCGTTCTCCAGCCACACGAGTTGCGACGACGACGCCCCGGCCGCGGGCGGCGGCACGAAGCCTTCCAATTCGCCGAGGCTTCCACCAAACATTCCCGGCACCAGCGACACCGCGAAGATGACCAGCGCCATTCCGAACAGCAGGCGCGGAATGCTCACCTGGTCATCCTTAGTCACTCCTTCGAGGCGCACGAAACCGAGCAGATACAGGCCTGCCATCGCGAAGAGCACCACCCACGCGGCCAGGAACCGATCGCGCGTCAGGAAGTTCCATTGCAGCACCTGATCCATGGACGCCAGATACTTCAGAGCCGCCGCCAGGATCACGAAGCCCATGACTACCTTTACCCGCGACAGCCACCCGCCGCTCTTGGGCAGCTTCTTCAAATAGCTGGGGAACAACGCCAGCAGAAAGAACGGAAGAGACAGGCCCGTGGCGAATGACGCCATGCCCACCAGCGGCCGCCACAATCCACCCGTTACGCTGGCCGCCAGCAACGGACCGACGAATGGTCCGACGCAGGCAAACGAGGCCAGCGAAAATGTCAGCCCCATCAGCAGAGTTCCCGCGGTTCCGCCGCCGCGCGAGGCGCTATCGAGTTTCGTCAGAATGAACGACGGAATGGTGATCTCAAACGCCCCCAGCAAACTGAGACCGAATACGCAGAACACCAATACGATCAGCCCGTTGACCCAGGGGTTCGAGCCCAGTTGCACAACGCCGAAAGGTCCCAGCAGCGCCGTGATCAGAACGCCCAGGGCGGTGAAGAGCACGATGATTCCCAGGCAGAACAGGATCGCTTGCCTGAGGGATTCGCCGCGGCGAGTGGTGTGCCCCTGACCGAGAAAGTAGGAGACCGTGATCGGGATCATCGGGAACACGCAGGGGGTGAAGATCGCCGCGAGTCCGAAACCGAAGGCTGTGATCAGGAACGTGATGACGGAGTCTTCGACAACGATGGCCGCACCGGAGACGGGCTTGGCTTCGCTATAGTCACCGGGAATGGAAGTATCGTTTTTCGCGGCTTGCTTTTCGATGCGCATGGACGCGCGGGCCACGCGGGTCACAGGCGGAATGCACACCGTGGCGCTGCAAACCTGATACCTGACGGAGACTTTCAAATCGAGTGACGGCTCAGCCACATCCGGCTTCAGCGTCGTTTCGATATCGAATTTGACCTCATCCGCGTACGTCTCTGTATTCCGCTGAAAGTTCGCGTCATATTGAGTGATCGGCTTGGGTTCGAACAGGCGCACGCCGGCAACGGCCTCATTGCCGCCGGTGATTTTGATTGTGGTCGCGACAGGACCGGGCTGCGGGGTCGTGAGCGAATAGAGATGCCAGCCGGAGTCGATCGTCGCGTGCAATCTGGCGATGAACCTGGAGCCCGGCGCGGCGGACGCGGGCGCGGAGAGATCCCAATGCACGTGCTCGTCCGGCGGCGCCTGCTGCGCTGACGAGAGCGCGGCGCCCATCAACGCGCCCATCAAAACAATGATGACAATCCGCTGCATGATTCTATTGTGCGACGCTAAGAAGCTTCGCGCAAATGCCGCAGCCCAGCCTCAATTTCGTGACCTGGGTTGCGCTCCGAGAATTCCGCCGCCACGCGAATCGCATTCTTGATGGCGTTGGCCGGTGACCGCCCGTGGCAGACGATGCAAACGCCCTTGAGCCCCAGCAGCGGGGCTCCGCCGTATTCCGAATAATCCGTTCGTTTCTTCAACTCCGCAATGGCCGGCTTGATCAGCAGCGCGCCCATCTTGCGGGTTGCATTGGCCATCATCGATTCGCGGAGCAGGCCCTTGATCATCTCCGAAAGCCCTTCACTGGTTTTGAGCGCCACATTGCCCACAAAACCATCGCAGACAATCACATCCACCAGGCCCGAGAAAATATCGCGGCCTTCCACATTCCCGTAGAACTGCACGGGCATCAGGCTCCGCAGCAGCGGCATCGTCGCCTTGGTGAGTTCGTTGCCCTTATGGTCTTCCTCACCAATGGAGAGCAGTCCAATCTTCGGCCGTTCCTGTTTGAGCACCAGCCGTGAATAGGCTTCGCCCATGATGGCGAACTGGGCCAGCATTTCCGGAGAGCAATCGACGTTAGCGCCCACATCGACCAGCACGACGGGCTTATGAGGAACCAAAGTGGGGAACACGCCGGAGAGAGCCGGCCGGTCTACGCCGCGCACTTTCCCTTGCAGCATCTTGGCGATGGCCATGCAGGCCCCGGTGTTTCCCGCGGACACCCAGCCATGCGCGACGCCATCCCGAACCAGCCGGGCGGAGACGTGCATGGAACTGTTGCTCTTGGACCTGAGCGCTTTTCCCGCTGCATCGTCCATGGTGATGCGGTCTTCCGCTGCGACGATTTCGATGGGCAGGTCCTTCCACCCACGGTGCCTCTCCAGTTCGGGAAGCACGAAATCCTGGCGCCCCACCAACAGAACGCGTGTGCCGAATTCGCGGGCGGCGCAGATGGCCCCCTCAATTTCCGGTCCGGGGCAGGTGTCGCCGCCCATCGCGTCCAGAGCTATAGTGACCATCGGTCGCGTTTTATTGCGCCGCGACTTCCACTACTTCGCGCCCTTTGTAGAACCCGCAGGTGGGGCAAACACGGTGCGGCATCTTGGTGGCGTGGCAGTTCGGGCACTCGCTCAGGCTTTTGGTCTTCAGCGCATCATGCGCGCGCCGCTTATGCGTACGGGCAGCGGAGTGTCGTCGTTTGGGGTTTGGCATTGCTCAAAAATCCTTCGTGTCCTTCAAACCTCTGGCGCTATTTCTAGCTCGCCAGGTCTTTCAACGCGCTCCACCGATCGTCGGCCGGAGCAATTTGGCACTTGCACTCGATCTGGTTGCGATTGCCGCCACAGACCGAACAAATACCCTTACAGGCTTCGTCGCAAACCACTTGCATCGGAAGCAATAAAAGAACCTGCTCCGCGATCAACTGCTCGAGCTCGATTCCTTTTCCCTCATAAAAAGCGATTTCAGCTTCTCCATCGTCGATCTCAACCTCTTCGGTCTCATCCGCTTCGAGGTCGCTCGCCGGACGGTAAAAGAGGTCGATCGGTGTATCGATGGGAAACTGCACTTCCGCGAGACAGCGGTCACATTCCGCAGCCATCGCGCCTTTCAGTGAACCCTTCACCCGCACCTCCCCAGCGGTATGGGGAAGCAACTCGACAGCACCCTCCGCACGCAATGGCTGCGACTGTTTCAGTGTGGTGCCGGGGAAGACGATCTCGCCAGGTTGGAAGGTCTCGTCAAAACGGATCTTCCTGAGTTCCAACTCCTTAATGCTAAACAACATTCTGTTAAAACCCGGACTCTCCAGTATAGCCCAAGAGGTTTGGGGAAGTATCGCTCAGTGAAGCGTGAAAGCATTTTCTCATTGAAGGATGA
>PLFE01000131.1 GCA_003136675.1 Bryobacterales bacterium
AAAAGGAAAGCTGCCATCCGCACTTCTGAACGCCACCTGGCAGCGTTTGTTCGATGGGTTGGCTGCGTCATTGTGTCACCGTGACTGATCCCAGGCTGGCGAGAAGCTCGTCGAGTTGCTCGAGCGCCTCGGGCATCGCGCCCGTCGATCCGCAGTCGAGCGCTTCCTTCGAGGGATAGAGATCGTTCAACACCACCAGCGTCTTGCCGGCGGTTTCATCGAAGGTCACCGTGGTGACGGTTTTGCCGTTGTCACCCTCCTCGCTGGTCCAAACGAGGCGCGAGTGCGGTGTCACTTCGAGGTACGTGCCGAAGAACTCCATCGTCGAACCTTCGTGGGGAAACACCAACCGATACCGCCCCCCAACGCGAACATCCATTTCGCAGGAAAGCAGGGTCACCCCGAACGATTTTGGTACCCACCACCTGCTGAATAGTTCTGCTTTGGTCCACGCCTCGAACACGAGGCGCGCAGGCGCGCTGACGGTGCGTGTGACGACGAGTTCGAGCTCGGACTTCCGCTGCACCCCAGTGCGGTTCTTCGTGGGGGTGGCCTCACTTTCTCTTCTTACGTCCATTTGCTTTCTCCTTCCGTTTCAATTCCTCGACAACAATGTCCAACTCGTCGAAGCGGGCGGCCCAGAGCTGGCGATGCCTCTCGATCCATGCCGCCTCTTCTTCCAGTCCGCGCAGCCCGAGCCTGCAGGTCCGCACGCGCCCCACCTTCTCCGTGTTGACGAGCCCCGCTTGCTCCAAGACGCCTACATGTTTCTTCATGCCCGTAAGGGTCATGTGGAACCTCTCGGCGAGGGCTGTGATCGAAGCGTCCGCACGCCCGAGTTGCTCCAGAACGCCGCGACGGGTGGCGTCCGACAGCGCGCCGAACGAGGCATCGAAGTGAGCTTGGCCATACTGAACCATACGGTTCAGTATACAACATGGGTGACGGCATGCAATGGGATTCTGAGCGCCCGCCGCGTTGCCCGGCGATCCACCTAACTAAACTCACGATCAACGGCATCGCGTTTACCGGAGAGGGCAAACTAGTTCAAAAGGCAACTAGCTACGAAGGAAAAGCTGAAGCCGCGCTATCCCAGATGGGCTTCGCGGTCTGCGCGCGCCGAGCTTCCGACCCCCATTGAAGCGTATCGGTGACCCACAGATTTCTCCGACGAGGCTTTTTATTGAGGTTGTGCTAGCGGTGATGCCTTTGTTGGCTAAGGCGTTGTGGCACCAAAGCACCGCTGCGCCGGGCTTTGGCTTATGCGATCGGGTCGTCGCTTGCACAGGCTCGCCTGGGCTCGCACATTCTTTTTCGGGTGGCGGTTTNNCGGTTTGAACCACTTTTGAACTTGTTTTTCGTCTTCGAGGAGGACGGCGAAGCGGCACCGACCATTTGTCCGGCTAACTTGTGGAGAAGGTCGGCGTGGTCGTCGTAACTTACTTCGTCGAGATCGACCAGGCGGCGGATCAGGCAATCTTCGAGACGCTTCTCGGAGGTATTGCAGGGGGATTTCAGAGGCGACGGGTTGGAGGCAAACGCCGGTGGTATCGAGGTCAAAGTCGCGGAAGCCCGGCGTGACGTTGTCTTTCCCAATCCCGCAGCGTGCCAATGGGGATCCGGTAGCGCGTGGCAAATTCCTCCCGCGCCGGATGCAGTGCCCGGCGTAGAGTCTTCGTGCGCGGCACCCGCCGCGCCGCACGGAGTTGCCCAGGGGTCATGGCCTGTGCGTCCGGGTCGGACAGCTCACTCTGCGTTTGGCACGATAGTATTCTCTTTGCTCATGCTTCGTTGCGCTTCTGGCCGGCGAGAACGCTTTCCGATCTCGCCCGGCTCGCTGACCAAGTCGAACCGCTCACAAGCACAGGACTCGCGGAACCCGTGCCACCTCCGCGTCACGCCGCGTTGTACTTATGGAGCCAGTCGGCTATCTCTTCAAACACATTCAACCGCTGTTCCCAGAGCGTGGGGAAATGGGGCGAGCCGGGATAGGTGACCAGACGGACCGTCTTTCCACGCGCGGCCAGGATCTGGAAGAATTCGATTCCCTGAAACGTGGGGACGCGCTGGTCGGCCTCGCCATGCAGGATCAGGAGGGGCGTGGTCACCTTGTTGGCATATGCGACGGCGGAAAACTTCCGGAAAGCGTCCGGGTCTTCATCGGTCCAGCGGGCGTCGTAGTCGAACTGGGAAACGTCGCTGGTCCAGAGAAAGGGCTCCCAGTCGGTGATTCCCGCGCCTTCAATCGCCGCCTTGTAGCGGCTGGTCCGGGTGACGGTCCATGAGGTCATGAAGCCGCCGGCGCTCCATCCAAAGATGGCGAGCCGGTTGGGGTCCGCCCACCCTTGGGCGATGGCGTAGTCGGTCGCGCTATCCACATCCTGAAAAGCCCGGTCGCCGAAGTGCTGATAGATGGCCGCGAGGAACTCGGCTCCGTAGCCAGTGGAACCGCGATACTCCGGCTGGAGGACGACGTAGCCTAGCCCCGCGATCACGCGGGAGATCGCATCGAGCCGCAACTCATCGTTCGCCTCCGGGCCGCCATGCGGCAGCACCAGGAACGGATACTTTTGGCCCTCGACGTATCCGGCGGGAAAGGTGGCGATGCCTTCGAGCGCGGTGCCTTGTTTGCTGCTCCAATGCACGGCGCGAACGGGACCGAGGTCCACTTTGGCCAACTGCTCATCGCCTTCGTGCGTGATCTTGCGTAGCTCCTGACTATCTGGGACAGCGACATTCGAGGCATGCCGCGGATCTGCGACCGTGAACGCGATCTGGCCGCCGGCCCGCTCGTATTCGCTCATGGCTGGCAAGCCATCGACGACGCCCTCGGGCCATCGATAAAGGGGAGTCAGCGCGCCGTCGCGAAATTCCTCCACATCGCTTTGCACGCCGTGCCCGACTGAGACCCAAACACGGCCTTGCGGATCGCCCGCCAGCGCGACAGCCGTGGCTTGCAGGTGTGGAGTCCGGTCTTCGGCGACGCCGCCGGCCGAGGGGACTGACCACACGTGTTCCGGAGTTAATACGTCAGACTTCGTGGAAAGAAACGCGATCTGCTTGCCGCCTTCCGCCCAGGCAAGGCCAGCGGCCGAGTTGGGAATGTCCGTGACGTGCCGCGTGTCCGTCGCGCTGCATACATCGATGGCGGCGCTCTCCCGGTGATTCCCGATATGCGGAAGGTGCGACATGACCGCCAAGGAACCCGCGTCCGAGCTCCACGCGATTTGCCCGATGAATTTCAAGCCGGCACACCACCAGCTTCCGCCAGTGCCATCCGTATTGACTACGTAGAGGCTGGATTCATCCGGCGCCGCCACGTGACGGACTTCCTGCAGGGCGTCCGGGGGACGCGAGTCAGCCAAGAGGGCAAAGCGCCTGCCATCCGGAGAAGCGGCCGCGGATTGAACGCCACGCGGCAGCAGCACCAGGGTTGACGGAACGGCGGACGCCTTGTGATTCGTGAGAGGGAATATGGCCAGTTGGGGCTGCTTGTTCACCTTCCATGCGCCATAAAGGCCGGAGCCATCGGCAACGAAACCAAAGGGAGAAAAGTCGTCGGAGAGTTCCAGTTTGGCGGCGTGGGTTCCGTCGGCGGCGATGGTCCACCACTCGGATTGAGTGGGACCCTTGGCCGCGCCGAAGGTGACGTGATAGAGAATCGTCCCGTCGGATGAGACGGCGGCAGCTCGCGCGCTGCGCAAGGTGCTCCAGTCCTTCGCGGTTAGGGGATGCTTTGCGGTTTGGGCGACAGCAGTCGCGGCAAAAGCCAAAAGCATCCACCGGCAGATCGGATGAGTCCGCTGCATGGGGTTAGTGGGGCGGAGGAGGCGGTGGTGGTGGTGGTGGCGGCGTGCAGGTCGGATTGCTGGCTGGGCAGCGGTCGCCCACGCCTCCAGAAGTGCCTCCGCCGGCGGCCGTCGAACCAGTTCTGGACGCGCCGCCGCCATTCAGGACAACCTGATAGACGGCGTCCATGGTGGCACGGAGCGCACGCTGCATGACCGCGCCGCGATCGACGACTTTGTCCGCGATGGCCTGGTTCTTGAAGACGCGGATCCATTCGCCCTGGTTCAAGAGCCGGCCTTCTCCGCCGCGCAACAGATGGCGCACCTCGACCTGACCCTCTTCCACCAGAACGAGCGTGGTGGCATCGTCATCCTCCACATTCACGTCGAAGACCGTGCCGCGAACGGAAATGACCGCCGTGGGCGTGCGAACTTTATTGGGGTTCGGCAGGCCACCCAGCTTTTCAATCTGAACTTTCACTTTGCCGATTAGCACATCCAGCAGATCGCGCCAATCGCCTGGATTGTTGCGGAAGATGACGCGCGAATTCTGAAAGACCTCGAAGTGGCTGCCGTCGGCCACCTGAAACTCGGCGTAACCGTCGGGACCGGTAATGACTACCTGCTGCGTGGCGATGGTGTCGCCCACGGCAAGAGCCCAAGGAACATCGTCGCGGAGGACGGAGACCTGTCCGGCCATAACGAGAATGCGGGCAGCGCCGCCGAGGGAGGCGTCGGGCGCGCGGTAGGTGCGTGGTGAGGATTGTGCGGGGATGGCGGAATCAGGCTGGGGCGGATGCGGGCGCGACTGTGCGGACGCACTCATGGCGGCGACTAACAGAAACGCCGAAAATAGGCCATTTCGGCGAATACTGTGTGAAATAATCCGGCTCACCTGACCACCACAGTTTAGCACCGAACATGCTAATGAAGGTCAAGAACCGTAGGAACAATTTCGTGCAACTCGAATTGCATCAACATTTTCCCGCGCAGGCAGCGCCTGAATCGGGTAGAATTAGGACACGCGCATGAGTCACTCAGCCACACGTTGGCAAGCGGCGGTGGTGGCGGTGTTAACCGCGTCAGCCGCCTGGGGACAGAGCTCGTTTTCTCCGTCTTTGCGGCCCGGTACTTCGCTCGCCTGGCGAAAACTGGGTCAATCGTCCATTCACGCGGACCTGGCTGGCCTTGCTTCCGGGCCGGTGGCCTCCGTATGGTATTCGCCGGATGGCGGCACGCTGTTTGCGAAGCTGCCCTCGGGCCAGACTTTTGAAACAACGGACTTTGAGCGCTGGACGCGCACAGAGACAAGCCGTCCGGAAAGCAACCCGCAAATTCTTGTTCCAGTGAGTCTGCCGGAACCGGCGCGCGTGGTGGCGGCGAGCGGCGATTCTCACCGGGAGTGGGCGCTGGGAAGAAATCTGTTCGTGTCCGAGGACGCCGGCAAGACGTGGACCAATATGTCGGCCGGATCGGGTGACCCGGTGATCGGTGAAGGACAGCGCGATGTGGCGGTGGATGCGGCGGATTCGGGCACAGTCGCGGTGGCGAATGAGTACGGAGTTTGGCAAACCAGAGACAACGGCAAGTCCTGGGCGGGGCTGAACGACAATCTGCCGAACCTGCCGGTGGCGCGCATTCTTTCGACCAAGCGTGGAGCGTTCCGGATTGCGCTGAACGATGGACGGACGCTGGCGCTGGCGGATGCGAGGGGTTCGTGGAGCGTTTCCAAGGCCGAGAGCGCCAAGGCTGAAGGTGGACTGGCGGCGGAAGCGCAGGAACGCCAGCAAGCGGGTAAGTCTTTGGGCGTGGAGATTACGGCGGTGGCGCACGCCGGCGATTACACATACGCGGGGTCGGTGGATGGGCGGATCTGGGCATCGCGGGATCGCGGCGCCACATGGGGCGCGCCGCAAGTGGCCGGGCACGGCGCGGTGGGCCGGTTTTTCATTGACGCCGAAGCGCCCCGGGCGGCGCTGGCAGTGATTGCGGGAACGGGTTCGCATGTGAGCCGGACCGTGAGCGGCGGCGCGGTTTGGGACGACATTACCGGCAATCTGGGTGACGACGTCGGGGTGCATGCCGCTGTTGAGGATCGCGCCAGCCAGACGGCTTTTGTGGCCACGGATGCTGGCATTTTTTCCGCGCACGTGGATTTGAACGCGGTGGTGGAGCCGTCCCCCTGGACGCCGGTGACGGGTTCGCTTCCGAAGACGCGCGTGATGGACCTGGCGATCGATGCAGCCTCCGGGCAAATGTTCGCGGCGCTGGATGGGTACGGGCTTTTCACGGCGCCGCTGCCCTCTTCGGCCAGTGCGCTGCGGATCACCAACGCGGCCGATTTCTCGATGCGGCCCGCCGCGCCGGGCTCCCTGATCAGCGTCGCCGGGGGCAAAGTGACATCAGCCAGCGCCGGCGATCTGGAATTCCCGCTGCTGGCGTCGAGCGATTTCGAGGCGCAGATGCAGGTGCCGTTTGAGGCGAAAGCTCCTGGCGTGGATTTGTCGATTCAAGGCGCCGGAGCAGGCGCAACGACATTACCGCTGGCGGTGCAGAGCGTATCGCCGGCCATTTTCATTGACCGCGATGGCGCGCCTTTTGTGGTGGACGCGGATTCCGGGCTCACGCTCGGTACGGCGGATGCGGCGCATCCACGCATGCGGCTGGAACTGATGGCCACGGGACTCGGAAGGGTTCGTCCGGATTGGCCCACGGGCGTGCCTGCGCCTGCGGAAAACACTCCGAAGGTAGTCGCCGGCGTGCAGGCCTATCTGGATGGCGTGCCTCTTGAAGTGAGCAAGGCGGCACTGGCGCCGGGTTATGTGGGCTATTACCTGGTGGAGATTCAGCTTCCGGCGGTATTGAACGCGGGGCCCGCGGAACTTTATCTGGTGGCGGACGGACAGGAATCCAACCGGGTGAGCTTGATGGTGGAAGCTCAATAGCTGAGGTTTCTCGCTAGGTCACGGTCCAGCCGCCGTCTACGACCAGGGTTGCACCAGTGACATACGATGACGCATCGGACGCGAGGAAGATGAGCGCCCCGGCGAGTTCGTGTGGCCGCCCAATTCTACCCAAACACGTTCGGGCCTTGAGCCGTTCGAGAAAGGAATCATTGCCTTTCACGGAATTCGGCCCCGCATCCTCCGTATTGGAAAAAGGGCCGGGCAGGATGGCATTGGCACGGATGCCGTATGGCCCCCAGAAAGAGGCCACGTAGCGCGTGAAACTCACCAGCGCGGCTTTACTCGCCGAGTAGCCGGGTGGGTTCATGAAGTCCGTACCCGCATAGAGCTGCGGCGAGGGCGCGACGGCCGCGTACATCGTGGAGATGTTCACGATAGACCCGGACCGTGCGGCTTGCATGCGCTTTCCCAGCTTCTGCACAGTGAGCGCGGACCAGTAGACTCCTCCCGTGAGATTGCGCATCCACTGATCGCAGGTCGCTCCTTCGAGGCCGCCGTCGGGGACATTGAAGCCGCTTGCCGGTCCTAGTTCGTGAGCATTGTTGACCAAAATGTCGATGCGCTCTTCCTCTGAAGCGATCGCTTCGAGTCCGGCGCCAAATGCGTCGAGGTTGTACATATCGACACGGAGGGAACGAATTTTGTCGGGCCCGAACCGGTGCGACCACAACTCCGACTGAGATTCCAGCTTTTCCGAGCGGCCGATGAGAACGACGCGCGCGCCGTTCTCAAGCAGCGCCTCGGCGAAGGTACGACCCAGGAAGCCGGACGCCCCGGTGAGGACGGCGGTCTTGCCCTCTAGTGAGAACAGTTGGTTAGAATTCAGGCTCACCAACAACTCCTGCCGCCGTCGATTACGAGATTTGCGCCGGTCATATAAGAAGAGGCGTCCGAACAAAGAAATAGGATGGCGCCCTGGTATTCATTGACCTCGGCCATGCGTCCGAGTGGAATGAGCTTTGCGAGACGCGCCACGAAATCGTCCGGCTGTCCGTTGGCGACACCGCCGGGGGAGATGGCGTTCACGCGCACTCCGGATTCGTTCCAATACGTGGCGAGATATCTGGTGAGACCGATCAGACCGCTTTTTACGACGCTGTAGGTGACCGGCTTCACAGGCTGCCGCGCATCGGGCAGACCCTCGTGACGATAGAGACGCTGATCGGGACCGATCAAGGCGAGATCCGATGCGATGTTGATCACGACGCCTCTTTTCGCCTTGGCCATCTCAGACCCGAATACGCGGCTGCAGAGAAACGAACCCGTTAATCCGACGCGAAGATCCTGCTCCCAGATCTCAACCGGAAAGTTTTCCAGACGCGAGAAATTCCGACCGTCGGAGGCCTCCATTTTCGGATTGTTGGCGGCGTTGTTGATCAGAATGTCGATGCGGCCGAACCGCTGGAGAACGGCATCGCGCATGGCTTCCACGGATTCCAGGCTGGTGATATCGCCGGCGAGCCCGAGTGCCGGAATGGCGAACCGATTCGAGAGCGATTCGGCGCGTTCCGCCGGCTTGGCCACGGCGAGATCGATCAAGACGGGGCTCCCCCCTGCCGCGGCGATGATCTCGGCATGCTGGCCGCCCAGCAGCCCCGCGCCGCCCGTGATGATTGCCACGCGGCCTGACAAATCGAATAAGTCTTTGATTCTTTCACCCACTGTTTACATACTCCTGGTCTGGCCGCCATCCGCTACAAAGCAGGAGCCAGTGACGAAGGACGCGCAATCCGAGCACAGGAACGCGACAAGCCGGGCGATCTCTTCGGGAGTGCCGAAGCGCCGCATGGGAACCTCACGCTGGATGTCCTGCATCACCGCTTCCCGCCGATTCGCCAACTGGCGCTCCCATGCGCCGCCGGAAAACAGGATATTGCCGGGGGCCACGGAGTTCACTCGCACTAGCTCCGGAGCCAGTTGGCGAGCCAGATTCTTACTGTAATTCAACAGCGCCGCCTTGGCTGCACTGTAGGGGAGCGGAGCGGCAGTGGCCTCCACGCCGGTGATGGACGAGATGAAGACGATGCTTCCGCCGCGGCCCAGCAGATGCGGAATTGCGCCCTGCGCGAGGCGCACACTGGCCTGGAAGTTTAACCGGAACAGCCGGTCCCATTCTACTTCCGTCTGGTCCCAGCCGCGCTTGCCGCTGCCCGTTCCGAGGTTTGCCACCAAGCCATCGAGGCAGCCGAACCGCTCCAGAATGGCGGAGTAAGTCCGTTCGATCTGGTCCGGCTCGGCAAGGTCACCCTGCACGGATAGCACGCGGTCCGGGGCCGCACCGAATTCGTCGGAAGCGGCTTGCAGCGCGGCCGGGTCGCGCCCGGTAATGGCCACGCGCGCACCTTCACCAAGGAGCGCCGCGGCTATGGCCTTGCCGATGCCCCGCGAGGAACCTGCGATGAGAAAAACTTTGTCGGTCAGCTGGAGATCCACGGTCTACTCAACCGCCCAGAAACGTTCGATGAACGCCCTGTTCTTTCTGGCCCATGCCACTTCCCGCCCTGGTTCTGAGCGCGCCACCTGCATCGTAATATCGCCGGTGTAGTGGATTCTCTCCATGCCATCGAAGACGGCGCGGAAATCGGCGTCACCGGTACCGAGCGGCACGGTCCCACCCCCGCGCACGCGGTCTTTGATGTGAATGCTGCCGATCCTTTCCCCATAGGCTTCGAATTCTTCGGCGGGGGCGAACCCCAGCGAGGAACTGTTGCCCGAATCGTAGTTGACCTGAATCATTTTTTCCGGGACACGACTGAGAAGCGCGGCAAAGGCGCGCGGGCTGAGATCCGTTTCGAGGTGCAGTTCGACTCCGTCCTCTTTCGCTTTCGGGATCGCCCCTTTGAGGACTTCGACGACCCGGTCTTCATCCGCCGCCGTTTCGATGCGCGACGCGTCAACAAAGGGGAGAACCACCCGGCTCACGCCCACTTGAGCGGCCTGACCCAATAGCAGGTTCAGCCGCTGCTGCCTGGCGGTACATTCGGCGGGCGAGCATCGCAGGAAAGGCAAATCCATGAAGTAGTCGGCGCACACGGACCTGATCGTCACGCCTGTCTGTCTGCTGAGCGACCGGAGGCGATCCAGATCGTTTGTCAGAGGATTTTCATCCGCCCCGTACAGATCGTATATCCACTCGATGAAAGAGAGGGGAACTTCTCGCGCCAAGGCAAATTCGTCCGCCCAGCGCTGGCGCGGAAATGATTGAAATCGCCCCGGCTCCGGCGGCACGAGCCGGCCTTCCATAATTCCGATTCTCGACAAGCACCTGATTATCCCACTGCGCTTGCGCCGGACTCATTCCTGGATTAGAAAATGCTTAGGGAAAAGTTCTTAAAGAACCCAGTGAAAGGCCCTATTGC
>PLFE01000071.1 GCA_003136675.1 Bryobacterales bacterium
GGGGGATGCCAATTTTAGTCCTGGCGCAGAGCGAGAAGCGGATCGACCCGCAGCGCCCGCCGGGCCGGCAGGAGAGCGGCAAACGCGACCGCGAGAGCGAAGATTCCAACCGCCGCGAAGTAAGCGAGGGGATCCAAATGGCTGATACCGTAAAGTTGCTTGCTCAGGATTTGAGACAGCCCGGCCGCTAACCCGACGCCCACCACTAACCCAGCCACCACCGGCCGCGATAACTGGCGCAGCACTAATGATAGGATGTCGCGTGGAGCAGCACCCAGCGCCATTCGCAGCCCGATCTCCTTGGTGCGCTGAGAGACCGAGAAGGCCACTAATCCGACGATGCCGAAACACGCCAGAAGAAGGGCCACGAAGCCGAGCGCGCCGACCGCCACGGCGCTATATTGGGTCCCTTGCACCCGCTCCTTGAAGGAACTCTTCAGCAGCTCTACCTGCGGAAACACTTTCGGGTCGATCGAATGGGCGATCGATGCCACGAACGGAACGAGGCCCTCCGGCGGACCGGACGTTTTCACCAGCATGAACATCGAGGGCAACTCTTCCGCGGCTACCGAAAAGTAGGCCTGCGCCGCGCTGGCGTCCTGCATGGCGACTAAGCGCGCGTTAGCCGCAACTCCGACCACGCTGAAGTCTCCCGCGCCGGAGTTGAATATCTTACCCAGTGGATTCTCTCCTGGCCATACCTGCCGCGCCATGGAATCACTGATGACGATCTCGTGCGCATCAACTCCCCGGAAATCGCGTCCCCGCAGTAGCGGCACAGACATCGTTTCGAAGAAATGCGAATCCACGCTGTTGATGTGAACTTCGATGGGATGTCCATTGATCGTGACGCCCATCGTAGCCACTCCGCGGCCGAGCGGAACAAAAGTAGCCAGCGATACCGATTGCACCCCCGGTATTCCGTGGAGACGATTCTCCAGCGCACTTATGTAACCGCGCGCAGCAGCGGGTGAATAGCCGTGGGCCGCAAGGCCAGGAGCGATGGAAAGCACTTGCTGATATTCAAAACCTGGGTGGGCCGTCATGGCGCGATCCAGCGCCCGCACCAGGAGCCCGGCGACAATCAGCAGCACGCAGCTTCCGGCAACTTGTGCGCCGATCAGGAATTGCCTGAGCGTTGTAGCCCGGTGACGCTGCCTTGCAAGTTGCAGCGCCGGAGTGAGTCCGAACAGAACGGCGGCGCCAAAACCAATCGCGATGGCAAAGACAATCACACGCCAATCCGGTGTGGGATTCATCCAAGCGGGCGTCGAACTATAGACCATCAGGATTCGAAAGACCACATAACCGAGTCCCAATCCGGCTGCCGATCCCAGCAGTGCCAGTAAAAGGCTTTCGGTGAATAACTGCCGGATCAATCGCCCACGGCCCGCCCCTACAGAAACGCGAATCGCGATCTCGCGTTCGCGCGCCACGCCGCGCGCCAGCAGGAGGCTGCCCAGATTGCCGCAGGCCACGCCCAAAATCAGCAGGACCAGAGCGCCTACCAGCGCGACCACCGGGTACAACTCATCTCCGTCTACCTTGCCGGATCCACTCCGGCTCCCTGTTATGTTTTTTGCGTAAGCCCCGGGCTGGCTCGGAAGGCTCTCGTTCTCCCAAATGCCCGCAGGTTGCTGTTTCCGTAACTGCGCCGCCAGGGAACGTAACTCCGCTTCAGCAGCCTGGGCTGTGAAACCAGGCTGCAAGCGGGCGAACATTTTCACGCCGCCGCCATTTTCCGGAAACTCGGTGAATAGTTTGCTGCCGTCCAGGAAGTACGGTTGTTGATCTACGGCAGCCCATAAGTCGGGATTCTCCATACTGAGACCGCTAAAGTCTTTGTAGGCGATGCCGATCACGGTCACCGGCTTATTATTCAGGTGGATCATCCTTCCCACTGTCAGCGGGTCGGCCCCAAAGTGCCGTTGCCAGAAGCCATAGCTCAGCACCACTTCCGGTCCGGCGGCCGCGTGTTCGTCAAGAGTGCGTCCCAACATCGCGCTGGCACCAAGTTCGTGGAAAAAATTGGGGGTGACAAAGTGCACGGTGAGCGGCTTTTGCTCACCGTCGATTGTCAGCCTGGAGGGGTCCAGCGCGAGGACGGCCGAAAGGGTCCGGGAATGTTCCCGAAAGAACGCTATTTCCGGATAGGGCACATCCGAGGCATAGTTCCGCGGGGAGCGCCGCTCGAATCGCAGGAGCGTGCCTGGATCGCGAACGGGCAGAGGCTTGAGCACGAAGAAGTTGAAAAAACTGAAAGCCGCCACATTCACGCCGATGCCGATGGCGAGCATCAGCACTGCGGCAAGCGTAAACCCAGGGGATTGTCGCAGTTTGCGAAGGGCATAGCGCAAGTCCTGAGAGAGACGATCGATCCATGTCCAACCCCAGGCATCGCGCGCTTCTTCACGCAGCCGGAGCGTATTTCCAAACGCTCCGTTGCCGTCGGCCATCTCGCGATGAAACTCCATCTCATTTGCTAGTTCCCGATCAAAACGGCGTCGGTTCAAAAGATAGCGGATGCGGCGAAACAGTTGGTTCATGGGATTCCTATTCGTATCGAAGCGCCAGCATGGGATCGACGCGTAAGGCGCGTCTGGCGGGCAAGAGAGCGGCGAGCACAGCGGCCATCACAAAGACGCCGATGGCCGCCAGATAGGCGATGGGATCGAGGTTACTGATGCCGTAGAGTTGGCCTCGCAAGATCTGGGACAAAACCGCCGCGCCGCCGATTCCAACCAGCAGTCCGGCAATCACAGGGGCGGCGAATTGGCGCAGAACAATCGAGAGCACATCCGCCGGTTTTGCGCCCAGAGCCATGCGGATCCCAATTTCCTTGGTACGCTGTGAAACCGCATAGGCAACAATCCCGACGATTCCCAGGCACGCCAGCAGCATCGCGACGAGCCCGAGTACGCCGGCAGTCAGCGTGGCGTATCCGGCTTGATCCACCTTATGGCTGAAAGAACTTTTCAGCAGCTGCACTTCCGGGAAAAGCAGCGGGTCAATGGATTTTGCGGTCGATGCGATGAGGGGAACCAGCGGTTCCACTGGACCGGAAGTCCTGATCAGGACCACCATGGAAGGCAGCAATTCCTGCGGTGCTAAGTGGTACACCTCCACCGCATCGGAATCTTCAGGCGAGACCAGTCTCGCGTTAGCGGCGACCCCCACTACGACGTCCTTCGAGAATGTCTGGCCTACAGGATCCTGGGAGGGCCATTCCACGCGGGCCAAGGATTCACTCACAACAACCGCCTGCGTATCGCCGGGCATCAGATTGCGTCCGCGCAGCAGGGGAATCTTCATCGTTTCAAAGAACCGCGGGTCGATGTGATTGGAGTGAATATTGATCGATTGTCCGGCCACGTTCGCCTTATCTACCGTCCATCGGTTGCCCAGCGGAGGATTGGATGCCATGGAAATCGACTCGACACCGGGAACATGGCTGAGTCGGGCGCGCAACGTGTCGAAGTAGGCGGCCGCTTGAACGGGCGAGTAACCTTGCAAACTGGGGTACACCGCAATCACATGTTCGTATTCAAACCCTGGAGTGGTCGTCACGGCGTGATTCAGAGCCCGCACGAGCAGGCCCGCGACGATCAGTAACACGCAACTGGCGGCCACTTGCGCGCCGATCAGAATCTGGCGAACCTTCGTGGCCCGAACGCGCTGCCGTGCGATCTGCCATGCCGGCGCAATGCCAAAAAGGATGGCCGCCGCAAGCCCGAGGCTGAGCGCAAAGGCTGTCACTCGCCAGTCCGGCGCCGGATTGAGCCACTCCGGTGAGTCCGTCCAAATCATCAGGCCGCGCAAAGCAGCATAGCCCATGGCGAGCCCAGTCGCCGAACCCAGCCCCGCCAGCACGAGGCTCTCGGTAAACAATTGCCGCATCAGACGGATGCGACCCGCGCCGATGGAAATGCGGATTGCGATCTCCCTGTCGCGCGATACTCCGCGCGCCAATAATAAGCTGCCAAGAGTGGCGCAAGCCGCGCCCAGGATGAGCAGCCCGAGCGCCGCCACGATCGCGAAGACGGGGTACATCTCCGGCCGGACGGTTGCGGCGTAACCACCCGGCTGGCTGGGCAAAGTTTCGTTCTCCCAAATGTCTTTAGGATCCTGTTGTCTGAGTCGCGCGGCGAGGGAAGCGAGTTCGGCTTCGGCGACGGAGGGTGTCAAGCCGGGGCGCAAACGTCCCCACATCTGCACGCCTTGCAAGTCGCTTCCGCTGATGAAATAGGGTTGCTGCGCAATGGAGGCCCATAGATCCGGGGTGCCCAATCCGAGGCCGCTAAAGTCTTTTGAAGCAACGCCGATGATGGTGGCCGGCTTGTTATTCAGGTGGATCATCTTGCCGGCGATAGAGGGATCGGCTGCGAAGTGGCTTCGCCAGAATGGGTAGCTCAACACAACCACCGGCCCTTCACGTTGCAGCGGGTCGAGCAGCCGTCCGATCGCCGCCGTCGCGCCCAACTCGCTGAAGTAGTTAGGAGTTACGAAATGCGCGTTCAGCAGTTTTCCTTCCGCGCCGATCTTTAGTCTTGCGCCGCTGGCTGCCATGACGGCGGAAAGATTTTTCGAATACTCTGCGAAAAAAGCTGCTTCAGAGTAGGGGAAGTTATCCGCGAGATTCTGCGGCGCTTGTCGCCAGAAGTGCAGCAGGGTGCCTGGATCGCGCACCGGCAGCGGCCGCAGAAACATCAGATTGAAAAATCCGAAGGTGGCGACGTTGACACCGATCCCTAGCGCCAGCATGAGCACGGCGGTGATGGTGAAACCGGGCGATTGTCTCAGCTTTCGCGCCGCATAACGGAGATCCTGTCCAAGGCGGTCGATCCATGTCCAGCCCCAGGCATCGCGCGCTTCTTCGCGCAGGCGGAGCGTGTTGCCGAACGGCCGGCCGCCGCGCATCTCACGATGAAACTCGAGTTCCCCGGCCAGTTCCCGATCGAAGCGGCGCCGGTTGAGCAGATAACGAAGACGGCGGAAGAGTTGGCTCATGGGGTTCCTTCAGGCAGTTCGCAAAACGGATTGGATGGCTTCGTTCACACGGTCGTAGCCGGAGAGTTCGGCTTCCAGTTGCTTCAAGCCATCAGGCGTGAGCCGGTAGAAACGGACCTTGCGGTTGGTTTCCGAGATCCCCCATTCCGCGCTCACCCATCCCTTGAGGAGAATCCTCTGAAGTGCAGGATAAAGCGAGCCTTCCTCAACGTGCAGAACTTCGGAGGAGAGGACGTGAATGCGCTGGGCGATGGCGTAGCCGTGAAGAGCGCCGGAGCGAAGGACACGCAGGATTAATAGCACCAAGGCCCCGGAAGGCATTTCATTCTTAGGCATAGATTCAATAGGGGTATATTATCTATGCCTGACAGGGATTGTCAAGCTCTTGACCTTTTCTTGTATTTCTGTAGAATTAATGTACAGGCGAATAAAAGGCGAAACTATCTATGTCTGCCGCCGCTGCAATCCGCACACAAGTTCAGGCCGCGCTCCCCCGCTTCGACCTCCCGCTGGTCATCACTCCGCGACCCGCGCCGGAGTTGCTGGCGATCGGCATTCCGGCTCTCGATACGCTGACACAAGGCGGTATCCCGCGAGGTTCCATGACGGAAATCGCCGGGGAAGCTTCCTCGGGGCGCACCACCATCCTGCACTCTCTAATCGCGCGCGCCACCAGCCAGGGCGAATATTGCACCCTCATCGACACGCATGACGCGTTTGACCCTGCAACCGCCGCCGAATGTGGAGCGGTGCTCTCGCATCTGCTCTGGATTCGCTGCGGCGCAAATACCGAGAACGCCTTGAAAGCCGCGGACCGCATCGTGCAGGCCGGCGGATTCGGCCTGGTGATTTTCGATCTGTCCGATACGGACATGCTCTCCGCCCGTCGCATCTCGCTGGCATCGTGGTTCCGGCTCCGTCACGCGGTGGAGAAAACCTCATCCGCGCTGGCCGTCTTCTCGCGGCAGTTTAATGCCCGCTCCTGCTCGCGTTTGCAGATCGAACTGCGGCGCACGGGCACGACATGGTCCACACATCTGCGCTCGGTTGCTTTTGAAGCCGAGACGCGCAAATACCAGTTTTCGCGGCGGGCCGCTTTTGAGGCCCAGCGCTTTGACCCGCTCGCATGAATTTATTCGCCTGTTTGTATGCGCCGGGCAATCTCCCGCTGCTGGTGGAATGCGCCCGCGAGTTCTCGCCGCATATGGAAGAGGTTCCGTCGGATGCATTGATTTTTGATTTAACAGGGTTGAATAAGATGTTCGGCACGCCGGCGGATATTGCCGCGTTGATTGCGGCGCGGGTGGGCGTTCCGGCCTCTATTGGGATCGCGCCGAATCCCGATTGCGCTTTGCATTGTGCGCGTGGTTTTGCGGGAGTGACTATTGTTCTGCGCGGCCGGGAATGCGCGGCGCTGGCTCCACTGCCTGTCAATTTATTGCAGGCGCCGGCGGAAATTGCCGAGACTTTCGATCAGTGGGGTATCCGCACTTTTGGGGAACTGGCCGCCCTGCCGCCGCTGGGTGTGGCCGCGCGTCTGGGGCAGGAAGGCACGCGGCTCTGGCAACTGGCGCGGGGCGAGTGGGAGCGCCTGCTCAACTCCGCCCGCGACCCGCTTCGCTTTTCCGAAGAACTGGAACTGGAGTATCCGGTGGAACTGCTGGAGCCGCTCTCATTCTTGCTTTCGCGCATGCTGCATGATCTTTGCGCGCGTTTGCATCAGGCTTCGCTGGCGGCTTCTGAGATTCGATTGCGATTGACTTTGGAAACCGGTTTTGTTCATGCGCGGACGTTGCGCTTCCCTGCCCCGATGATTGATCCGCTGGCGCTGCTGAAGATCTTGCAGCTTGATCTGCAAGGCCAGCCTCCAACGGCGCCAGTGGTGAAGGTGACGTTGGAAGCCGAGCCGGCCCGTCCACGCACGCAGCAGCATGGCTTGTTTCAGCCGCAATCGCCTGAGCCGGAAAAGATGGAGTTGACCATCGCGCGCATTGGAGCTTTCGTTGGCGCGGGGAATATTGGGACGCCGCGCATACAGGATACGCATCGTCCGGATGCTTTCGAGATGGTGCGATTTGGAAGTGTTGTTGGTGAGACAGTGAGTCAGTCCGGACCCGTTCGTGCCGCTCTGCGCCGTTTTCGCCCGCCGCGCGTTGCGCAGGTACAACTTTCCGGCGGACGGCCTGTGAATGTAAGATCACTTTCGATTAGTGGCGTGGTGCAGGATTGCTCTGGACCGTGGAGAACGTCGGGCGATTGGTGGACTTCGGAAGCATGGGAACGCGATGAATGGGATGTCGCGCTTTCGAGTGGGATGTTAGTGAGGATGCATTTTGATCGAGGGACGGAGAGATGGTTTTTGGAAGGATGTTATGACTGAGGTTTGAGCGTTATGGAAATTGCCCTACGCATCGGTGGGTGCAACTTCCAGCCGGATGGATAGAGTGCAACGTTGCCCCGCCAAACATTTCAGATTAACAGGCTGCTTAAAGCCCGGTGCAAAGATCAGCAACCTGTAACGGCCCGCCGGTGTGGATCCGAAAGAGAAGCCTCCATCGGCATTCGTTTGGGCCCGCTTGAGCAAGTCCTGCTTCAACTCGGAGGTGTACGTTCGGAGTTCAAGACGCGTATTGTCAAAAGCCGCACCCGTTATATCCTCCACGTGACCATCAAGTAGGGTTTGAAACGAGAGCCTTAGATTTGGGTGCACGCTTACTTCTTCGCATGCGCGAGGATTACCGGGGATACCGACGAGCTGACCGTGAGCGGCATACGTCACCGTCATCACGTATAGGCTCAGGCGCAATGTCATCGAGATCGTTGAACGCTGCCGAGTGAAGCTCATAACTATTCATGCCGACTGCTTGCGTCGTCGCTGTATTTCCGTCTTCTCCAACAATCGCCGGTAGGCTTCCTCGCCATCGATCGGCTTCACCTTCCTGGTTTCCAGGTCATCATACCGAGCGCCCAGAGTCTCCCTCACGGAAGCCAACTCGTCGAAATAACCGATGACGGCATCCTCAACCAACTCGTCGACGGGGCACCCGCTATCTTGGGCCATCTGCTCAAGGTTCGCTTGCAAGTCGGGGGTGAAATGCACTTCCATGGTTTCCGCTCCTGTTCTGAGAGTACGTCAACGATAGCTCAATTGTCACGATGCCCGATCCGGTTGACCGCGTTCTCTCTTCGCGCTACGTTAGGGATATGGAGTTGACCGTGCAAATTCCCGACGACGTCGCTCGACGCCTGAATGCCGCGGGGGGAGACTTGTCGCGCCGCGCACTCGAAGCACTGCTGGCCGAGGAATACAAGCAAGGCCGTCTCACAAAGCCAGACCTCCGCAGAAGTCTTGGTTTTGAAACCAGCGACCAAATTGATAGTTTCCTCAAAGCCCACGACGTTTGGATCGAATACACCATCGAGGACTTAGATCGCGAACGGGCCGGCTTACAGTCTCTCGGCTTTTGAGGTTTCTATCTGACTCGCCTGGTTGTGGCCGACACCAGTCCCATTCGATACCTCGTCGCAATTGGTGAGATCGGTCTTCTTCAGAGCCTATTCGGAAGGATCTTTATCCCTTCGGTTGTGGCCGACGAGTTGAATCATCACTCCGCACCTCCCGCTGTTCGCGCCTGGATGCAGCAGTCCCCCGAATGGCTGGAGGTGATGCCACCGAGCGACCTCGAAGACCCCGCGTTTGCTGGACTCGACCCCGGAGAGAAGGCAGCCCTGTTGCTTGGACTCTCTCTGAACGCCGATCTGATTCTCGTCGACGATCGAAAAGGAGCAGCAGCTGCGGCCAGTAAAGGATTCGCGGTGACAGGAACACTTGGAATCCTGGACCTGGCCGCTGAGCGCAAACTTGTTGATCTGGCGCTTGCGCTCGATCAACTGAAGCGCACGAATTTTCGATACCGGCCGTCACTTCTCGATGCGCTGCTGAAGAAGCACTCCAACCAAGCCGGCTGGATGTAGCCTGAGACTCCACTTCCGTCCCGCATCTTAACTGAATCGCGCTCTGCGGTCTGTGAGGTTTTCGCCAAATAGTGCGGGAGAACAAACATCCGCAAGCCGTCACGCCTGAATCCCGAGCGCCACACCCGTCAGCCCCATATGACGGTCCGTGGACCAACAAACCGCGCTTCGGCGGTCCTTCATGATCGCGAGGCCGTGAGCATCCGCCATCGTGAGGTTTTGATCTCCAAATCGTGCAAGTATATGACGGACCTTGGCCAATTCATCAGCATCGAATCCCTGCACGGTCAACCCGGGGAGGGCCTCGATAAAGGCAAGGAACTCCGCCGAGCAGCGCCGGTCATATCGCCGAAGAAACCATCCATGACCCTCCGCAATCACCAGAGCGGAGGTCACCAGTGCAGGAAACGCAATGAAAGCCCAGGTATCGAGGTAAGCTTCTTTCGGGCCCCGCTCAGTCCTTCGCGCGATAAACGAGTTCGTCGATCGACTGGCTGGAGTGCGGGTCGCCGGTCTCTACGAAACTGGCGTACTTCATCCACGCGCCCTCGCCGCTAACCGGCAACTGTTCGCGAACGGCCCGGCGAATAAATTCCGCGGCTGAAATTCCCAGCGCGGCCGCCTGCNNTTCAACCCGCCCCGCTTCTCAATCCTCTCCGCATTCAAATAAGGCCGCAGCACTTCCGGAATCACCACCGAGCCATCCTTCTGCTGGTAGTTCTCCACAATCGCCACCCAGGTTCGGCCGATCGCGAGTCCGCTCCCATTCAGCGTATGGGCGAACTCCGTCTTCCCCTTTCCCGCCTTCACGCGAATTCCCGCCCGGCGCGCCTGGAATGCCCCGAAATTCGAACAGGATGAAATCTCCTTGAAATCGTTCAGCCCCGGCAGCCAGACCTCAATGTCATAAGTCCTGGCAGAGGAAAATCCCATATCCCCAGTACACAGAACAATCGTGCGAAACGGCAAACCCAGCCGCCGGAGAATTTCTTCCGCATGGCCGGTCAGCTTCTCATGTTCTTCCTGGCTCTGATCGGGTCTAGTGAATTTCACCAGCTCCACCTTCTGAAACTGGTGCTGCCGGATAATCCCCCGCACATCACGCCCATGCGACCCCGCTTCGCTGCGGAAGCACGGCGTATAAGCGCAGAAGTTGATCGGCAGCGCATCCGCATCCAGCGTTTCATCCCGGAAGATATTAGTCACCGGAACCTCAGCCGTGGGCGCCAGCCAGAAATCGGATTTCTCAATCTTGAACAGATCCTCGCCGAATTTGGGCAAATTGCCGGTGCCAAACAGGCTCGCCGAGTTCACCAGGAACGGCGGCAGCACTTCCGTATACCCATGCTCACGCGTATGCGTGTCGAGCATGAAATTCACCAGCGCCCGTTCCAGTTTCGCGCCCAGGTCCACGTAGAGAGCAAACCGCGCTCCTGTGATTTTGGCGGCGCGTTCCAGATCCAGAATTCCCAGATCCGCGCCCAGGTCCCAATGCGGTTTCGGCTCAAAATCGAAGGCTCGTGGTGCGCCGCTACGCCGCACTTCCACGTTCTGTTCCGCGCTCCGGCCTACCGGAACCGATTCCTGGGGCACGTTGGGAATCCCCGCCAGCATTCCCCGAAACTGGTCGTCGAGCGCCTTCACTTCCTCATCAAGCAGGGCGATCCGGTCGCTCATTTCGCGCACCGCGTTCTGCGCGCCGGCGGTATCTGCGCCGCTTTTTTTCAGCTTGCCGATCTCGGCCGAAGCGGAATTTTTTCGGGCTTTCAGTTCTTCGGTCTCGGTGATGGCGGCGCGTCGGCGCACGTCCAGGTCGCGAAATTCCTCAACCGGAACCGTGAATCCGCGCGTGGACAGACGTTGAGCGATGCGCTCCACATCGGAGCGGAACGCGGCAAGATCATGCATGGAGAACTAGGTTAGCAGTCTCGCGGAACGCGCCCTACTCTTCGTCGTCTTCCACCACGACGGGCTCCAGATCTTCCGCTTCGAAGACCTGACGGCACTCGAGACATTCCACATAGTCCACTCCGTCACGGCGCGCCAGGACCACCGTGCTCTTATGCTCGCAGAAGGCTTGCATACCACCAGATAAAGTTCATTCTAGCGATCAGAAACCACTTGTCAAGGCCACCCTGCCCCACAGAGCGCGATTACCACAGAAATTCTTTGGCAATTTTGCGTTTGTCATGGCCATCCAAAACATGTACCACCCGAACTTTCTTCAGCGTTAACGGCGAAAGTTGGCCAATCGGAATGTAGATGATGGTCCGCCCCATGCGCGCCGCAATATTCTTAAACACCGAACGCGGCGGTTTGGGCGCTACGTACACCACATATTTTTGTATCGAGTAATCGATGCCCGCCAGCAGCAGCCGCTCCGGCTTGTTTTCCGCGAAATCATAGTCCGGGTCAAACCACACATTGTGCATGCGGCGCGCCGGAAGGCTCATCAGGAATCCGCCATACTCACCCCGTCCAATGCCCGGCCCAACCATATTTTCAAAAGGAAACGTCGAGTAGAACGCCATGTCGGATTCGTTCTGGTGCTCGCCCAGCCACGTCGTCATGTACTGGTACTTGCCCTCGCGGTCCTCATCGAAAATCAGCACCACCGATCCCACTTCGCCGTGCACCTTGCGGGCTTCCTTCACATAGACGCGGCCCTCGTGCCAGTTCCGGATCGTCTCCCGCATATCGATTCCATCCAAAAGCGAAGTGGTAAACGGCTCCGTTCGCGACCGCTCCTCAGAGAGAATGCTTTTTCCCTTTTTCTTCAGGAACTGCCCGAACCCCTCCACCACCAGGTCTTCCGGCGGATAGGAGCAGATGCTGTCTCCATCCAGTTCGCTGGCCCATTCGCCGGGAATCTTTTCCTTGGCGCGCTTCTTCAGGCCGAAGGGGCGCAGCTTGCGCTTCTCGTTCGGCAATCGCCGGCGCAGACGGATTCTTTTCGTATTCAGCCACACCTCATCGCCCGAAATATGGATGGTCGGAACGCTGGAAGTCTCCTGCTGGAAACGGTAGCCGCCGCCGGTCTCCCAAACCTCCCAGGCGTAGTTGTCGTCCACGATGGACCGCGCGGAAACCGTTAAATCGAACAAATTCGCGGTCAGCGCCTGGGTGGTCACCGCCAGGTTTCTTGCGTAGCGCCCCAGAAAACGCCGCTGCCAGTGGGCCACGCGTTCGCCGGCATTCTTTTCGTAGAGTTTCTCCGCCGCGCGAAACACCCCCACCTGCACACGCCGCCGGTCGATCGCGTTTTCGTCCTTCATCTCGCGGCGGTAATCCTCGTAATGCTCCTGCAGCCGGGGGTAATCCGTCGTGATTTCGGCCAGGCAAGCCGGATGCGGGTTCAAGAGTTGCACGCCGGTGCGCTTCCGCGAGAACGGTTGCGCCTGCGGGCGCTCCATCGCGTCCAGCACCGGGTCCAGCAGATTCAGGGAAGTCACCACCAGCGTGCTTGCCATGGGGTCCGCGCCTTGCAATTTCCAGGCGATTCCATCGGCATGCCGCGCCACCTGTTCGGAACGCTCCTGCGGATACAGGCGATACGCTTCCACGTATTGTTCGGTGCTGATGGTGTTCAGTGCGTAGGTATCGGGATAGTGATCCGGAACGTGCGGGCGTTCGTTGGCGTCCGGGTCGAGAAACACGATCTGCGCGTAGACCTCGCGCGCCGTCCGCAAGGCTTCGACAAACGGATCTGACGGTTCAACAGGCAGGTAGATCGCCTGCTCCTCATCGTCCTGATCCGCATAGAGGATCACCGACATCTGTGGGAGGCGTTTCACGGCGTGAAGGTAGACGCTTTCGAGCGTCGCCGGAAGTTCCACGGCCACCACCTTCGGGCGCTCCTCAAGAATCACCCGGCGCACGGCGCGCGCGAACTCCATCTTTCCGGGTACCACCGGAAAATAGTGGAATCGCCCGCGGCGCAAACCGACTACGTCATTGAGAGACGGGACGGACGGGTCTGGCATAGCGCAAGGCTTCTTCGCCTAGAGTTTGGGTGATGGCTGTTTCCAGCGATTCGGTATCGTGGCGCCGGTCCGTGGCCAGGCTCTTCAGTTTGATCGCAAACCGCCCGATGTTGATGCCGTCACGGACCGTGTAGCTCTCATCCGCGGCATGCGCATGTTGCAGAAATTCGGTCACGTACTCGAGAACCTTTTCCTCGGCAAAGGGAAGATTTTCTTTCAGAATGTGATATTCCTCGTCGCGCTCCGGGAAATCGATCATGATCTGTGGTTGCAGACGCGAGTGGATGTATTCCGGCAGATCGAACGTGGAAGCATCGTCGTTCATGGTGGTCACCAGCCGGAAATTCGCATGGGCCTTGATCTTGATTCCCGCCACGATGGATTCCACATAACGTCTCGCGTCCAGCAGCGGCGCAAGACTGGCCCAGCTCTTTTCGCTCATCCGATTGCCTTCATCGAGAATGGCTACCCCGCCGGTGATCATCGCCGTCACCAGAGGCGAAGCCACATAGCGTAGTTTCCCGGCCCCCTCAATGACCGGGGTCACCAGCAGATCTTCCGGCCGCGTATCCAACGTGCCCTGGAGAATATAAACGTCCCGGCCCAACCGCCTGGCCGCCGCATAGGCCAGCGTGGTCTTGCCCACGCCCGGCTTGCCCAGCAGACGGGGATTCATCGGGACGTCTTCCTCGCTCACCACCAGCCACGCCGCCAGCAGTTGACGCATCAATTCTTCCTGCCCCACCCATTTCACGGGCAGCAAATCCGGGTGGGCCAGGTGCAGCGTCACGCCTTCGATATCAACCGTCATCTCTTACCATTCTCGCTTAAGCACTCGTGTGTACCATGTGAGGATGTCTCGATTTCTATTACTGGTTGGATGCGCCACGGTTTTATATGGCCAAGCGCCGCCAAAAGAACCCGATATCCTGATCTTCACAAACGGCGAAAAGCTGATTGGACATTTCGTGAAATCCAGCGGCAGTTCCGTTACGTTCAAGAGCGATAATGCCGGAACCGTTACGGTTGATTGGAGCAAGATCAAGGAATTGCATTCCGCGGATCGTTTCGCTGTGATCAGGAAAGGAACCGAGATCCATAAGAGTGAAGCGGCCAGGGACATACCGGTGGGTACGGTGGCCGTTGCCGGTCACACAATTGAAGTAACGCCGCAGAGCGGGACGCCCCAGACCGTGACCACGGCCGGCACCGGCTTCGTGGTTCCCGCCGCGTCGTTTGAGAAGGCCACCGCCGAAGGCCCAGGCTTCTTTCAGGATTGGCATGGAGGTGTGACGGGCGGCCTTTCTTTGGTGGAAGCCACCCAGACCAGCCAGACTTACACGGCCGCTTTGACGATGACGCGCACCGAACCCTCGGAGGATTGGCTGGATAAGCGCAACCGCACTCTGTTTGATTTCAACGTCGCTTACGGTAAAGTCACTCAGCCGGGTTCGGCCGACGTGAAAACCGAGATCTTCCACTTCGACTTCGAGCGTGATGAGTACCTCTCAAAGAAGCTCTTTCTATTCGGCCAGGCTGATTTCGATCACAACTATTCTCAGGGACTCAACCTGCAGCAGCTCTATGGAGGCGGCGTCGGATATACCCTGATCCAGCGGCCCAACCAGCAGCTTGATCTGCGCGTGGGCGCCAACTACATCAATCAGGACTTTTCCGGAGCCGTGAGCCAGGGTTTGATTGGCATCACTTTTGGCGATACGTACATGCGGAAAATGGCGCATGGCGTTTTATTCAACCAGAGCCTGGTATTCATCCCCACGCTGAACAACACCAGCGACTACTCCGCGCTGTTCAATGCGGGACTGGCGCTGCCAACCTACAAGCGGCTGAGCACCAGCGTGAATATGCTGGATACGTTTCTAAACGACCCGCCGGCGGGTTTCAGGAAGAATTCTCTCCAGTTGAGCGTCGGCCTGACGTACGTGGTGCGGTAGAACGATAATCCCTTCGGGCAGGGACTCGTTCCCCGCGCCATATGCGAAACTGGGGAGTTCCGTGAGTTTTCCCCTGAATTTCCATCTTGAACATTACGAGGGCCCACTTGATCTGCTGCTGGATATGATCCGCAGCCAGAAGATCGACATCAGCGACATCCCCATCGCTTCCGTCACGGCCCAGTATCTCGAATTCCTCGACCAGGCGCGGGAACGCGACATCGACGTGGGCGCCGATTTTATCTTCATGGCCGCGACGCTTATCTATATCAAGTCGCGCATGCTGCTTCCCACGGACCCCGCGCTGGCGCCCCCCGGCGCAGACGACGAGGACCCCCGAGCCGAACTCGTCAACCGGCTTCTGGAACACGAGAAATACCGCAACGCCGCCCAGATGCTGCAGCAGAAACGCATGATCGAGGAGAACGTCTGGTCGAACCCGCAGATGGCCGAGTTTGCCGCTGATGCCGATCCCGGTCTCGATGTGAACCTGTTCGATCTCATCAAGGCTTTTGGGCAGGTCCTCGACCGCGCTAAGTCGCGCCCGGTTTACGAGGTCAACGCGGAAGAAGTCAATGTCTCGGATATGGTTCTGCACCTGAAGTCCCTCCTTTCGGGGGCTCGCAGGGACAAACCGCTTTTCATCCTCCAGATTCTGGAGAAACAGCGTAGCAGGCGAGCGATGATTTGCCTTTTTCTAGCCGTGCTCGAAATGGTAAAACTACAGGCCGTGGAAATTGTGCAGAAGGATCTGTTTGGTGAAATCGCCCTGATTCAGGGCGCGGGCTTCGAAGCCGCTTTTGCCGGGCACGACTCCGCCTCGCTTGAAGAAGAATACAAGTAACTCATGGACAACCTCGAAATACCCGAGCCCGAAATCGCGGAACTGTTGCCGCTCGAACCTGAGCCCGCCCCCGAACCAGTTGTTGAATATACGGACGAGCAACTTCGCGCCGTTCTGGAAGCGATCATCTACATTACCGATGAGCCGCTCACCATGGAACAGATGGCCGCCGCCCTGGGCCAGCCGCGGGAGCGCGTAACGGCTCTGCTCGGGCAGTTGACCGCTGAATTCGATCGCCCGGAGCACGGCCTCACCATTCAGGAAGTGGCAGGCGGCTTCAAGATGGCCACCAAGCCGGAGCATCACGATTCTGTCCGCGCCTTCGTCAAGAGCCTGAAGCCGCCGCTCAAGCTTTCCCTGCCCGCGCTGGAAACGCTAGCCGTGGTGGCGTATAAACAGCCCATCACCGCACCCGAGATTATGGAGATTCGCGGCGTGCAGGGCGCGGGCGTTCTCAAGACCCTGCTGGACCGCAAGTTGATTGCGGCGGCCGGCCGCAAGAACGTGATCGGCAAACCAATCCTGTACAAAACGACTAAGGAATTTCTGGTGCAGTTCGGATTGAAAGATTTGCAAGAACTGCCCTCCCTGAAGGAATTTGAGGAACTCGGGCGCATGGCGATTGCGGATGCCGAGGAAACCACTGCGCCCGAGAGCATTCCTGCGAGCGCTCCCGAGAGCGATTCTGAAGGCGCTCCGGAAAACCCCGCCGAGCCGGAAGTATAACCATGCCGCTCGAGCGCCTCCAAAAAATCATTTCCACCGCGGGCGTTGCCTCTCGGCGCAAAGCCGAAGAACTCATCGTCAACGGTCAGGTGACCGTGAACGGCGTGCTGGTCACCGAACTCGGCTCCAAGGCGGATCTTCAGACCGACCACATCAAAGTAAGCGGAAAGCTGCTGCATCCTCCGAAGCACATGGTGTACATCGCCATGTACAAGCCCACCAGTTGCGTGACTACGGTCAGTGACCCGGAAGGCCGGCGCACGGTGATGGACCTGCTCCGCGGCGTGAAGGAGCGCGTTTATCCGGTAGGCCGGCTCGATTACCACAGCGAGGGTCTGATTCTCATGACCAACGACGGTGAATTTGCGAATATCCTCACGGCCCGCGAATCACATGTGCCCAAAACCTACCTGGTAAAGGTAACGGGTACCTTGAGCGCCGAGCAGGAGGAGCAATTCCGCCAGGGTGTTCCGATCGAAGGCCGGCGGACCGCGCCCGCCGGCTTGAAACTGATCCGGTCGGCCGAAAACCCCTGGTACGAAGTGCGCTTGTTCGAAGGCCGCAAGAACCAGATCCGCATGATGTTCAAACACTTCGGCTTTCTGGTGGAGAAGCTGAAGCGCGTCCGCATCGGCGGCCTGAGTCTGGGTTCGTTGAAGCCGGGCGAATTCCGTTATCTCGATGCCGTGGAAGTTCAGAAGCTGGAAAGGTCCCCGAAAGTGAAATGAAGAGCATCGCGGAAGTGCTCGGTGACTCGAAGACCATCGCCGTGGTGGGCCTGTCGAGTAATCCCATGCGGGCCAGCTACGGTGTCTCAGAATACATGCAGTCCGCCGGATACAGGATCATTCCCGTCAACCCGCAGGAAGCCGAAGTTCTCGGGGAGCGGTGCTACGCCACGCTCGACGAAGTGCCGGAACCGGTCGACATCGTGAACGTTTTCCGGCGGCCTGAGTTTGTTCCTCACATTGTGGAAGCGGCGATTCGCAAAGGCGCTCACACGGTGTGGATGCAGGAGGGAGTGATTCACGAACAAGCCGCGGAACGCGCCCGGCAAGCGGGACTGACCGTGGTGATGGATCGCTGCATTTTGAAAGAGCATCGCAAACTGCGGAAATGAGTGGCGAACTGGCGGTAGTAACCGGCGCATCCGCCGGCATGGGTGTCGAATTCGCCCGGCAGCTCGCGGCGCAGGGCTACAATCTGCTTCTCGTCGCGCGGCGTCTTGACCGTCTGGAACATGTCTGCGAGGAAATCTCCGCTGCGCATCCGGTGAAGTGCGAGCCCATGGCGGCCGATCTCACTCGCGATGCCGACCTTGCCGCTCTGGAACAAAAGCTGCGCGCCGCAACAAACCTCGGCATGCTGGTCAACAACGCCGGTTTCGGAACCCTGGGCAAATTTCACAAGCAACCGATTGAGCGGGAGGACCAGATGCATCGCCTCCACGTGCTGGCCACCATGCATCTTTGCCACGCGGCGCTGCCCGGGATGATGGAACGGGATCGCGGCGGCATCATCAACGTTTCCTCCATCGCCGCATTTGTTACCAGCGCCGGTAGCGTGAGCTACTGCTCCACCAAGGCATGGATGAACCGCTTCACCGAAGGCCTCTACATGGAGTTGAAACTGGCCGGCTCGCACGTCAAAGTGGAGGCGCTCTGCCCCGGCTATACGCACACCGAGTTCCATGCAACCTTGAAAATGGATACCAGCGGGATCGCGAAATGGATGTGGCTGCCGGCGGACCGGGTGGTCCGCGAATCGCTCGAAGGCTTGCGCCAGGGACGCTTGATTGTGATTCCCGGGCTCCGCTATCGCGCCATGCGCCGCGCTTACTCGCTACTGCCTGCGCGGCTAAAGCTCGCCATTGGCACAACCGCGCCTCGCTATCGCCGCCGTCAGAACGGCGCATGATACAATTACGGGACATGCATGATCCGGCGGCACGGGGCGCAATTGCCTCAGGCTCTATGCTTTACGGACCGGCCGGTTCTGTGATCCCCAGCCCTGTCAGCCGCGGTTTCGAGTTTCAGACAGTGAGACAGCTTCTATGCCCGACGAAATAACCCAACGCGTTTTGCACGTCATTGCCGATGCTCAGCGCCTGGCGCCTGAAAAGGTCACCGTCGATAAGACCTTCCAGGAATTAGGCATCGATTCCATGGATGGTGTGAGCCTTCTGTTCGCTCTCGAAAACGAGTTCGATATCAACATACCCGATGAAGCCGCGAAGAGTATCCGCTCGGTTCAGGATATGGTCGATGGCGTGAAGAAAATTCTGGAACACGGCGGCACGCTGCCTCCCGATGCGGTTCCCACGGCGCCAGACGCGAAAGAATCCGTCGAGGGCGCGAATGAAGGAGCCCCCGTCGCTTAATGCGGCGCGTCGCCATCACGGGAGTCGGCGTCGTCTCCGCAATGGGAAAGACGGCCGAAGAGTTCTGGGGCAATCTGGCTGCGGGCCGTTCTGGAATCCGCACCATTCAGACGTGCGATACTTCCCAGCTACGGTTCAAGCACGGAGCCGAATACACCGATTTCTCGCACCAACCCTACTTCACCGATAAGCAGGTGGATTATCTAGACCGCTTCGCCCAGTTCGCGGTAATCGCGGCTCGCGAAGCCGTCGTGCAGTCCGGAATCGAATGGGACGACGATCTTCGCGAAAGAACCGGCATTGTCACCGGCTCCTGCACCGGCGGGCAAATTACGGAAGACCTGGGATTTCGCGACATCTACGAATACAAGCGAAATCGAATTCATCCGCTTTCCATTCCCAAGGTGATGGGAAATGCCGGCGCCAGTCAAATCTCGATGGAATATGGGATCGTCGGGCCCGCTTACACGGTCACCACCGCGTGCTCTTCGTCCGCTCATGCCTTCGGGCAGGCCTACTGGCTGGTGCGCAATGGTGTGGTGGATTTCGCAATCACCGGCGGCAGTGAAGCTCCTTTCAGCTACGCGTTTCTGAAGTCGTGGGAAGCCATGCGTGTCGTCTCTCCAGATACTTGCCGCCCTTTTTCGGCTGACCGCACCGGAATGGTGCTGGGCGAAGGCGCAGCCATGTTCACGCTGGAGCCGCTCGACCATGCGAGGGCGCGCGGTGCGGCGATACTCGGCGAAATCTCGGGCTTCGGCATGTCCGCCGACGCCAGTCACATTACGGTGCCGAATCCAAAGGGCGCGGCCCGCGCCATGCGCGCGGCCATGGCCGATGCGGGGATTGGACCCGAACGCGTGGGCTACGTGAATGCGCATGGCACCGCCACCAGAGCCAACGACATCTCGGAAACCCTGGCCCTGCGAGACACTTTCGGGGCGCGTCTGAGCCAACTTCCCGTGAGTTCGACGAAATCCATGCATGGACACGGCCTGGGCGCAGCAGGCGCGTTGGAGGCCGCCGCAACGATCATGGCCCTCCGCAACGGCGTTCTCCCGCCGACGATGAACTACCGCGAAGTCGACCCGGAATGCGATATGGACGTGATTCCCAATGTCGCGCGCGAGGCCACGGTGGAGTATGCCCTTTCCAACTCATTCGCGTTCGGTGGCTTGAACGCCGTGCTCGCTTTTCGCAATCCGCTGGCCTAGGCGTCAGGAAAGACATGCTGCGGGAGGTTCTTATCGGCTTGTCCGACGGCCCGAAATTCAAGCGGGACGTGCCGCTTGTTGGCGCCGGAGACGTCATTCGGTGGTGGAAAGCCGTCGTTTCTTCTTGAACTTTGTCGTCGGGTGCACGGGCATCGTCACGTGCGTGATGATGATCTTCTGTGCAATCTGGGCGGAGTCGGCTGTGGACGAGGCAATCGGATTGCCAGACGGCCCCCTCCTTGGGATGTTCGGCATTTTCCTCTATCGCCTACTTGCGAACGTCTTTTTTACCGGCGGGTGGATATGCGAGCTAATCGTGAGAACCGAGGTGACAGCGGAAACCGCGAACGCCTTCGGGCTCAAGGCATTCCGGATCGGCGTGCAATTCTCTATTTTCATCACCCTTTGCCCCGCCGCGATATGCTGGCTGCTCTTCGCAGTCGCTGTCGAATGGCCCTTTGCGCAGATCGCATCTCCACCCCGATTCAGTCACAGGAATTTTCGCCCTGATTCCTGTTCCCAACTTCGTGAAAACAAGACCACGAATGCGTCCACAGCACTGCGGATTTCCCCCAGGGCTGCTACTCTGTTGGCGTGGTAATAAGAAGAGCAACAGATTGCGCCGCGAAATCTGTTCACCCCAGTTTCGCTCCGCACCGCACCCGCAACCGGTTCAGAATCAGAGGTTTCCAAACACGCCTGTTTCACAATTGGAGGGTGGATAGTCTATGACAGACTGGTTCGCGCGCCCTGTCCTACACGTGAAGGATGTTGAGGCCTCGATCCGCTTTTACGTCAACCAGCTCGGTTTCACGAGCCCCTGGCGATATGAGGAAGAGGGCAAAGCGCGCGTCGCCCAGGTGGAGCGGCTGGGCTGCGCGCTGATCCTGGCCGACACGTGGCCGGAGAAGATTGGCAAGGGGCTGATGTTCATTTCCATGAACGTCGAGCCTGACACGCGGGAGAGCGCGGTCGCCGCGCTGGACGAGCTGCGCGCGGAGCTCGAGGCCAAGGGCGTTCTCGTCAAGGAGGGTTCCTGGGGATACCGGCTCCTTGTGGTCGATGATCCCGACGGCAATCAGCTCTTCTTCAACTATCCGAACGACACGCCCTCCCCCGCTGAATAACAGCTTATCGGCGGACCAGTTCCCGGGCGCGCTCGAACACGTCTCTCAACATCGCCGCCGTTAACTTTCCGGTGGACGTGTTCTGCTGGCTCGGATGGTAGGAACTGATCAGCACGGGCCGGTCCGGCCCCATTTCATGCTGGAGGTTATGGCCGAACGGGCGCCCTTTTGTCAGCTCGGCCGCGAGATAAGCATCGAAGGCGATCCGCCCCAGCGCAACCACGACCCGCAAATTCCGCATCAGCGCCAGTTCCTGAACCAGCCAACCCCGGCAGGTGCGGATTTCAATCGGGCTCGGCTTGTTTTGCGGCGGCGCGCAGTGCACCGCACAAGTGATCCTGGCATCCATCAACTGCATGCCATCCTCCCGCGAAACACTCTCCGGCTGCGAGGCAAAACCGGTCTCGAACAATGCGCGATAGAGAAACTTCCCGGAACTATCCCCGGTAAATACGCGCCCGGTGCGGTTCGCGCCGTGCGCGCCGGGCGCCAGACCGACGATCAGCAAACGCGCGTCCAGCGCCCCGAACGAAGGAACCGGACGGCCCCAGTAGGTCTGTTCGGCATAAGCGCGCCGCTTCACTGCGGCTACTTCGCGGATATATTCGACCAGCCGTGGGCAGCGGGTACACTCAACAATACCGTCGGGCCTGTTAGAATCTGCCAGATGAAAACTCCTTTTCGGCTGGACGGCCGGCGTGCGCTCATTACGGGCGGCGCGAGCGGCATTGGCGAAGCCACCGCCAGAGCCTTTTCCGGGGCCGGCGCCGAGGTGATCATCGCCGACGTCGACGAATCGAGAGCCCGCAAATTGGCCCAGGAACTCGATCGCGCCTCCGTCCGCTGTTTCGATATTACCGATGAAGCCGCCGTGAAAAACGCGTTCGCCACGATCGACCGGCTGGACATACTGGTGAACAACGCCGGAATCGGACTGGTGGGGGATGTCACCGAAACTTCCCTCCCCGACTTCGAACGCGTCTTCCGCGTGAACGTTACCGGCTTATTTCTGGTAACCAAATATGCGCTGCCTCATCTGCTGATTTCTAACGGCAGCATTGTCAATATCGGCTCCGTCGCGGGTTTGATTGGCGTGAAACGACGGTTCGGTTATTCCGCCACCAAGGGCGCTGTGATTGCCATCACACGGCAGCTTGCCGTGGATTATCCGAAACAGATCCGCGTCAACTGCATTTGCCCTGGAACCGTCGATACCCCGTTTGTGGAGGGCTATTTGCAGAAGTATCACGCGGATGAACTGGAAAAAACGCGTTCCGAGCTGAACGCTCGACAGCCCTCCGGGCGCCTGGGACAACCCGAAGAGATCGCCAATCTGGCGTTGTACATGTGTTCTGAGGAAGCCGCCTTCATGCAGGGGTCGGTGGTACCGATTGACGGGGGCTGGACTGCCGCGTAACGCCCCGCATCGTGACTGATAAAGAAATCCTCAGGAAAGGTCGATAAATAAATAGGCGAAATTCCCTCGATTCCGGGGCACTAGATATTGACGGGAGACTCAGTTTCTTTCAAACTAGAGGAATCCCGGCTGCTCCCTGGGAATTGGCGTCTTTCGGCTCTACGCGCAAAAACATGGGAATCTATCGGGTACCGGCACATTTCGGCAGGCTTTCTCTTCTCGCACTCATGCTGTGCGTCTTTAGCGGCTGGGCTCATGCCGCCACAGCCGTAAAGCATCACAAACGTACAGCAAGGGCTGCTATCCGTTCTGGGAAGTTGGCAGCCGCGCGCCCTCTAAAACCCGGAGTAAAACGTTCCGTCCGCGTGGCCGCGACATCGCGTCGCCGGCACGGCCGGACGTTGACGGCGCGAGGCCGCCGGCACGGTTGGGTTCAAACCTGGGACGAGCCTACCTACGCCAACTCCACCGCGGGCGACAACATTGAAGGCGAAGATCTGACTATTCGCCGCGCGGCGGTCGATGCCCTCGGCCCCTACAACGGTTCGGTAGTGGTGGTCAATCCGAATACGGGCCGCGTTCTCACCATAGTCAACCAGAAGCTTGCCCTCGGGGCCGGCTTTCAACCCTGCTCCACCATCAAGTTGACCGTCGCGTTGGCCGGATTGAAAGAGAATCTTGTGCAGCAGCCCGCCATCCTGCGAGTGGCCCGTCGCAATTCGATGGACTTGACGCAGGCCATCGCGCGTTCCAATAACTTCTATTTCGCAACCCTCGGTCAGAAACTGGGGTATGACCGGGTGGCCCATTATGCTCACGAATTTGGCTACGGGGAGAAGGCCGGTTTGAATATCGCCGGGGAACAACCCGGTTATTTCCCGCCTGCGCCTCCGAAAAACGGCGGGGTGGGCATGCTCACCAGCTTCGGGGAAGAGATTCAACAGACTCCGTTGGAACTCGCCGCTCTGGTCAGCGCGATCGCCAACGGCGGAAAGCTGTACTATCTTCAATATCCTCACACTGCCGACGAAATCAAGGCTTTCCAGCCTAAGTTGAAGCGCACGCTGGAGATCGGCCCTTACATCGAGAGCATCAAGCCCGGCATGCAGGGTGCGGTGGATTTCGGAACGGCTCGCCGCGCCAAACAGGACGAAACGATTCTGGGCAAGACGGGCACTTGCAGTCAGGGCCGCACGCGCCTGGGCTGGTTCGGATCGTACAATGACGTCGGCTCGGACAAGCTGGTCGTGGTGGTCATGCTCACCGGCGGTCGCCCTTCGATTGGCCCGATGGCGGCTGGCGTGGCGGGTGACGTCTATCGCAACCTGGCTCAGAGCAAAGTCATTTCGCTCAATAACGGAAGCGGCAAACCGTTTCGCCCCGAATCCCTGGTCGCCACTCAGATCTGCTGCGGGGGCCATTAACCGGTGCGCATTGGCGCGTTGCTTCTGGCACTTCTCCTTCTTCAATCGGTTTCTTGTTTTGCCGCCGACATCAGCGGCCACTGGGTGTTTCATGTTGTATTCACCCTCGGCAGCGGAGACCCCACTTTTGAATTCCACCAGCAGGGTGAGAAGCTGACCGGCACCTACAAAGGCCGCTTCGGGGTCGCCCCGCTCACTGGCACCGTCCAGGGGAACGACGTCGAATTCATCACGTCGAACGACAAAGGAAAAGGCAAATACAAGGGCACTCTCACGGGCGACACGATAAAAGGCACCGTGAAGTACCCCTTCCCTGCGGGAACCGGCCATTTCGATGGCAAACGCGCCAACTGATCCGCTTCCTGACAAAACTATTACACTCATTGTGTTATCAGCCTGTTACGGTGGTGTAGGGAATCCAATTCATTCATGCTTGACTCTGTAGTAGTACCTGTTGCCGACACGCATGCCAAGCCCAATTGGGCGGTCATCACGTTCCTGGTGGTCTTCCACATTGGGGCCATCGCGGCATTCTTCTTTATCGATTGGACGGCGATTGCCATAGCGTTCGTCCTCAACTGGATGGCTTTATGCCTCGGCATCGGCATGTCCTATCACCGTCTGTTGACGCACCGTGGTTATAAAGTGCCGAAGTGGATGGAATACTTCCTCACGTTGTGCGCCACGCTGGCGCTTGAGGGCGGCCCGATTTTCTGGGTGGCCACGCATCGCATCCACCACAAGTACTCCGATCTGCCGGGCGATCCCCATTCTCCGCATGAAGGCGGATATTGGGCGCACGTCGGTTGGATTCTGGTGGGCGAATCGAAGCACACCAACACGCGGCTCATGGCTAAATTCGCACCGGATCTGGCGAAGGACAAGGTCCATTGCTTCATCAGCCGTTTCCACTACATGCCCGTGGTCCTGATCGGCGCGGGTCTGTTTGCCGTCGGCGGCTGGCCGTTTCTTCTGTGGCCCACGTTCTTCCGTATCACCGCCGGGCTGCACTTCACCTGGCTGGTCAACTCCGCCACGCATATGTGGGGTTCGCGGCGCTTTGAAACCAGAGACGATTCGCGCAATAGCTGGTGGGTGGCGATGCTCACGTTCGGCGAGGGATGGCATAACAACCACCACGCGCATCCGGTTTCCGTACGCCACGGTCTGGCATGGTATGAGCTCGATATCACCTGGCTGCACATCAAGCTGTTCGAAAAACTGGGGATCGCAAAGAACGTGAAGGAAGCGACCCTCCCCACGCGCGAGACCGAACAAGTCGCCGCGTAGTTTGCGAGAATGGCAGGCGGGAGTTGAATCCCACCTATGCTGATGTCGGGCCACCGCCGCGCGAAGATTGTCTGGATTGCGATCGGCGTCTGCATGGTCGCGCTGGTCGCCGCGCTCAACGTAGGGTGGATCGTCATCAATTGGAAAACGGGGCTCCTGATGATCACAGGAGCCCTTATTTTTTGCCTGATCACCGCCGGAGTGGTGCTGAACACTATTTTTCTCGTCCGCGAAATTCGCCGCAATGAGCAGCACGACGCGTTCATAAATGCGGTGACCCATGAACTGAAAACGCCCATCGCGTCCATCCGCCTCTATCTGGAAACCCTGCAAAAGCGCCCGGTTGAGGAAGCGCGCAAACAGGAGTTCTACGGCATCATGCTGGAAGACACCGAGCGACTGCTGCAGACCGTGGAGCAGGTGCTGCGCGCCGGACAAACTGCGCCCGCGAAGAAAGCCGAGCGGGAGCGCGTCAACCTGCCGGAACTGGTGGGCGAGTGCGTGGCCCTGGCGCGTGTACGCCACAACCTGCAGCCGGAGTCCGTCGCATTCCGGACGCGCTCCGCGGGCGCCGAAATTCTGGGCGCGCCGGATGAACTGAAGGCCGCCGTCACCAATCTTCTCGACAACGCCATCAAGTATTCCGGGAACGATGTTCATATCGCCGTGTTCTGCGAAGCGCCCGACGCCAAAAACGTGATCGTCCGCGTGAAGGATGAAGGCATCGGAATTTCCCGCGACCAGTTGAAGCGTATCTTCGGGCGCTTCTATCGCATTCCCGGAGGCATCGCGCGGCGGGTGAAGGGCACAGGCCTGGGCCTTTTCATCGTCAGGTCAGTGGCGCGCCGCCATGGAGGACGCGCGTATGCCGAGAGCCCTGGCCTGGGGCTGGGGAGTACGTTTACCCTGCGCTTCCCGGCCGCGCCGCCCCGGTAAGCCCGTATGGCCGACAAGAAAATCCTCGTGGTTGAGGACGAAGTTCACATCGCCGAAGGTCTTCGCTTCAACCTCGAAGAGGAAGGCTATCGCGCCACCGTGGCCGAAACCGGCGAGGCGGCGCTCGCGCTGGCGACGCAGTTCGACCTGGTGATCCTCGACGTCATGCTGCCGGGGATGGATGGCTTTCAGGTGCTGGGAAATCTGCGGGAGCAAGGCTGTTTCGTCCCTGTCCTGATGCTGACCGCGCGCGGCCGTCCGGAAGACATCCTGCGTGGATTTGCGTCCGGCGCGGACGATTATCTTCCGAAGCCTTTCGATCTCTCCATCCTGATCGCGCGCGTGAACGGCCTCCTGCGGCGGGCGGCCTGGACGCGCCAAAACGCGGCCTCCGATTCCGAATTCACCATCGGTGATCGCGTCATCGATTTCCGTACGATGGAGGTGCGCCACGGCGAGGCCCGCTTCCCGCTAACGCTGATGGAAGCCAATCTGCTGCGCTACCTGATCAAGCACGAGGGTGAGGCCATCTCACGGAGCCGCCTGTTGGAGGACGTGTGGGGAGTTCGCGAAGACACCGATACGCGGGCGATTGACAACTTCATCGTCCGTCTGAGGCGATATCTTGAAGAGGAACCTTCTCAACCACGGCATCTGTTCACCGTGCGGGGAGTGGGATACCGCTTCGTCCGATAAAACGACATGACCCCAGAACAACGTGAACCTCTTGACGCCCTGAGCCGCCTGTTACTCGACTTCCATAAAGTGCTGCTGGATTGGGAGCGCGCCAACTACGAGGCCAAGCAGGGACGGATCGGCTCGCCGGGCGAGTTCCTGGGCCTCGTGCTCGACCACGCCCAGTTCGCCTGGCTCCGCCAGCTTTCCGGCCTGATTGTGGAGATTGATGAGGCGCTGGCGCCAAGGAGTAAAGCAGGTGCGGAAATGCCGGATTTGCTGCTGGCGCAGTGCCGCCGGCTATTGTGCGGGATTCCGGAGGATGGGGTGTTTCAGCGGCGGTTGAGCGAGGCGGTGGAGAATTCAGCCGATGCCGCGCGGATGCGCGCGGAAGTGGTGAATCAGATGGCTTAAACTTGCACCCTCGATGCGGGTTCCGGGTTCTCCCGAAACTGCAGAAGTTACACGAAATTGGTCGTTCGCGGAATTCTGGATAAGCGAACCTGTCCTCAGCGTGCCAGCGACGCCTCTCCAAAACGGGTGACTTAGAGAAACCGGTGAGCTAACCCNNATTCGCACAGAGATCTGCGAGTCTGCCGACGATTTCCGCGTTGGCGATATGACGGCAGTTCCATGTCAGCAGATAGTCCATGCCATGCACGGTCGCGGTAGCAACATGGAAGGCGTCCTCGACGGCCCTGGCGGGGACCAACTCAGCCTTCAGAAAATCTCTAGCAAGGGCTGTCACGTCGTCGGTCTGCTCAAGTATTGCGACTCCGCCCAATTTTGCGAGACGACGGGATGCGGCCGCGGGATCCCCGCCGCCGGCCTCCTTCAGGACCAATCCCGACACGAACAAGCTAAACCGGCTGCGGTGTTGGTTCCGCCATTCCACCGTCAGCTCCTGATGTGCCGCAACGATCAGATCGCGGCTGGCACGCGCGGTCAGGTAACTGACAATGGTTGTCTCCAGGTAAACCGTTGGTTTCACCACACGATCAAGCCAGCTTCACCGGCCCTTGCTCCCTGCACGACCGGTAAATCGCTTCCATAATCCGCAGATCCGTCTGCCCTTCTTCCCCGGCGGTCTTGGGAGCTTTGTCCTGCCGGATGCATTCCGCGAAATGGTCGGCTTCGCGGGCGAACTGCATCGGGTTGTGGTCCTCCACGGTCTGTTCTTTCCCGTTGATCTGCAGCTTCAGGCCATCGTAGGAAAAGGCCGGCTGCATCTCAATCATCCCCTTCGACCCGTAAACGCGGAACCAGCCGCCGGTGTTGGTCCCGTAACTGGTGTTGCACGTCGTCAGCAAGCCCGAAGGAAAGCGCATGGACCAAACCAGGTTCTCTTCCACCTCCGCAAAACGCCCGTCGTGATCCAGCACATTCCAGCGCGCGTCCACCTCTACCGGATCTTCGCCGGACATGATGCGGCAGGCTTGCAGGCAGTAGATTCCCACATCCATCAGTGGACCGCCGCCAGCCAGCTTCTTATTGAGACGCCACTCGCCCGGCGCGATTGTAAAACCGAACGACGAATCAATCAGTTCCACGCGCCCAATCTGGCCGCTTCGCGCGGCCTGCTGCGCTTTCAGAGTGTTCGGCTCCAATTGACACCGGTACGCGATCATCAGCTTCTTGCCGGCGCTCTTGCAGGCCGCAATCATTTGCTGCGCTTCCGCCACGCTGGTGGCCATGGGCTTCTCGCACAGCACGTGCTTCCCCGCCCCAGCCGACCGCACCGTGTATTCGGCGTGCATGCTGTTCGGCAGCGCCACATAGACCGCGTCAATCTCCGGATTCGACGCCATCTTGCGGTCGAAATCCTCGTAGGAATAAATGCTGGTTGCCGGCACACCGTATTTAGCGGCCATCTTTTGGGCTTTCTCCGGATGCCCGCTCACCAGGCCGGTGATGCGGCAATGCTCGCTCTTTTCCACCCCCGGCATGAACTCGTTCATGGAAATGCGGCCAAGCCCGATGATGCAGTAGCCGATCTTGCGTGAGCTTGGTTGCTGGGCTTTCAGTGCGGGCGCCGCGGCGCCGGCAAGGGTTGCGCTGAAACTTCGGCGGGAAAGGGACATAGGCTTCGAACCTACTATATCTTTCCAAAGATCAGAATGTGCTGCCACGGCAGTTTCTCGCTGCGCTGGATCAGCTTGAAACCCTCCGGCTCGATCTCGGCGCGGACTTGCTTCACGGTCATCTTATGCTCCGGCTTGATCGGAACGTTCGGGTCTTCGGCGCGAAACTCCAGCAGCACAAGGCGCCCATCCGGCTTCAGGCTGTCCCGCAGCTTGCGAATCATCATCTGTGGTTTTGAGAACTCGTGGTAAACATCCACCAGCAGGGCGACATCGATGCTACCGGCCGGAAGCTTGGGGTCGTCTTCCTTTCCCAGCACGGGGATCACGTTTTTCAGGCCGCGCTCACGAACCCGCTGGTCGAGCAGCTTCAGCATCTCGGGTTGAATGTCGTTCGCATAGACTTTCCCCGCGGGCCCCACGCGCTGGGCGAGCAGCAAGGTGTAGAAGCCATTTCCCGCGCCGATATCGGCTACGGTCGAACCGGCCTTGATCCCGATCTCATCCAGTGCCACGCCGGGATGCTCTTCCGCCTCACGCTCGGGCCGCGTCAGCCAATCCGCGCCTTCGGCTCCCATCACAGGCGCGATTTCGCGTTTGGTGACCGGGTGTTGATCCTGCGCGCGGCAGGCAATCAGAAGACAGAAGGCGAGGAGGAAGCGCTTCATTTTGATATCATCGCCCACATGAGTCACGTAGTTCGCGCATTTGCGTTGTTTGTGGCAGCGGCGATTGTTCTGCCCGCGCAGTCCCTCACCACGGTTTATGAGTTTAATGGCCTCAATGGCAGACTACCTACGTATGGAGCCCTTGTTGAAGCCAGGAACGGGGACCTCTACGGAACAACCTTTTATGGCGGGACCGTAGACAATGGCACAATTTACGAATTCACTCCTGGTGGCGCCTTGCCGACGACGCTCCACAGCTTCTGCACCCAGGCAGGGTGTCCGGACGGCGCGAACCCGTCAGGGGGAATGATCCAGGCTACGAACGGCCTACTCTACGGGACAACCTCTGGGGGAGGCACATCAGGCAACGGCACGATCTTCAGTATTGATCCGAGCGCAACTTTGACGACAGTACATAACTTCCAGGGCGCGGATGGCACATATCCGGTCGGGAAACTGCTTCAGGGCAAGAGCGGGATTCTCTATGGAACCACCTCGGGCGGCGGGGCCTACGGACATGGCACAATCTTCAGCCTGACGCCCGGCGGCACGCTGACCACGATCTATAGCTTTTGCTCGCAAAGCGGTTGCCCGGACGGCGACACCCCCTGGGCGGGGCTCGTGCAGGCGGCCAGCGGCGAACTTTATGGGACCACAGTGTACGGCGGAGTGGAAACGGCTACCTGTGTCGCGGGGTGCGGTACGGTCTTCAGGATCACGCCGGGCGGCCCACTGACAACGCTTCACAATTTCTGTTCCAGGAGCGGATGCGCCGATGGCGCACTCCCCTATGCAGGGCTGCTCCTGGCCTACGACGGGAACTTTTACGGCACAACGCAGTACGGCGGGGCCAATTGCCAAGGCTTTAGCGGATGCGGAACCATTTTCAGGATCACGCCAGGCGGCACGCTGACCACCGCATTCAGCTTTGACGACACCGACGGCCGAGGCCCCCTTGCAGGCTTGATCCAGGCGACGAACGGGAAGTTCTACGGGACAACCGATCACGGCGGCACTAAGGTTGACGGGACACTTTTCGAATTCATCCCAGGCGGGCCACTCACGAACCTATACAATTTCGATGATGGCGCGGATGGCGCCAACCCCTTTGCCGCGTTGGTTCAAGTCACCAATGGCGATCTCTACGGGACAACGCCTTACGGCGGCGCCGGTGGCGGATACGGCACCATCTTCCGCATTTCGGGCGTTCCCCAGTAATTAGTTGGGTTGCACCGCCTGCACCAGAATCTTGCCCATCATGCCCGCATCCTCATGACCCAGGATGTGGCAATGATAGACGAAGGCGCCGGCAATCTCGGGATCGCGGAAATCCATGCGCACCTTGATGCTGGGGTAAGTGGCGCTCGTTCCGTCCCAATACCCCACCTGGTAGGTGTCGCGTAACTCCGGATGCGCCACCGGTACGCCGTTCTCCTCCAAAACCAGAAAATGGAGCTGATGCATGTGGAATTCATGTACTTCCTGCGTGCGGTTCTCGATCGTCCAATCCTCCACCGCGCCCACTTTGGTCACGATGTTGGGCGGACTATCCGGACTGAAAACCGCCGGGGTCTGCCCGTCCACGGTGATGAAGAAGTCGATGTTTTCCGAGTTGGAGCCCACTTGTTGCTCTGAAAAATAGAGGCTGCGCTGGGCGGTGGGAGCCACCGTCCCGAGCCACGCGAAACGGGTTTTACCAAGTGGCGTCGTGTTGCTCGAAAGAACCGGGCCCGGCTCCGCCGCGGTGGGACTGGTGACGATGTTCGCCAGCGTTCTGGCCGTATCGAAATCGCCCGATGGGCCGGTATCGATCGCTTCCGTGATGAACGTAGCAGGCACGCCTGACGCGGGCCCGTCGAGGATAAACTCCGCGCGGGAACCAGGGGGAAGATAGATATCGGTTTGCCAGTTTGTGAACGCGCCGGCCCCGCCATTGCTCCAGCCCAGAGGCACGCCGTCCAACGCCACCACGCCGAGCTTTTGGGCGACACCGCCGTAAAGAACCTGTAAATCGAGGATGGTGTCGGCGTCGGCATTCGCGACACGCCAGAACTGCCGCTCCTTCGGCTTCATGGAGATCACCGCCGGCGCATAGGAGGAATAAAGCAGCGGAACGTAGTTGATGCTCAAGTCCCAGGAGGGCGGCGGCGGCAGCGACGGCGCCTGGGCCGGAGGCAGGTAGGTATTGTTCTGGTCGCGGATCACAATCACGCGCTCGGGCAGACCGGCCAGGATCGGATTGAACTGTTGAATCCCCTGCACGATCAGCGCGCCGGTGGCTCCGCCCAGTACCTGATCTTCGCTGAAACCGTGCGGGTGCGGATGGTACCAATAGAGGCCCGGCGGCTCGTTTGCGGGAATCTGAAATTTGTATTGGAAGGCGGTTCCCGTCTGCACCGCCGTATAAACCACCTCGTCCTGGTGGCAAAGCGGCGGGATATTCAGCCCGTGGAAATGGAGATTCGTGGTGGACGCCAGAATCGTCTCCCCGCCGCAAGGTCCCGAACTCGCCGGCGAAGCATTCGTCCCCATCTTCATTCCGGCCATCGCCGTGTTGGGCGCGGTGGATGAGTTCTTCACATTCAAGGTCAACGTGTCGCCAGGGTTCAGGCGCAATGTGGGTGAGGGAGTGCCATCCGTATACGTAAAGCAGTACTTGATATAACCCGGCTCGCTCACCGGGCCCTGAAAGTTGAAATTCGCGATGAGAGCGCCATTGGCGCTGAACAGATCCTCCGGCTCGGCAACGGTGCTGCCGGCGGCGGGTCGAGGACACTGCGCGAAAAGTGAAGCGGCGGTGAGGATAAAAATAGCGAGGGAAATCAGCCTTTTCATTGGGAAACCTCTGTTATTGTAACGTCCGGCACCTCGGAAAGCTATATCGGACTAAAATGATCTGGTATAAATAGGATCTAAACAGTCCCAGATAAAAACATGACCCGATTCCGAGCTGTTGGCCTCGCCCTTACGATGTCGTCATATCTGTTCGCCAGCGTCGGCGGCCGTATTGAAGGCACTGTCACCGACCCGACCGGCGCCATTGTCCAGAACGCGGACGTCACCGCCTGGAACACGGCCACCGGGATCGTGCAGCATTCAAGGAGCGGCGCTGATGGGACCTACGCGTTTCCTTTTGAACCGGTCGGACTGTACACGATCGGGGTTGACCTGGGCGGATTTCAAAAATACCGGCGCGCGGGAATCACCGTGGACGCCAACAGCGTTCTGGTCGTGAATATCTCTTTGGCTCCCGGCTCAAGGACCGAAACGCTCAACGTCACTGACAGCCAGACTCATGTGGAAACCGCGAGCACGCAAATGGGCGAAGTGATTTCGGCTGGGCAGATGACCGCCGTTCCTCTCAATGGACGGAGCTATACCGATCTGATGTCCACGCAAGCCGGGGTGGCGCCGGCGACATCGATCACGTCTTCCACAGTACAGGACGTGGGCGCGACGACCCTCTATCCTTCGGGTGGCCTGAATCCAGGCAACATCTCAATCAATGGGCAGCGCGAATTTGCCAACGCGTTCATCGTGAATGGGAGCGATGCCGAGGAAGACGTGAACATGGGGACTTCCATCATTCCCAACCTCGATTCCATTGCGGAGTTTCGCATTCTCACCAACAACTTCGATGCCGAATATGGGGAGTTCAGCGGCGGACAAATCAACGTGATCACCAAATCCGGAACCAATCAATTGCACGGCGACTTGTTCGAGTTCCTGCGCAACACCGACCTGGATGCCCGTAACTATTTTTCGCCCACGCGCGGGGATTTTCACCAGAATCAATATGGCGCGACGCTGGGCGGTCCCGTGCGCCGCGACAAGATCTTCTTCTTTGTCGACTACCAGGGCACACGTCAGATTCAAGGGGTTGATACGGGTTCGATCCCCGTTCCGTCAGTCGCGGAGCGCTCCGGAAATCTATCGGACGAGGCGTCTTCTCTCACCGGCACGGTCAGTGGATCTTACTTCGCGAGCCTGCTGTCTCAGAAGCTGGGTTACCGCGTTGCGGCGGGCGAAAGCTATTACACAGCCGGGTGCGTGAGTTCCTCACAGTGCGTGTTTCCCAATGCCGTGATCCCCACCAGTGCGTGGTCCGTACCTGCGCGGAATTTGCTGAAGTATATTCCCCTTCCGAACATCGGCCCGAGCTCGTTTGCCACATCGTCGTTTAACCAGAACCTGGGCGACGATAAGGGCGGCGCACGGATGGACGCGAATACTCACCTGGGAATCCTTTCCGCTTATTACTTTCACGATGACTTCACGCTGAACAACCCCTATCCCGTGGCGCAGGGCGGGGCCAGCGTCCCCGGGTTCAGCGCTCAGTCACTCGGCAGCGCTCAACTGTTGAGCTTGAGCGACACCAAGACCATCGGATCGAACGCCGTGAATGAGTTCAACATCAGCTTCATTCGCGACTATACGCTGTTGGGGAAGCCGCGGAGCGGCCTGGGAGTGAGTCTGGCCTCTCAGGGCTTCGTGACATCGAGCGGAGCGCCCAGTATTGTCGCGCTGGCGCCTCAGCTTGAAGGAGTGGAAAATCTCGTCTTCAACAGTTTCTCGATTGGCACGAATACCAACGAACTGACGCAGGCCAACAATACCTACCAGATTTCCGACGGATTCTCCCGCGTGGCCGGCACGCACACATTTAAGGTGGGCGGCGAAACCCACTACGACCAGGTGAACGCGATTCCCATTGCTCAATTCAACGGAAATTTTTCGTTTACGGGTAGTGAGACCGGAAGCGATTTCGCGGACTTCCTGTTGGGCGCGCCCAGCCAGTTTAACCAGAGTCAACTGAATTCCTTCTATAGCCGCAACAAGTATGTCGGCGTCTACGCGCAGGATAGCTGGCGGATCAAGCCGAAGCTCACCCTGAACTACGGGCTGCGCTGGGACCGGATCGAGCCCTGGTATGAGAAGTACAACCAGATCTCCACGTTTGTTCCCGGTGAACAATCTGTTGTGTTCCCGGGCGCGCCTGCCGGCATTCTTTATCCGGGCGACCCGGGAGTGCGCCGCACCATCGCTCCGCCGGGCGATGAGTTCTCACCGCGCCTCGGCATCGCTTACGCGCCGGATGGAAAAACCAGTATACGCGCGGGTTTCGGGATGTACTATACCGCGATAGAAGCGGTCACCGTGTCCGTCGCCGCGGCCAACGCGCCGTATGGAACCACTTACAGCAGTCCGGCGCCGCCCCTTTTCAATGATCCTCTTGTTACTGCGTCGAACGGGCAGAATTTCGGGCAGCCGTTCCCGTTCAACCTGGCGCCCCGCTCTTCGGTCGATTGGTCGCAATATTTGCCCATCAGCGGAATTCCAGCTTATAGCACGAGCAATAGGATTCCTTACTCCCGGCAGTTTATGTTTTCGATCCAGCGTGAATTGGTGCACGACACCTTGGTGACGGCCAGCTATGTGGGGAACACGGGCCACCGGTTGCTCGTTCTGGATGCTGCGAATCCAGGCGATCCGGCACTCTGCCTTAGTTTGAGCCAGCCCAGCCAGGTTGCCGCGGGCACGTCTACCTGCGGGCCATTCGGCGAAGGGAATGTCTACACCACCGCCGGCGGCCAGACCATCAATGGAACGCGAACCCAGCTCGGCTCAAACTTCGGCAGCAATGCCATTCAATCCACAACGGGCCGGTCCGACTACAACGCGCTCGAGATCAGCGCGCGCCATACCAGCGGCCGGCTGCAGTTACTCGCTTCTTATACGTTTTCCAAGTCGCTCGACAACTCGTCCAGCCTGGGAGACGAAGTCAATCCCTCGAATCCCAATCTCAGCTATGGACTCTCCGCGTTCGACGTGACGCACAATTTCGTGGCCAGCTATAGTTATGAACTTCCACGGGGCTGGCAGCTTTCCGGCATTACGCGCTTTAGCACGGGTTTCCCCGTCACGATGGTCAATAACAGTGATAACTCGTTGCTGGGCACAAACCCGAATGGGGTAAATAACTTCAGCGTCGATGAGCCGGAACTGAGCGCGGGTCCGCTGGACATTAACCGCAATCCGAGGAACGGTAACAATTACTTCAACACGTCCTTGTTCAGCCTCCAGCCTTTGGGAACTCCGGGTAATAGTCCCAGGCGGTTTTTCCACGCCCCGGGAACGGAGAACTATGACATGGCGTTGAGCAAAACGTTTTCTTTCAGTGACACCAGGAATCTTTCTCTACGCCTCGAAGCCTTCAACTTATTCAACCACGCGCAGTTCTTTGGACCGTCGTCTGTAGACGCCGTGCTGGGAAGCTCCTCGTTTGGACAGGTGGTAAGCGCCGCCGCGCCGCGCATCTTACAGGTGGCGACGAAGTTCACCTTCTAATTTAGAATTCCAGCTTGGTTTGAAAGGCGATCATCCGGGGGGAGCTATCGCCGCCCAGACCAACTCCGAGCAGTCCAGTTGGTGCGGACGTCGCATAGGTCAACGCTCCAAAACCTGTTTGCGTGGATGGCTTGCCGGGCACTCCCGCGTATCCAGAAATAGGCAAGCCAAAATTTGGGTGATTGAAGACATTGAAAAACTGCGCTTCGATCCGCAGCTTCACACGTTCATTCAAGGCAAACCACTTGGTGATGTAGAGATCGCTCGACGTAAAATCCGGCCCGCGAAGCAGGTTGCGTCCGAGGTTGCCGAACTGACAGTCCTTGACGCTGTCGCCGCCCACGCAGGCTCCCGTGCTGGGATCGACGCTGGAAACGAAAGCATTGGGATTGAGCCACTGGATCGTTCCTGGCTGCGTTACGCCCGGAATCGGAGTCGTATCGTAAATCGGCACCCCGGCAACCACGCTCGCGAACTGGGGACCGGCGCCCTGGATGATGCCTGCCCCGTTCGCGGAATAAGGGGCGCTCAACGCGGAGAACGGGATGCCGGTATGCCAGAACGCAGTACCCGAAACCTGCCATCCGTTGACTGCATAACCGAGTCTCTTGTTGCGCACCTTGACCGGTACCTGGTAAACATACTCCGCGGAGAGGTTCTGACGGACGTCGTAATCGCAAGGCCCATATTGCCGGTAGAGTTCACCCGGAAGCGGCGAGAGAATCCCTCCTGCGGAGAAAGGCAGGAATCCGCCATTCGAGACGGTGTCCATGCAACGGCTCCAGGTGTAATTGAGTAATACTTGAAGGCCATGAGCGAGCCGTTTGTCGGCTGTTAGTTGGAGGCCGTTGTAGTGGCTGTTCGCGCCGGTGCTGAGCTGGGTCACCGCGCCAAATCGAGGGTCGGGCGCCTGGCCATAGGGCAGCGGCCCAAAGCACCCCGGGCACACTGTTTGATAGCCATTCACCTGCGTGGTGTAAGGCTGGTCCACGGCGCGCGTGCCCACGTATTGCGCGCGCAGGTTTAGCTCCGCGCCGATCTGCCGTTCCAACGCGAAGCTCCATTGCATGAAGTAAGGCGCGCGGAGCTTGCCATCCGGCACAGCCGTGATATTGATCGGTTGAAGGCAGGTCGCCGGATTGCCGAGCGGCGAGGCACAGGAGAGCTGTCCCTGCGCGAAACCGGAGTTGAACGTCTGGTTGGCCGCGCCGAGCGCGTCCACGGCGCTATTCGGCACGCCAGGCGCGATGTCCAACCCTCCCGCGGTGCCCAGCAGACCGCCCTCGAATGTTTTCGAGTACGGAGGATTAGTTCCCACCAGATCGACCACGCTGCCAGGCAGTAGGTCGCTGAACAAACCAAAGCCGGCTCGCAGAACGGTGTGAGAAGCAAAGTTCCATGCAATCGCCGTGCGCGGTTGTAAAATCGCCAGCGGCGTCGCCGCAAAGATATTGCTCAGGCCGGTCTGAATGAATTGGTCGAGCGGCTGGTTCACGTTGTGCGGAATCGCGTCCCACGAACCGGGAAGCCTGGCGACGGAGTCGTGCGGATTTAACGGATTGGAATTGTAAGTGCTGCGAAGGCCATAAGTCCAGGTGAAGGTACGAGTCACCTTCCATGTATCCTGCGCATAGAGATCCACGTTCAGGAAGTTATAAGGTTGTGAGTCTGCTAGCGGAAAGGTTTGGGAGGTGGTGGAAGCCACTCCGTAAATGAATTGCGCCAGCGTGTTGTAAGTGACCAGCGGCACCGTCCCCTCACCGAAATCGTAGTCGTTCAGCCGGAAAATTCTGGTGTTCGTGCCGAACCTGAACTCGTGCGCCCCGCTGGCCCACGCCAGGTTGTCATTGATGAAAAACCTGGCTGCGCGCCGGCCCTGCACCCACGTGTTATCCAGCCCGCCGACCGTGCTGAACGGCGCATCCGCTCCGCTCCCTTGCAGCACGATGGGCCACGCGGCGAGCGTTTTCTGGAAATCCGCAGGGCTGAACAGACTCTGATACCAAGAAAACGCCGGGTTGAAATAGTTCACCAGGTTCTGCGAGAACACATGTGTGTAGCCGCTCGCGAACGAATACAAAGGCTGCGGAGAAATCGAGTCGAAAACCGGGTTGATGGGATCCGTATAGGCCGCCTGCAGTCCCGTGTCGGACTGAAAGCGAAACCAGGTGATGTTGTTTTCGTTGACGTTGTAGTCCAGCCGGGCCGTTTGCACCTGTTCGCTATCGTCGCTGGAGCGCGAAACGATTTGCCGATTCGCGCATCCGCTCCCGTCCGGCAGTATACCGGTAGCCACGCTGCCATTGCTGTTGATGGGACACCCCTGGACCGCCAGCGGCGTGCCCGCCGTGTTTCCATAGAGTGCGAACAGCTTCCTGTAGAAGGGTACCAGTTGCGGCGCCGATGGGTAGCTCAATCCAGTTACCGGGTCGGCTCCCCCTTTCGGAAGCTGCTGTAAAACGTAGTTTTGAAAAGCAACCGTTGGAACCGTAGTGTCTGAAACAATAGGCAGCGCAATGCGAACCCATTCACTGTCAAAGAAGAAAAATAGTTTGTCTCGCCGGATGGGCCCGCCAAGACTGCCTCCGAAGTGATTTACCGTCGACCGGGGCTTATGATTGCCGGGGGTTGAATTGGTGAAAAAATCCGCCGCGCTGAACTTCGATCCATCCCAAAGCTCGTAAAGATTTCCATGCCATTGGTTCGTTCCGGACTTGGTCACGTAGTTGACCTGCGAAGCTCCGTACCGGCCTTGATCCACCGCGTAGGAAACCGTGTTCACCGTCACTTCTGAGATCGAATTCAAACCAAGTACTAAGTTGGTGGAAAGCCCGCTGTTCAGGTTCGTCAACGGGTCATTGGTTTCGAGGCCATCCACGATATATCCGTTGGCGAGAGACGGCAGTCCATTAAAGTCAACATTGCCATAGCCGTTCGTGCCTCCGACGAAATCGTTCCCGCTGCCCGCCGTGTTCATCAGGGCTCCGGCCGCGAATTGCAAGGGATAGGTCATATCGCCTCCGGGATTGGGAAGGTCTTCCAGCGCCCTCGCGTTCAACGTGGTCACGGTATTGGGATTCTGCGGGTTCACCAGGCCCGGGTCTTCCGTCACAGTAACGTCTTGATGCGACGTCGCGACATGCAGCGTGAAATCGAGGGTCTGCTTTTGACCCAGCGCCGCGGTCACGGAGCTATTCTTTTGGGTTTCGAACCGGGGCGCTTCTGCGGTGACCGAGTAAGAACCAGGCTTCAACTGCGGGAAGTTGAAGCGGCCCGCATCGTCCGTCTTTACGGTCCGCTTCAGTCCGTTCTCCGTACTCTCTACCGTGACTCTGGCACCGGCGAGGGCCTCGCCCGCCTGATCGCTAACCGATCCTGCAATCGCGCTGGTTGTTTCGCCCTGTGCCCAAAGCAAGCATGCCGGCCCTGCAAGGACGGTCCATGCCAGCACAAGAATGGGGAGGAGTGGCCGCACTAATTTAGGCTAGCCTAAAAAATTCTGGTTAGCAACCCACGGGATACAATCTTTTCGTGGGCCCTAAAACGATGCCGACGTCCGAATCGGTGGACGACTACCTCCGCGCCATCCTCGAACTCAGTGGCAAATCGGAAGAGCGGGTCTCCAGTAATGGGCTGGCAACGCGCTTAGGCGTGCGGGCCGCGTCTGTGACCGGAATGCTGCAAAAGCTGGCCGCGCAGCGCCCGCCCCTGGTGTTGTACGAAAAGCACCGGGGCGTCCGGCTCTCGGCGGCCGGCATGCGCCGGGCCTGGGAGATCGTGCGTCACCACAGGCTGCTGGAGTTGTTCCTGCACGATGTTCTCAAGTATTCCTGGGACGAGGTGCATGAGGAAGCGGAACGCCTGGAGCACTTCATTTCCGAGCGCTTCGAGGATCGCGTCGCAGCCATTCTGGGAGATCCCGAGGTCGATCCGCACGGCCACGTCATTCCTCACCGAAACGGAACCATACCGGTCCGCGAGGAGGTGCCTCTCGTCGAGTGGCCGATCGGCAAACCCGCTGTGCTCAGCAGCGTTTCCGATCGAGACCCGGCTGCTTTGCGCGAGTTGCAGCGCTTAGGGCTCGTCCCGGGCAGTGGTCTGGTGGTGGATGAGAGCAAGCCCAACGCATCGCTATTGGTGCGTCTGAGCGGGCAGAAACGGCAGATCCGGCTGAGCATCGAACTGGCGCTTCACGTGGCCGTCGACGCGTCGCGAATTTAGTTTGGGTTCACCTGGATCTTGGCCATCATGCCCGCGTCTTCATGGTCCAGCACGTGGCAATGAAACACAAACGTGCCGGCAATTTCGGGATCGCGAAAATCCATGCGAAGCGTCACGGTTGGATACGGCCCGCTTCCGCTCCACGCCGGGACCACCACTGTGTCCCGCAGTTCCGGATCGGCCTGGGCGACGCCGCTGATCGCCATGAAAAGGAAATGAATCTGGTGAATGTGGAATGCGTGCGTCTCGCCGGTGCGGTTCTCAACGGTCCAATCCTCGACCGCGCCAACCGTCGTTGTAATCGCCGGAGGATCTGACATGGCGAACACCTTCGGCGTCTGCCCGTCCACCGTAATGAAGAATTCCGTGGGCCCGTTCGATCCGTTGGTCGCTTCCGCGAAGTAAATCTTCCGCTGTGTGGTGGGCGTCAACCCGGCCAGGCCGGCAAAGCGCTTCGGTGCAGCCGTAGCCTTCGCCGGGGCGGCGGGTAAGGCCGGAGGTTCTTTGGCTGAGGTCGTGGCCTGAATCACCGCCAGTTCCTGGGTTGGATTTGGATTCCCAATGGGACCGGTATTGAAGCCGGTTTGGTAAAAACTGGCTGCCTGCCCCGCGGCCGGACCCGTGACAACAAACTCCGCTCGCCCGGCGGGAGGCAAAACGATCGATGTTACTTCATAAGGCGTAGTGACCGGGATACCGTCCAGGGCAATGATCTGAACCTGCTGCGCCGTTTTGCCGAACAGGACCGCCAGCGTGAGAAACGCCTGGGACGTCGCGTTCGCCACGCGCCAGAATTCCTGCGCTCCGGGCTGCATCTGAATGATGGGCGAAGGCGAGGAAGGCGACGCGGCCGGCTGGTAATTCAAGGTCAGTTGGTTGGGCCCGGCGATCCACGAATTGGGGTCGGTGAACTGCTGGCGGATCACAAACACGCGCTCCGGAAGTCCGCCAACCTGCGGCGCTGTTTTCTCAATGCCGCCCACGATCAACGCTCCCGCAGCGCCTCCGTTTACCTGCAGAGTGGCCTCTCCGTGCAGGTGCGGGTGATACCAGTACATGCCGGGCGCATCATTCGTGGGAACCGTGAATTTGTACTGAAATGCCGGATCGGTGTTTTCAATGTCCGTGGTGATGATCTCATCCTGGTGACAGACCGGGGGAATGTTGAGCCCATGGAAATGGATATTCGTTGAGGTGGCGGACATGGTGCCGCCGCTACACGGGTTGTTGGTCATGCCGGGCATATTCGCCATGGCCGCCATGGCCGGCGAGCGTGCCGGTGGCGGCGGCGGAAGATAACTCAAACGGTTCGTCAGATTCAGCACCAGCTGGTCGCCCGGATTCAGTCGCAAGGTTGGCGCTTCCACGGGACCTGCACTGGCCTGATAGATGTAACACTCTTCCAGGTAGGCTGCAAGTTGACTCCGGAAGGTAAAGTTCGCCGTCAGAACGCCGTCCGTGCTGTAAATGTCGAGCGGGTTACTCACTACCGTACCCGCTGCGGGACGGTTGGGACAGCCGGTACTTTGCGCCACCGCGCTGGTCAGACCGGCGCTCAATACCAGACACGCGAATATTGCTTGATGAATTCTGTCCATGTTCAAATCTCCTGGAGTGCGTGGCCTTAGAACGGCCGGATTGGGTAAACGCCAATCGAAAGCATCGCCGATGGGTCGGTATTGTCGACGACCGGCGAACTGGCGGACTCGGTGAGCGTGCATGCCGTACCCGTAGAGGTAAGTTGCACGATTCCCACGGAAGAGAAGCCATTCGACCCGAACTCAGGGACGTACAGAAGGCCACCCACAGCGGTGGGGAGTTGCAGCGCAGCGGCCCCCGCGTAAGACCAGTTGCTATAAAAGCCCTTCAGCGGCGCGGATGTGCAACCCGGTGAGATCTGCCCCGTTGTTTTGTCGAAGAGCACAGCGGTGATCGCACCGCCGGAATCGTTAGTCACAAAAATTAGCTTCTCGTCGGGACTCAACCTCACGCTGCCGGAATTCCATGAGGCGCCCACATCATAGGCGATCGTGGGTGTCAATTTCCCGGAGGAGATGTCGGATACTTCGAGCGTGGTCACCGTGGACGCATCTCCAAAAATCGCGTAGTGGCCGTCAGCCGTAATATCCACGCCATTCGGAAGATGGTCGCTCGCTGAGCCCGCCGAGTTTTCGGCATCGCCGTTCGTCAGCGGGACGCCGGCGGAGATGTTGAACGACTCAATCGAACCGTCTCCGTAAGTGATCACCATGGTGGACCCGTGAATCGCCATGCCGCCAACCAATCCGCCATTCAAACCAACGGCATAAACATCGCTCACGAAACTCAGCGCGCATCCAGTCTCGATCTGAAAAGTCGCGATCGTACTGGAACTGGAAAATGTGGCATACAGGTAGTTGGAGTTCGCCCCCAGACCAATTCCATTCCCTGAGCCGGTATCCGTCGAAGATGCGGGATAAACGCCTGTGAGCGTATGCGTCGCCGCGCTGATGCCCGCGACGTCGGCAGAGGCGGCGTTCGAAGCGAACACGCACACATCCGATCCCTGCGGGACGATGGCTACGCGGGAAGCAGCGAAAAACCCGCCCGCGATCCCAACGCCGTTGGTGAAAACCACCGTCTTATTCGAGACCGCGCCATTCGATCCAATCGAATAAAAAGTCGCCGAACTGCCGAAGCCCGTAGCCACGTCGTTGTTCGTCACCAGGAAACTGCCTACGCTGCTCGCGGCAGATGCCCCCGTGGCCGCCGCTACGCAGACCAAAGCGGCCCGAAGCGTTATGGATGTCAAATAGGTTCTCCTTCAGAAGTATAAAGGTTTGCGGCCTGAACCGCCACATAAGTGCACGCGGTCATGACCAGGAACATCGTTAGTACTTCGCTGTCTCCGAGATTGAGTTCAAAAAAACCCTCCACCATAATGGCCAGCACACAACCAATGCCGGCGTGGAGCAGAAATGTGGCGTCGCCGCGGCCGCGCGGAATCCTCCGTAGCGCGCGTGCGGCGTCCCAGACGATCAGGCCCAGCATCCAGAGCAGCATGAGTGTTGTGGGAATGCCGCGCTCCGCAGCGTAATGGATATAGATGCTGTGCAGATGTCCGTAGTAACCAGGCGGCAGCGGCTGCGGGATGTCACTGGGAAGCCACTCGTAGAACTGCTGATGCACTTCCTCGGGACCGAGGCCCAGAAGGGGATGCGCTTCAATGATGCGCACGCCGGTGCGCCACACGATTATGCGGAAATCGTTTGAGTCCGTGGTCCCATGCGGATGAACGATAGACACAACGCGCTCTTGGATAGAGGCAGGCGCGACGGCGTAGGCGATGAGCCCCAGCACCGGAATCGCCAGCACCAGTACCTTTCGGTAGCACCACGTCAGGTAGACCATCGCGCAAACCACCGCGATCCAAACCGAACGCGTGTCGCTCAGAATCAGTGCAACGCAGAGTGGAAGGGCCAAAAGCCAACCCGCGATCAGCATCCTTTTGTCGCTCACCTTCCCGAACAGCAGGAACGAAGCCAGAACCACCAGCACCAGCATCTCCTCGCCGGAGAACGTCATCCAGTGCGACATAGTACCGGTAATGCGGGCGTTGAGATAGTACTCGTAGAAGTTGCGGTGCAGGTCGCGGGCAGTTTGCCACTTGTGCACAAATTGAACGATGCCGATGACGCTTTCAATTCCGGCGGCGGCGCACCAGGCGAGCAGCAGATTGCGGGCTGCGGCCATGTTCTGGATCACCGTGAACATCACCACCAGCATCAGATAGACGTAGAGCTTGCGCACCTGCGGCAATCCCTCCAGAGGATGTCTGGACGCGGCCAGCGAGATCATGGAGCCCAGCAGGAACAGGGCCAGCGGGAGCCAGGGGCGCGGTAAAAGTATCTTCTGCCGCGACAACAGAATCGCGAGAATGGCCGCGCCCAGCAGGATTTGGCTTGCCGCAATCGAGAAAAGAATGGCGACGGCGGAGCCGCATGCACTCCAAAATGCGGCCTGATGAAAGAAACGTTGTGCGGAAGGCAACTGGAAGTTGTATGATCGCACGAGAAAAAAACCCTACCGGGAAACGGCGGAGCGCGATATCTTAAGTCTCGGAGGATTCAATGCGAAATTCCCGTTTTCTATTCGTAGCGTTGTCCGCGGGCATCGCGGCGTTCGGGTTGAGCGCCGGAGAAAGCTGGACCGGCAAGGACTACACGCAATGGAGCGACCAGGACGTTCAGAAGGTGCTGAACAATTCCCCGTGGGGTCAAAAGACCAGCGTCGCGTTCGATAATTCCGGCGCGGGCGGCCGTGGAGGCGGTGGCGGCCGCGGCGGGTACGGCGGCGGAGGTGGCGGAATGGGCGGAGGCGGAGGCGGAATGGGTGGAGGCGGTGGGATGGGAGGAGGCGGCGGACTAAACGGTGGTTCCGTGTCGCGTCCCAGGAACGCGGGGGCCGATGAGACGCAAAGTCAGGGCGGCGCGCCGCGGATGGACGTTTTCGTCAGGTGGGAGAGCGCGCTTCCTGTGAAGCAGGCGCGGCTGCGGGAGCAATTCGGCGATCACCTTCCGCATCCCGGCGATGCGACCTATACGCTGGACCACGCGGACAAGGATTACGTCATTTCCGTTGCCGGGCTGCACGGCAATGACTCGCTAAGCCCTGGCGTGATGCACGATAAACTGCTGTCCGCCACCGAGCTTGTGGTGAAGGGTAAGGACCCGATCGCACCGGAAGACGTGAAGTTCGACACCGGCACGAACGGCTACATGATCCGGTTCCTTTTCCCCCGCACCACTCCGATCGATCTCGACGATAAAGAAGTGGTGTTCCAGACCGCCATGGGGCGTCTGAAGATCGACAGGAAGTTCAAGCTGAAGGATATGGTTCTGAACGGAAAGCTGGCGCTTTGAAAGTTGTATGATCGCTCGGGAGCACTAAAACATGAAACAAACGATTCTTTCGGCGGCCTGCCTGGCCGCCATCTGCGCCTGCGCCTGGGGACAAACGGCGGTCACCGACCCGCTCAGCAAGACAGGCAAAGGCTTCTATTCCATCGTCATCAACAATGTCGTCAAATCGGCCGAGGAGATGCCGGAGGCGAGCTATTCCTACCAGCCGACGCCGGACGTGCGCACCTTCGGCCAGTTGATCGGTCACGTGGCGGATGCGCAGTACAGCTTCTGCGGCGCGGTGAGCGGCGATAAGACCAAACACCCGAGCCTGGAGAAGACGGCGACATCGAAAGCGGATCTGGTGCAGGGCTTGAAAGATTCGGTGGCCTACTGCCAGGCGGTTTACGGGGCCATGACGGACGCGAAAGGCGGTTCGGAAATGGTGAAGTTCCTGGGCATGAACATGCCCAAGCTATCGGTGCTCGACATCAACACGGCGCACGCGGATGAGCATTACGGGAATATCGTGACTTATTTGAGGATGAAGGGACTCGTGCCGCCTTCGAGTCAGAAGTAGCGTACGAAGGTGCGCAAGGTCTCACTGCGTTTCGTTGCGCTGCTCGCCTTGGCCTCCGTCTCGCTTCAGGCGACTCACGTCAGGGGCTACACGAAGAAGGACGGCACGGTCGTCCAGGCCTACGAGCGGAAGTCGCCTGCTCTCTGCTCTACCTGCTCTCGCGACGCCCGCCATAGGATCGAGCGCAGCGCCGCCGCCAGATCGCAGTTTAAGACCGCGCATCCCTGCCCATCAACGGGACGGCGCTCTGGCGCTTGCCCCGGCTATGCGGTCGACCACGTTAAGCCGCTCGCATGTGGGGGCGCCGACGCGCCAGAGAACATGCAATGGCAGGGGTTGGCAGCTTCAAAGGCCAAGGACAAGTGGGAACGGGCGGGCTGCATGCTCTAAGGCGCAGGTCGAGCGTTGTCTGGACGCTGCCCCTAATTGTTGTCGCCGTCCCGGCGCTTCAGGGTCGGACGCTCATCATCATCGCCCTTCGATTTGGTGTCGCTATCGTCGTCGCCGACCGTGCTTCCGGAACCTGAACCAGGAGCGCGGCGGAGACGGGGACGCGCCGTGTCTTTTGCGTCGTCCAGTTTCCGGCGATTGTGCATGGCCATCACGCGCAGTTTGACGTCGTTGAACTCCGACGTGGTCACAACGTATTCAGGCTTCGCTTTCAGATACTTCTCAATGTTGCTCTGCGCGGCTTTGATGCGATCGTCTGTCGGCGGATGCGTAGAGAAAACCTTTGAAATCGTGCCGGGTTTCTTCTTCTCCAGGGACTGAATCTTCTCGAAGAAGTCGACGAAAGCCGTGGGGTCGTAGCCGGCTTTGTACATGTACTCAAGCCCCAGCAGATCGGCCTCGGATTCATCCGCGCGAGAGAATTTCAGGAAGCCCATCGGAATCGCCAGCCCCAGAGCCTGACGGATTCCATAGCCTGTCCACCCTCCCATGAAGATGAGCGGAATGGTTCCGATGTTCACCAACTGCCCTTTGGTAGCTTGGCGTGTGCCGTGGCGCGCCGCCACATGGCCGATTTCATGCGCCATCACGCCCGCCATTTCCGCTTCGTTATCGGCTTTCAAGAGAATCCCGGTGTTTACGAAGAAGAAGCCGCCGGGCAACGCGAACGCGTTCACCTCGTCGGAATCGATCACCTTAATGGTAAAGGGAACTTTCGCATCCGAATTGCGCACCAGGTTTTGCCCGATCCGGTTCACATACTCCGCAATGATGGGGTCATCGACGATCCGGGCCTGTCGCTCCACTTCCTGCGCCAACTGTTTGCCGAGCGCGATTTCCTTCTCGAGTGAATAGAAGTTAACGCCTTTGCCTACATCGCGGTTGCCGATCTGGTCGGGATCTTTTTCTTTGTTGTCGGCAAACATCGCCGACGGAAGCAGAAGCGCGAAGACGGCGAGGAAGAGGATGTATTTCCGAATCGATTCGTACATAAGGAGGAGACTCCTATTAGACATTATAGGCCCGTCGGACAAGATTCGACTGTTCTATCTACGCGACAATGTGCCCGAAGGTTACAAAAACTTCATCCGATCGATTTTCAGTGCTTTTCCGCGCCTAAATGCGGCGCCTGATTCACCTGTGCCGTCCGGCGCTCCTCCAGGGCGATTGCCCGTAAACGCATCTCCTCGTACTCGGAGGTGTTCACCACGTATTCCGGGCGATGCCCCGCAATCTCGTTCAAGTGCTTTTGCGCGGCGTCTATCCGCGACGCCGTAATCGGGTGGTCGCTCCAAAGGCGTTTCACGCGGCCGGGAATCTTCCGTTCCCTTCCCTCAATTCGTTCGAACATGTCAATGGCGGCGGACGGGTCGTATCCCGACCGGTCCATGTAATCCAATCCCAACCGGTCGGCCTGGGCTTCGAAGTCGCGAACGCCCTTCATGGCCCCGGTGCGGCCCCCGGCAGATGCGAATTCCCGCAGGGCCATACCGCTCCACCCCCCCAGAACCATCAAAGGAATCGACCCGGCCTGCAAAAGTTCGTTCCGCGTGGCCTCCCGGGTCGCGTGACGCGCGGCCACATGTCCAATCTCATGCGCCAGTACGAAGGCGAGTTCCGATTCGGATTCGGTAAGCCGCAACAACCCACTATTCAGATAGATATGGCCGCCGGGCAGCGTGAACGCGTTCAGGTCGCCGGATTCGATGATACGCACCGTCACCGGCAAAGTGGCGTCGGACTGGCGGGTGATTTTCTGCGCCACACGGTTCACGTATTCGGATAGAATCGCGTCATCCGACAGCTTCACCTGGCGCTCCAGTTCCGCGGAGAGCTGTTTGCCTAGAGCGAGTTCGTGCTCGATACTGTAGAAGTTTACGGAGCGCGCGGGAAGGGCCGGGGCCAACAGGAGGCAGACCATACCCAGAGCGGCACGCATGTAAATAGTGTAATGCAACCGGCCGGGGAACCCCGCTCCCGACTATAGTCAAGAAATGTCCGAAATCTGGAACGACTTCGCAGCCGAATTCCCCGTACGCCGCAACGTCGTCTATCTGAACCACGCCGGAGTTTCCCCGCTCTGCCGTCCGGCCGCGGAGGCGATGAAGCAGATCGCGGAGGAGTGCTGCCAATCTGGCGCCCTCCACGCGGATCGCTGGCTGGCCGTTTATCAGGGTCTTCGCGAAGCTGCCGCCCAACTGATCGGGTCCACCGCCGGGGAAATCGCTGTCGTCAAAAACACCTCCGAGGGTATTTCCACCATCGCCAACGGGATCGCATGGAAAGCCGGCGATCGTGTGGTCGCATTTCAGGAAGAGTTCCCTTCCAACTGGCTGCCCTGGAGGAATCTGGAACATCGAGGCGTGCAAGTGACATGGCTACCCGCCACCGCTTCGCTTGACCAAATCGACGAAGCGGCGCGAGGCGCTCGACTGCTCGCCATCAGCTATGTGCAGTATCTCAGCGGCTACCGCGCCAATCTTGAAGCGATCGGCGAGATTTGCGAGCGTCGCAACGTCTTCTTCTTCGTGGACGCGATCCAGGGGCTCGGCATCATTCCGTTGGATGTGAACCGCTCGCGCATTCACGCGCTCGCCGCCGATGGGCATAAGTGGCTGATGGGACCTGAAGGCTGCGGCATTCTCTACGTGCGAAGCACTGTCCAGGATCAAGTCAAGCCCACGGAAATCGGCTGGATGAGCGTGGGATCTTATAACGATTTTGAAGCGCGCGACCTCACCCTGCGCGCCGACGCCGCGCGCTATGAATGCGGTTCGCTCAACACCATCGGCTGTTACGGGCTACGCGCCGCCATCGAGTTCGTGAATCGCGTGGGCGTCGCTCGCATGGGTGCGGCAGTGCGGGGTCTGGCAGACCGCGTTTCGGGCGAACTGACGCGGCACGCTTTTGAGATGTGCGGGGTCCGGACGCCGGAGAACGCCGCCGGTATCGTCAGCTTTCGCAAACCGGGTGAAGGGCCGCGCGAGACGGTGCGCCACCTGCAGTCCCGCGGTTTCCTGGCGGCGGAGCGGCGGGGATGGGTGCGCGTATCGCCGCATTTCTATATCCCGCCCAGCGATATTGACAACTTGATTCAAGTGTTGCTCGAAACCGCCGCCGTATAACATAGAAACTGAATGGCCTTTGTCAAAGTCGCAACCCTAGCCGATCTCGAATCCAATCCACTCATCGAAGTGATGGTCGACGGAAACCCTTACGCTCTGTGCAAGTTCGATGGCGCGGTCCACGCGCTCAACGGCATATGCCCGCACCAGGGCGGTCCGCTCGGCCAGGGCGAACTCAACGGCGCAATGGTCACGTGTCCCTGGCACGCTTTCGAGTTCGATTGCCGCACCGGGAAAAATGAGTGGGATGAATCGGTGGAAACCTATCCCGTCAAGGTTGACGGCGCCGATATCTTGATCGACCTTGCCTGAGCTTCCCGAAGTCGAAACCGTGGTGCGCAGCCTGCAGTCCGTCGCTGGACGCCGCATTCAAAACATCGAAGTCCGTCAGAAGCGTATCCTCCGCGGCAAGCTTGACGCGGCTTCCGGCAAGCGGATCGCCTCCATCCGCAGGCGCGGCAAATTCATCGTCTTCCATCTTGACGAAGGCCACCTGTTGGTACATCTCGGCATGACCGGCAAGCTGCTTCTTGACGGCGAAATCACCAAACACACGCACGCCATCTTCACCCTCGATCGCGGCGTGATCCTCTATACGGATAGCCGCCAGTTCGGCCGCATCGAATACGCGCGTGGCCTGCCGGCGCGAGTCGAATCGCTGGGCCCGGAGCCGCTCGAGATCGGTTTCGACGGCTTCCATACCGCCCTGCATGCCCGAAAAACACAGATAAAGGCGCTGCTTCTGAATCAGCGATTTCTGGCGGGTATCGGAAACATCTACGCCGATGAAGCGCTGTTCCGCGCCGGCATCCATCCCCGCGCAAACGCATCGAAAATCAGCAAGGTGCGTTCACAGAAGCTTCATGCGGCCGTCCAGCAGGTGCTCACCGAGGCCATCGCCGCCAAAGGCTCTTCCATCTCCGATTACGTGGATTCGGAAGGCCGAAAGGGCAGCTTCCAGCACCAGCATCTGGTCTATCAGCGGACCGGCGAACCGTGCAGCCAGTGTGGCGCGGCGATCAGGCGAACCCTGGTCGCGCAGCGGGGGACGCACTTTTGTCCGCAATGCCAGAAACGGTAATCCAACGTCAGGAAATCAACCCCTTCCGAACCGCATACAGAATCAGTTCCGGAAGGCTATGTAGGTTCAACTTTTGAAGAATATTCGTGCGATGCGTCTCCACGGTGGATACGCTCACAAATAGCAGATTAGCGATCTCGCGGTTACTCTTGCCACTTACCAGCAGTTGCAGTACTTCTTTTTCCCGGATACTCAGCAAATCGTAACTGTCTTCTTTGCCGCGCCTCTGCATTTCCAGCACGTAATCTTCCACCAGCATGCGGGTAATGCTGGGGCTGAAGTAAGCATTTCCCGCGGCAACGGCACGGACCGCGGCCAACACGTCCACTTCCGGCGAAGCCTTCAGCAAGTACCCTTGCGCCCCGGCCTTCAGCGCGCGCAGCACGTACGCCTCATCGGAATGCATGCTCACCATAATGATTCTCGTGCCCGGCGCCTTGGCGGCGATCTGCATGGCCGCGTCCGGACCGGAGATACGCGGCATTCCCACGTCCAATAGCACCACGTCCGGCTTGTGGAGCGTGGCGAGAGCGATCGCCTCGCTCCCATCGGCTGCCTCGGCGACCACCTGAAACTCCCCGTCGCGTTCCAGAAGATGGCGCAGCCCGCCTCGAACCAGCGGGTGATCGTCGGCAATCAGGATTCGGGTGCGGGATCGGCTCATCGACTGACTCCCGCAGGCCGGGCCGCCCGTAGTACATCGGCTAATTCGCTCGACCTCTGTGACCCAACAACGAACCTGGCCCCATTCACGAGCCTCACCCGCAGGCCCTCGCCGCCGTAGGCGACGTAGGCCTTCCCTTGACGGTCGCCGCGAAATCCGTACCCTCCGAAATCGCGAACCGGATCGAAGGTAACCTTCTCGACCGAGTCGATTTCGGTAAGCCGAACCCGGCGCGCGCGCCTCCAAAGCCCGCTCAGCCGGATGCTGAGTTCCCCGCCCCGGACTTCCGTGACCAGTCTCGTTGTGACGAGAAGCAGGTAGACCATCCAGAGAAATACCGTCCAACCGATCAAGCTGCCGTTCGAAATGTTATAGCCAAAGGAATGTCCGAGTCCGACTTGCCAAATGACCATGCCAAGCATCACGCATGGCGGAGTTAAAGGGGCCAGGCCAACTCGGCGGAGCGGAAACCGCTGCCTTTCATAGTAGAGCCGGCTCGGTTTCACCGCCATTCGTCCCAGACTATCGCAGCAGGCCGACCGTATATTGGAGCGCGGCGTTTTGTGTTTGGTAATCGTACTTCGCATTGAGGTTCTCGATCTCGGCCTGGGTGAGATTCAACTGCGCCTGCGTCAGTTCGATGATGGAGGACAAGCCGAGATTGTAGCGGCCTTGCGCCAGATCCAGAGCGAGGGCCGCCTGACGGAGAAGCTGCGCGGTAACATCGATCCGCTGGAACGCATCGTTGGCGCTCGCCCAGGCGACGCGGACATCCCGCTCGAGGCCCTGCTGCTCGCCGCGCAGCCGTTGATCCGATTCCTCCGCGCGCTGAACAGCGGCCTCGTGCCGCGCCGAAAACAGGTGTCCGTTGAATATCGGGATACTCACGTTGGCCGCGACGCCCTCGTACCCGAGAGGAATCGGAGAACCGGCGGGCGTATTAATAAAGGGAATCAACCCGCCGACGGCGATGAGGCTCACTGTGGGCCGGGATAGATCTTTCTCCGCGGCCGCGAACTTGTATTCCGCGTCGCGCGAAAAGCGAAGTCCGGCAAGCTCAGGACGGTTGTTCAGAGCCTGCACGATCAATTGCTCCATCGTTGCCGGCGGCCCGGGCGGAAGTGGTTCATCGGAAAGCCGATAGTTCGCCGGCAGATCTGAGCCCATGGCCCGGCCCAGTTCGGCAAGTGTTTGCTGCACGGCGTCTTGCGCGCGCACCAGCAGAAGCTTCGCTTCGGACACGTTCACGTCGGCGAAGCTGACATCGAGTTGCGATTTCAGACTGTTCCTGGCGAGCTCGGTCACTTTGTCGCTCTGAAGCTGGCGCGCGCTGACGGTCTGCTCGGCAACTTTCGCCACAGCCTGGGCGTGCAGAACGTCAAAGTAAGACCGATTCACCTGGAGTAGCACATCGTAACGGGTCGCTTGAGAGTTCTGCTGCGTGGCCTTCGCCTGCAATCGCGAGCTCTCCACCAGGTTGTGTGTGCGGCCGGAGTCGGTGATCAATTGGTTGAGCACCACGCCCTGCCCAAAGCGGGTGAACAGACGCGACGCGGAAAGGTCTCCCGCTCCGATCCGCGATAAGTCATTCCCCTGCGAACCGGTGATATCGCCGGTTAAGTCGGGATAGTAGGCGGCGCGCTTCTCGATAATCTGCTGGTTCGCATAGTTCACTTCGTTTTGCGCGGCTTTCACCTGCGGATGATTCCGCAGCGCGATTTCTTCGGCCTGCTTCAGCGTCAGGACAGGCGCATTCTGCGGCGGCGACTGCGCGGCGCAAGGTGGGGTCAGCGTAACAACGAAAGCCGCCCCGAGGAGCGCGCTCTTATACCGGAACTGGAGCATTTTGAGCTTCATTGCGTTTCTTTCTCCCATAAACCAAAAGATAGGCTGCGGGCACGATGAATACGGTAAGAAGCACCGACGACGTCAACCCGCCGATGATGGCTCGCGCCATCGGAGTATATTGTTCGCCCCCCGTTCCCAGTTTCATGGCCATCGGAATCATCCCGATAATCGTCGCGAGCGATGTCATCAGGATAGGCCGAAGCCGTACGCGGCAGGCCGTGATAATCGCATCCTCGACTGACAGCCCCTGCCCCTCCAGCTTGTGAGCGAAATCGACGATCAGGATGCTGTTGGAATCGGCGATCCCGATCAACATCAGCACGCCCATCAGTGACATCACATTGAGGGTGGTATGAGTCAGCGGCAGGATGATCAGAACTCCGACGAACCCCATCGGTATCGCGAGCATGATCAGGAATGGATCGATAAAGGAACGAAACTGTGCGATCAGGATGAGAAACAGAAGAATAAAAGAAATACCAAACCCGACCGCGAAGCTCTTAAAGGACGCGTTCATCCCCTCTACCATCCCTCGCAGATTCACGCGCACGTTTGCAGGAAGATCTGCGTCCTTGATGGTGCGTTCGATCGCTCCGGTCAGTCTGCCCAGATCTTCCCCCGCCGGTGTCACGTAGATATCCACCACGCGCTGAATCTGGTAATGATCGATTTCGGTTGGGGATTGGAGGTTCTCCAACTTCACCACTGTGTCGAGCGTGGTCGCTTCTTTCAGGTTCGGCGCTCGTAATGGAATCTGTTTCATGTCGACCAGGTTATGTATGGCGGCTCTGCCGTGCTCGGCATATTGAACCGTCAGGAAGTAGTCGTTGCCCGTTCGATAATCCACCCAATAGTTCGGCGCGATCATTGTATTGGAGTTCAGGGCCGTGATTACGTTATCCACAATGTCTTTCTGGGAAAGACCAAGCTCCGCGGAATGGACGCGATCCACATTCAGCCGGATCGCCGGATAATTCATGTCCTGCGGAATATAGATCTGGCCCACGCCGGAAAGGCGACGGATACGTCGCGCCAGTTCCTGAGCGACGTTGTAAGTGGTGTCGAGATCCCTAGTGTTCACCTGAACGTCAATGGGAGCGGGCATGCCGGAATTCAGGATCGCGTCCACCATGGAGCCGCTCTGAAAGAATGCGCGCACATCCGGCAGCCGGGCCGCCATTTCGTCCTTGACGCGATCCATGTAAACCAGGCTGCTGGTCTGATGATCTTCTGTCAGTGCCGCCTGTACTGTCGCGGTATACTCCCCCGCATTTGTGGTGTAGAGCGCGGAAAAGTCGTTCACCACTCCGATATTTGAGACGATCATCTTCAGGTCCGTTGCGGGAATCACGTGGCGAATCAAATCTTCGATCCGCGCCACATACCGGTCCGTCAGCTCGATGCGTGTACCTGTGGGGACCTTCAAATTGATCGTGAATTGTCCGGCATCCGTTTGTGGGAAGAAGGCCCGGCCCAGGAAGGGATAGATGCCGAGGCTCGCCACGAAGATACCCATAAGCGCCATCAGTGTCAAAGCAGGACGCTTCAACGAGCGCCTCACCGACCGCTCGTAGAAGTCCAGCAAGGCGTTGAATCGTTTGTTGAACCCCGCGTTGAATCGGCTTCCTAACGAAGAGCTTCCGGGATCGGCCGCGCCATGCGCGTGATCGAAGCCCTTCAGAAAGCGGGAGCAGAACAGGGGAATCACGGTCATGGCGACCACGAATGACGCTAGTAAAGACAGGCAAAACGCCAGCGCCAGTGAAGAGAACAGGAACTTGCTCACGCCAACCAGGAGGGTGACTGGGAAGAAATCGACCACATCCACTAGCGTCGCGGCGAGCACCGCCAGATTCACCTCCGCGCCGCCTTCTTCCGCCGCGACAGCCGGCGAAGATCCCGTCTCTAAATGACGATAGATGTTTTCCAGCGAAATCACCGAATTATCGATCACGCGCGAGAAGGCCAGCGCCAGTCCGCCCAGAATCATCGTGTTGATCGTGTTACCCATCATGTAGAGAATCACGAAGGTGGCAAGAGCGGAGATTGGGATCGAGAGAAGTACGGCGAAGGTGGCCCGCATGCTGCCGAGGAAGATAAGAATCATCAGGCTGGTCAGCACCAGCCCGATAACGCCCTCATGCAGAACCGTCGCCAGAGCCTCCTTCACAAAGACGGATTGGTCGAAGACGATACTTGTCTTCAACTGAGCGGGGATATCAAAGAGATGGCCGATCAGGTTGCGCACGTCATTGACAACCTGAACCGTATTGGTATCGCCCCCTTGCTTCATGATTGGAATGTAGGCGGATTTCTGACCGTCAATCCGAACGATGTTGTATTGAAGCTGGCTGGCATCCTTCGCCTCGCCGACATCACCTATCGAAACCGATCTTGTTCCCACCGTCTTGATCGGAACCTTATTCAGGTCCTCAACACGATTCACCAGGCTATTGGTGTAGACATAGTAGTCGTTCCCACCCACCTTGACATCGCCCGCCGGAAGAATGAGATTGCTGTCGTTGAGGGCGTCGACAACATCCATCACGCTCAACTCCCGGGAAAAAAGCTTATAGGGATCCACATAGACCATCGCCTGACGATACTTGCCGCCAAACACGCCGGGAATTTCCGCGCCTTTCACCACCGCAATCTGGTTGCGAATTTGGAACTGCGCGACATCGTGAAGTTGGGTTTCGTTTAGTCCTTCTCCCTTTACGGTCACAAGACAAACCGGGAGGCTGGAGGCATCGAATTTCAGCACGACCGGCGGAAGTGTGCCCGGCGGCAGGCGCTTCAGATCCGCAAGCGCCAGATTGGATAGCTGCGTGACGTCCGCATCGGCGTCCGTGCCAGGCTGGAAGAATACCTTGATCATGCTCACTCCCAGTAGTGAGCGCGACTCCATATGGTTGATCCCCGATGCGAGAGTGAAAAACCGCTCCAGCGGGTTCGTGATATCCGTCTCAACATCTTCAGGCGGCATCCCCGAGTAGAATGTGGCCACCACCACTTCCGGCAGATTGATTGCCGGGAATAAGTCGACCGGCATTCGGGCCACGCTGGTCGCGCCAACCACCAACAGCACCAGGCAGATCACGATGATGAAGTAGGGGTTGCGGATTGAAAAGCGAGGCATAAGCAGCTACGCGAACGACGGCTGCGGTTTGCGCCCGTAAACCAGCAGAAACGCAGCCGGAACAATAAAGACCGTAAACAGCACGGAAACCGTCAACCCTCCGATGATGACGCGAGCCAAAGGCGCGTATTGTTCGCTCCCGGTACCTAACTTCAAAGCCATGGGCACCATCCCGATAATGGTGGCGAGCGATGTCATCAGAATCGGCCTCAGACGGACCCGGCAGGACGTGATGATCGCGTCTTGCACCGACTTGCCTTGTTCTTCCAGACGATGAGCAAATTCCACAATCAGGATGCTGTTGGACGCGGAGATTCCCACCAGCATAAGCACCCCCATGAGCGACATCACGTTCAGGGTTGTGTGGGTCAGAGGAAGCACCACCATGACGCCGATAAACCCCATCGGAATCGCCAGCATGATAAGGAATGGATCCTTGAATGATCGGAACTGCGCCACGAGAATCAGGAATAAGAGTACAACCGACAGCCCCAACCCGATGGCGAAGCTCTTGAACGAATCGTTCATCTGTTCCACCATGCCGCGGAGATTGATTCGTACACTGCCGGGAAACTTCTGTTCTTTCAGCACGCGCGTGATCTGTGTGGACACCGTACCAAGGTCTTCGCCAAACGGCGTTACATAAACATCCGCGACGCGCTGGATCTGATAATGGTCAATCTCGGTAGGTGACTGCACAAACTCAAGGCTCGCGACATTCCCTAAAACGGTGACGGGTGTCTTCGACTGCTGGCCGCCCGCCGGAGAGAAAGCCGAAGGCCCCGATGGAACGGAACTGCCGCGTAACGGAATCTGGTTCAGGTCGACAAAACTGTGAATGGCGGATTTCCCATGCTCGTAATACTGGACGGTGAGGAAATAGTCGTTTCCGGTCTTATGGTCAACCCAGTAGTTCGGAGCGATCATGGTATTTGAATTCAGCGCCGTAATGACGTTGTCAACAATCTCTTTTTGGCTCAGACCAAGCTCCGCGGCGTGCGTGCGATCGATATTCAACCGCACCGCCGGATAATTCATATCCTGCGGAACATAGACTTCGCCGACGCCCGAGAGCTTGCGAATCTTTGCCGCCAGTTCCTGCGCGACATTGTAAGTCCGATCCAGTTCACGGCTGCTGACTTGAACATCGATAGGCGCAGGCGCACCCATGTTGAGAATTGCGTCCACCATCGACCCGCTGGAAAAGAATGTCCGGATATCCGGATACTGGGAAGTGACCGCGCGGCGCACCCGGTCCATATACTCAAAGCTTCCAGTCTTGTGCGAGTTAGTCAGCTCCACCTGGATCGTCGCCGTGTACGGCCCGGCATTGTTACTGTAGAGCGCCGAGAAGTCTGGAACAATCCCGATGTTGGAAACAATCATCTTTAGTTCGGATGGCTTCACGATGCTGCGAATGAGGCTCTCGACCTTGCCCACATACGCCTCGCTGTTCTCAATCCGCTCGCCCGTCGGCACTTTCATGCTGATCGTAAATTGTCCTGCGTCTGTTCTCGGAAAAAAAGCAACCCCCAGCAGCGGATATAGGGCCAGACTCCCTAGAAACAGGCCCGACAGCGCCAGAATCGTGACGATAGGGAACCGCAAGGCGCCCCGCACCGCGTTCTCATAGACATCGAGGAGCTTCTGAAATCCGTTATTGAACCGGGCGTTGAATCCTCCAGTTTGTCGCTCGCCTTCCAGTTCGCTGTTCACGCGCTTCAGGAACCGCGCGCAGAACAGTGGAATTACCGTCATCGCTACGAAGTAGGATGCGAACAGGGAAATCACCACAGACAGAGCCAGAGCCGAAAAGAGAAATTTACTGACGCCATATAGAAATGTGACCGGGAAGAACACCACCACGGTCGTCAGCGTCGCCGCGAGCACGGCCATGCTCACCTCAGAGCCGCCGCGTTCAGCCGCCGCCTCGGGGGACGATCCCAACTCCAGGTGACGGTAGATATTCTCCAGAGAAATCACAGAGTTGTCGATCACCCTCGAAAAAGCCAGGGCGAGCCCCCCCAAAATCATCGTGTTGATTGTGCTGCCCATCATGTAGAGAATCACGAAAGTGGCCACGGCGGAGAGCGGAATCGAAAGAAACACGGCCACTGTGGCGCGTAAACTTCCCAGGAAGACAAGGATCATCAAACTGGTCAGAACCAACCCGATGGAACCTTCATCCAGCAGCGTCCCGATAGCCTCCTTAACGAAGGCCGATTGGTCGAATACAACGGTTGCCTGAAGTTGCTTCGGGATATCGAAAAGCTTCGGAATCATGTCGCGTATCCCGTTCACAACCTGGATGGTATTTGTATCGCCGCCCTGCTTCATAATCGGAAGATACACAGAGCGTTGACCGTCCACGCGAACAATGTTGTACTGAATCTGGTGAGAATCCTTGGCCTCGCCGATGTCTCCGATCGTCACCGATCGCTGGTCCACTGTCTTGATCGGAACCAGGTTTAGATCTTCAACTTTCTTCACCAGGCTGTTTGAATAGACGTAGTAGTCGTAGGGACCGACTTTCACGTCACCCGCGGGCAAGATCAAGTTACTGTCATTGAGCGCATGCACCACATCCATCGGGCTGAGTTGCCGCGAGAGTAACTTGATTGGATCCACGTACACCATTGCCTGGCGATACTCTCCACCGAAAGGCGGCGGAATTTCAGCACCCTGTACCACCGCGATCTGGTTGCGAATCGTGAACTGCCCAATATCGTGCAATTCCGTCTGGGTAAGCCCTTCCCCTTTGAGCGTCACCAGGCAGACCGGCAGACTGGAAGCATCGAACTTCAGCACAACCGGGGGCAAGGTCCCAGGGGGAAGACGCTTCAAATCCGCCAGGGCCAGGTTGGATAACTCGGTTACATCGGCGTCGGCGTTCGACCCCGGCTGAAAGTAGACCTTGATCATACTTACGCCCAGCATCGACCGGGATTCCATATGATTCACGCCCGACGCGAGAGTAAAAAAGCGCTCCAGCGGATTCGTAATGTCGGTTTCGATGTCTTCCGGGGGCATTCCTGAATAGAATGTCGCGACCACCACCTCAGGCAGGTTGATTGTGGGGAACAGATCCACCGGCATACGCGTGAGGCTGGTCAGTCCGATCACCATGAGCGCCAGGCAGATCACCACGATGAAGTAGGGGTTGCGTATGGAGAAGCGAGCCACGGTTTAAGGTCTCTGCACGTCGCTATTTCGATTCTTCCTGGCCCTTGTAGTCAACCAAAGAGATGTTCTTCGGTTTTACATCCTGACCAGCTTTCAGGCCGCTCCGGTCGCTCAGTACAATCGATTCGCCTTCACGCAGTCCTGTGAGTACCTCCGCGTAGTCCGCCGTCTGAATACCAAGCGTGACCTGGCGGATCTCGATCGTGTTTGCCGGCGTAACCACGTATACCGTGTCGTGAGCGCCCTGGTTCACCGCCTGAATGGGAACAGCGAGGGCGTTTTCTTTTTTCTCAAGTGTGATCGTCGCGTCCGCATACAGGCCCGAAACCAACGCTCGATTGAAATTTGGCACGTCTACTTCGGTATGCATCGTCCGCGTATCTTCCTTCACGTCCACGGAAAAGCGAGCCACCTTCCCCCAGAACGTCTGATTCAATGAGGAAACCAGTACGCTGACGGGATCTCCTACGTGGATGTAGTGAACGTAGGATTCAGGAACTGGAATCACCAGGCGGAATACATCGTCTTCCGAAATGCGGACCAGCGGCATCGCCTGGGTGCTTGAGTTCGTACCGGCTTGCATCAGCGTGCCTTGATTGGCGTAACGCTGAGTAACTACACCCGTAAAGGGCGCGGTAATTCGAGTGTAGTTATAAAGATCCTGGTCGTGTTCTCTCTTCGCTCGCGCCGCAGCCAGTTCACTTTGCATCACTTGCAGATTCGACTTAGATGCGTCCACCTGCGCATCGACGTCCAGGTCTTTGCCTTGCGCGTCATCCACTTCCTGCTGAGCCACCAACCCCGGCCGGGTCTTGGCCACCGTATTCAGGCGCTCAAACTGTAAATGAACAACGGTGTACTGGGCCTGCGAGCGGGACACCTCGTTCTCCGCATGAGTGACCTGATTTTGCGCAGTCTTGATATTCGCGTCGTCCTGTAGCAATTGCGACTGCAGTTCGGGGATGTCCAGCGTCGCCATCAGTTGTCCGGTTCGCACGCGGCTCCCATAATCAACCTTCAGGTCTTTGACATAACCCGACTCCTTTGCGTAGACATCCACCTCCTGGAAAGGAACCAGTTCGGAGGAAAGAGAAAGCGTTCGCTCCAGAGTCTGCCTTCCAGCCTTCGTCACTCCCACTGAGACTTCCGCATCGGGGTTGCTCGCCTCATCCTGCTTTTTCGATCCAGCGCTTCCGCAGGAACCGAGGACAAACGCAAGTATCGCGAGGGTGCACGAAACAGCAACGGTCCGGCTCATAGTGTCAAGCCGATCACGGTACCCACCTGAGATCGCAATCCGAGCCCGGGTTCCGTATGTAATCGGACAAACCTTCAAGGGAAAAGTGGCCCGACTGGCAGAAGCGGATGAGAGCTCGTTCTTCGTCAAGAATCCTGGCTGCCTCCTCCGGGATCTTCGCCGCGATCGATAACGGCACCTCGACAACGCCATGACGATCCGCGTGGAGTAAGTCCCCGGAGGCAATCTGTAGCCCGTCGATTTCAACCGGCTCGCCGAACTCGATGATGTGCGCGTATGAATGGGATGGCGAGACGTACGCGGCGAAGAGTTGAAAGCCCATCGCTTCCACGGCAGGCAGGTCGCGAACCGCCCCGTTCGTCACGCAACCCCGGCATTTCAACGCCAATGCGATGGTGGCGTGGATTTCACCGACAAACGCCCCAACACCCGGCCTGTGGTCCGTATCCTGCAATACGATTACGCGCGGCTCGGGAATAGACGCGACGAAATTCCACCAATCCATTCGGTCGTAATAACAACGCTGGGCCATGGGTGCCGACGCCGTGCGGATCCGCGCGGTTGCCGCGTAACCAACCATCGGCCCGAGATTGGGAAACCGGCACGCCGTCGGGCCGGAAGCAAAGCCCTCGTTTCGCAGCCGCACCTTCGATCTCTCGATCGCGTTCGAGACAGTACATGTATCCAGCGCGGAGAGCTTTTCAAAGTCCGCAGCCGGAAGAGCGCTGTATTTACCCATTGATGTTCGAGTTTCCTGTCACGAGTCGGCTCCCTAGTTCACACAATACGCTCGAACTGACTCTTGTGATATACCCTCCGGGCGGTATTTTCCGGGACCGCAGCACCCGGCGTATGGATGGCCACAATTTCTTCGGAATACCGTCGCGACGGTATTCCCTCCGGTCATGCCCCTTGCATAGTCTTGTAACCGGGGTCACGATGTTGAATCGGAAACTGCGATCTTTCGGCTCCACCGCCGCGTGCGCGCTCTCGCTCGCCGTCGCGTTGGCCGGCTTCAACCAGTCCCCGCCGCCTCCCAAACCGCAGTGCTCCCAAGCGAGTCAGGGCGTCTTCTGGCCTCTGGAAACGAATCACGATCCCATGCTTCTGCAAGCCAAGGCCAGCGCCGGGGACCTGTGGCTTTGCCGCGGCGACTACGATTGGGACGCCTACTTTGTTCAAACCATCCATTTCTTCAAATGGCAGCGCATGACGGTGCGGGTGAAGATCAAACCCGCTGCGGCGCAGCGTCAGCGGCTCGCGAGCAACCGTGACCAGAGCCTGCAATAGGTTGCTGACCCTGGAATAGCGAGCGCCGCTAAGCTATTGCTTTTCAGTACGAAAACGGTTACCCTCGAAGTTCCTCCCTCGTAGTTCCGCCAGAAAGCTAAGTCCGCTCATATTTCCAATGCCCAAACAGGCCAACACCAGAATGCTGGTCGCTGTCAGCGATCTATTCTTCACGGTAAAGATACTCGACGCCGCCAAGCGTTCGCACATGCAGGCGGAGATGGTGAAGACGTCCCACGAATTACTGGAGAAGGCGAAGAGCGGGCCCGCGCTCATCATTTTCGATTTGAATTTCGAGCTCATGGAGCCGGTGAGGATGATCGCGGAACTGAAGAAAGACCCGGAGACAAAGGCCACCGGGATGATTGCTTTCGTCTCCCATATCCAGGCCGAACTGAAGAAGGAAGCGCACGATGCGGGATGCGATATGGTGCTGGCAAGGTCCGCGTTTTCGCAAAATCTGGACCAGATTTTGCGAAGGTATAGCGGCGCGGTTTAGTCTACAGAACCAATAGCGAACTCGCGTAGCGCGTTCCCGTGGCGAGTTCTTTGATGCCGGTGTCGAAGGTTGCCAGTTGACCTTTGCGGCGGTGAGACAGCAGCAAGAGCTGCATGTCGGCGACCTGGTTGTGCCCGATGAGACGCGACTTTTGCGAATCGCTCAGACCCCTTAGGTCGATATCGACCGGCCAGAATTCGTGATGAGGGCTTTGGCAATCGCGTTCCAAACCGGCGAGCGCCATGCGGACAGCGTCGCGGGAACCGCCGAGCGCTCGGCTGGCAACGCGAAGGAATCCAGCCTGGGTGAGTGGGCAGGTGGCCCAGAGGCGGTCCGGCTCTCTTTGGAACCAGTTATGGGCGAGCTTGTGCGAAGCATGCTGGGGAAACGCCAAGGCCACCAATACATTAACGTCGAGGAGAAAACGCACGCCGGTATTCTTCTTCGTACTCGTCTTTCTCGAACAGCTGGAGCGTTTCGTTCGTGAACGGGGGTGAGCCTGGAGGAAGTTTGAAAATCACCCAACCGTTCCTGGTCTCCATCTGGGTCTGAAGTCGAGCGAGACTCTCCGCTCCTCGGTGGACCAGATCGGAAGCCGCTTGGCCAAGAGCGATCCCGCGTTCCTCGGCATACCTCTTGATTTCATCGAACGCGTCATCTTCGATGTTAATGGTCGTGCGCATTTGATGTCATTGTAGCAGATTTCAGACATCAAAGACGGCAAGAGATCTCATCAATTCACAATCAGGCTGATGCGCGCAAGGGGTTTTTGACGGTCGCTCGGCAATAGTGACCCTGATTCTCCAATCGCGGGGTTGCCCGCGTGCTCATCCCCGCGTGCTCATCAAGGTGCACCTCGATCGCCGCCTCCCTGTCGCTCCCAGTTCGTGAGGACTGCCAGCGATTTCAGTTTTTCCCCCGCGGCGCCGGTGTCAATTGACCGGGCGCCCAGTTCGACTCCTTCCCGATACGACCCCGCCTTTCCCGCCGCCATCAACGCCATCGATGCATTCACCAGCACGATATCGCGCTTCGCTCCTTTCTCACCATTCAGAATGTCCTGCGTGATATGGGCGTTCTCGGCCGGGCTGCCACCGCGCAGGCTGTCCATACTCGCGCGGGCGATTCCGAAATCCTCCGGCTGCACGCGGAGTTCGTGAACCGCGCCGTTTTGAATGGCGAACACGGTGGTGGAACCCGTGAGCGTCACTTCATCCATGCCATCATCCCCATGCACCACATAGCCCCGTTCGAGGCCCAGTTCATTCAGGGCGTCGGCCACCCGGGCGGCCGCATCCAGCGAAGGCGCGCCCACCATCTGCGCTCGTGCGGGAGCGGGGTTTGAGAGCGGGCCTAGTAAATTGAACACGGTCCGCATTTTGAGTTCGCGGCGCACGACTTGCGCCTGCCTGGCTGCCGGATGGAATGCGGGGGCGAACAGAAAGCAGATCCCTGCTTCGCGCAACGCTCGTGCGGCCTGCTCACCAGTGGCGGCGATGGTGACGCCCAGTTCCTCCAGAACGTCCGCGCTTCCCGACGCGCTCGAGAGTGCGCGATTGCCGTGCTTGGCTACGGGGACCCCGCATCCTGCGACAACGAACGCCACCGTCGTGGAAATGTTGAAGGTGTTGTGGCCGTCGCCCCCGGTGCCGCACGTATCAAGAAGGGTTTCGCCGGGGCCGGCCTCGAAAGGAACGGGGATGGCTGCTTCACGCAGAGCCCGCGCGAAGCCCGCTAGTTCTTCAGCGGTTTCGCCCTTCATGTGGAGGGCGATCAGGAACGCCGCCAGTTGCGCGTCCGTCGCGCCGCCATACAGGATGGATTGCATGGCGGCGTGGGAGTCAACGGCGTTCAGGTGACGGCGCGCTGTTACGGAATGCAGATAAGGCAGCAGCACTAAGCTCTAGCTTAGCTGTCACTTACTCGGGGGCATAGAAACCGAACAGGCCGCCGGTTTCCTTCTTCACTCCCGCCGTGAAATACAGCCAGTCGGTGGGGCCGTTGTTGCCGCCCTGCCCGAAGGCCAGTGCCCAAAGACCGGGGATCACGATCGGTTTGTTGTTCGATCCCTGCAACGATCCAATGACTTTTCCAGTCGCAAAGTCGAACGCGATCACTTCGCCGCTTCCGAAGTTCCCCACCAGCAGATCTCCGGACAGCGTCCCGAAATCCGAACCGGCCAGCGCGATTCCCCAGGGCGCGTTCATGTAATTGCCGTGCTGCAGGCGCATCAGCAGCTTGCCGTTTTCCGCAAACGCATCCACGTAGCCGAGTCCCGGGCCATCCACTTCGTTCTGCTTGCTGGCGTCCTGCTTGGCGAATGTGACGAACAGGGTTGTGCCAATTGCCTGTATGTTGAACGGAGCGTAGCCCGCGGGAATATCGGGGTCGAAAAACGCGTCGGGCGCAAGTGTTTGCAGCTCGAAGTTGGTGTTGTAAGCCTCCACTTTTCCGGAGAAGAAATTAGCGGCATAAAGGGCGTTCAGCCCGGCCGGCAGGCAGAGGCCTTTATAAACGGCGGCGGCGCCGTTATCCACGATGATGGTTGAACTTGGCGCGCCGTTCCAGCCCTGAATCGTCCCGTCTTCAGTGTCGAACAGGAAGAAGTTGCCTCCGAAATCCGTCGTGCTGTTGGCGACGATTCCACTGGGCGCTCCAATGCTGCCCCCCGCCTTTCCCGGCGGAATCGTGACCACCAGGCTTTGGATCTGGCCTTCTCCGTTATAAAGCGTGGAAAGGCCGGAGTTGTTGTCCGACACCCACCAGGGGTTTTCCCCGGAAGCGGCCAGGCCCCAGGGGTTGATCAGGTTCGGGTCGGTGAAAGTTGCCCCGCCACTTACGCTCGAGACGAGTTTCGTGACGGAATACGTTTGGGCGGACAGCGCCGCGGACAGCGTTGCAGCGAGCAGGGCTGTTGTGATGATTTTCATAAGCGATCCTTTGCGCGAGAGTTTGTTTGAGCCGTGTCCCCGGGGACGTTCGTACTCCAGTGTTCGTAGGCTAAAACGCGCGCCCGCGGGCAATCTAGTCGGATTTGTGCCGTTGTTGTAAGGTTGTTGTAAATTCCGTGGAAATGGGTCGCGTGATATAGTTCTAAGGAGCTTGCGCGAGTAGTTTCCATCGCATTCACTCAATCGGAATCAAATGAAAATACACGAATACCAGGCGAAGGCGATCCTGGCGAAGTTCGATGTGCCCGTGCCTCGGGGTGAGGTGGCGTTCACAGTGGCTGAAGCGGAATCCGCCGCCAAGGCGCTCGGCGGCAGCGTCGTTGTGAAGGCTCAGATTCACGCCGGTGGCCGCGGCAAAGGCGGCGGCGTCAAGATCGCCAAGAGCGCCGAAGAAGCCGCTCTCATTGCGGAAAAGATGCTCGGCATGACTCTGGTGACGCACCAGACCGGGCCGGAAGGCCGCCTTGTCCAGCGGCTGCTGGTGGAAGAGACCCTGCCCATCGACAAGGAGCTTTACCTTGGCATCGTGCTCGATCGAGCCACCGGCAAACTGGTGTTCATGGCTTCCGCCGCGGGGGGCATGGAGATCGAAGAAGTTGTAGCGAAAGATCCCCACGCGATTTTGAAAGAAGTGATCGAGCCCGGTTACGGCATGAGTCCGTTTCAGGCGCGCAAGCTGGCGTTTGGAATTGGGATTCCCGCGGCCAGCGTGATTAGCGCGGTACAGGCCATCATCGCCTTGACCAAAGCCTGCGAAGCGAACGACGCGACGCTGGCCGAAATCAATCCGTTCATACTGACCAAAGACGGCAAGGTCTATGCGCTCGACGCCAAGATCAATTTCGATGACAACGCGATGTTTCGTCACCGGGATCTGATGGAGTTGCGCGATTTGAACGAAGAAGATCCACTGGAAGTGGAAGCCTCGAAGTTTGGTTTGAATTACGTGAAGCTGGATGGCGATGTGGCCTGCATGGTGAACGGCGCCGGTCTCGCGATGGCCACCATGGACATCATCAAGTATGCGGGTGGCAGCCCTGCGAATTTCCTCGATGTCGGCGGCGGCGCGAATGCCGAGCAGATCAAGAATGCGTTCCGGATTCTGCTATCCGATAAAGGCGTGAAGGCCGTCCTGATCAATATTTTCGGTGGCATTCTTCGGTGCGACACTCTCGCCACCGGGGTTCTGGCGGCGGCGCGCGATCTGGATGTGAAGGTGCCGATTGTGATCCGCATGGAAGGAACCAATGTGCAGGAGGGGCGTCGGATTTTGAAGGAGTCCGGCTTCAACTTCACGGTTGCTGAGGGCATGCGCGATGCGGCTGAGAAGGTTGTGCGGCTGGCGGGAGCGAAGAACTGATGAGCGTTCTGGTTGATGAAAACACGCGTTTAATCGTGCAGGGGTTTACGGGCCGGGAAGGCACATTTCATGCGACGCAGGCCATCGCTTATGGAACGCGCGTCACCGGCGGGGTGACTCCCGGCAAAGGCGGATCGAAGCATCTGGACCTGCCCGTTTTCGATACAGTGTCGCAGGCTGTGCGCGAAACGGGCGCCAATGCCACGGTCATTTTTGTGCCGCCTCCGTTCGCGGCTGACGCGATTATGGAAGCGGTGGACGCGGGGCTGGCGCTGGTGGTGTGCATCACCGAAGGCATCCCGCAGCTCGACATGGTGAAGGCCTGGAAGTACATGCAGGGCAAACCCAGCCGTCTGGTGGGTCCGAATTGCCCGGGCGTGATTTCTCCAGGGAAGTGCAAGATCGGCATCATGCCGGGACATATCCACAAGCAGGGAAATGTGGGTGTGGTTTCACGATCGGGCACGCTGACTTACGAAGCCGTCGGTCAGTTGACCGCGCTCGGGATTGGGCAATCGACCTGTATCGGAATCGGCGGCGATCCCATCATCGGGACTTCATTTACCGACGCGCTGAAGTTGTTTAACGCCGATCCGGATACGCATGCCATTGTGATGATCGGCGAAATTGGCGGCAGCGCGGAAGAGAGCGCCGCGGAATACGTAAAGGCTCACGTGACTAAGCCGGTGGTGGGTTTCATTGCCGGGCAGACGGCGCCCCCAGGACGCCGCATGGGGCACGCCGGCGCGATTATCTCCGGTGGGTCCGGCGCCGCCCCCGATAAGATCCGCGCGATGGAGCAGGCCGGGATCACGATGTGCGCCTCGCCCGCCGATATGGGCGCGAAGATCAAGAGCCGCCTCGAAGGAATTTCTTAACTATGGAACGTACGTTTTCGATGATTAAGCCGGATGCGGTGAAGGCCGGACATGTGGGCGGGATTCTGGCGGTGCTGGAAAAGGAAGGCTTCAAGATCCGCGGGCTGCGCATGACGCACCTCTCGAAGGCGCAGGCCGGCGCTTTTTATGCGGTGCATCGCGAGCGGCCCTTTTATGCGAGCCTGGTCACTTTTATGACCGAGGGTCCGGTAGTGGCGATCGTGCTGGATCGCGCCGACGCGGTGAAGAAGCTCCGCGAAGTGATGGGCGCCACCAACCCCGCAAATGCCGCCGAGGGCACCATCCGGAAGTTGTTTGCGGAGAGCATCGAGCGGAATGCGATTCATGGCTCCGATGCACCCGAGACGGCCGCGCAGGAGATTCCGTTCTTCTTTACAGGCGCGGATTTACTGTAACTCGAAGCATTGCCGCCATCAACGTCCTGCACTTGGCTGATGCGGTTGGCGGTCGAGCCACGCGTGTCGGGTCGCGACTCCCACACCAGCGCAAAGAAGGAGGCAGCTGCCTCCGTATGAGGGGTTGATCGCGAGCATGGTGAGGCCGCCCTCCTGAGCCTTGCGTAGGGACTTGCTCGCGTGCTCGTCTTCCATCCCCGGCCGGTACCTGCGGACGTCGCTGATGTCCCGAGTCGTGAGGTCCTTTGCTGATGTGCTTTCGATGTCGAGAATGATGTTTCCGGCGCAGAAGCCGTCCGCGGCAAGGGCGGCTACACCCGTCGCGGTTAAGACGAATCGCTCTCCTTGGAGGGTTTTGACGAAGACGTGAGCCGTTGCTCCCTCGATCCAAATGCCTTCGAATTCGCCGTCATGAAAATCCTTGAATGAAACCATACGTAAGGGTCTCACGGATCTTCTTTANNGCCGCAGCGTCGACATCGCCCGTCTGTTTGAAAAGTGCTGCGTGGGACTCGGACATTTGTTTCAAAGCCCTGCCGTACCGCGTTTTCAGCGAATCGTCACTCGCACGTTCGCGAACTCTGGTCAGGATTTCTTCGCCTTCGCGGTAATGAGCCAGCCCATGCTTGGAATCGCCGGTCATTTGAAGAGCGAGACCGACGCGATAGTGAGCGTAGGCCAACTCAGCGTTGTCCCGATTCATAAAGGTCTTGGAGATAGTTAACCCCTGTTGGAACTGCTCCAACGCTTCCGGGAACCGGTGTTGACTCGTTAGCAACTGACCATCCAGCGCGTGCGCTTCGGCGCGCTCAAGCTTTCGGTCTTCGGGAAGTCGACCCACCATCTTCACTCCGCCTCCGAGAAAAAATGGTACTCATGGTGTATCGTTTCGAGTATGCGATTCCGCGTTCAGGTGCTAGCTGCTGCCCTAATTCTCGCATTCGTCGGAGTTTGCCCGTGTCGTGCTGCGGATCTGGCCTTGGTTCACGCAAAGATTTATCCGTCCCCGACCGATCCACCGTTCGAAGACGGCTCCATCGTGATTCACGACGGTCGCATTCTCGCGGTTGGATCCCGTGCGGCTGTCAAAGTCCCACGGGGCGCTAAGGTCATCGACTGCACAGGCCTCGTCGTCACCGCGGGCTTCTGGAATAGCCACGTGCATATCCTTACGCCCGGCTTGATCCACGCAGACAAGCTCTCACCCGAGGAAACCACCGCGCAGCTGCAGGCGATGCTCACGCAGTGGGGATTCACCACGGTCTTCGACATTGCATCCGTCCTCAACAACACGAACTTGATTCGTCGCCGCATTGCGAACGGCGAGACCAAGGGGCCGCGCATTCTTACCGTGGGCGAACCTTTTTGGATCGAGACTCCGATCTACGTCAAAAGCTTTCTCGAAAACAATCACGTCAATATCCCGGACGTCCAATCCGTGTCGGAGGCGGAGGAACGTGTCAAACAGCAGGTCCATGATGGAGCGGATGGAATTAAGATCTTCGCGAACTCCGTCGAGCGGAACGTTATTCTCACCATGCCCGCCGATATGGCGCGAGGCATCGTGGCCGAAGCTCACGCGCTTGGCAAGCCCGTCTTCGCACACGTCTCCAACAATAAGGGAATCGAAGTCGCGCTAGAGAGCGGTGTCGACATCCTTGCCCACACGACGCCCACCGATGAACTTTGGAGCGCGGCCTTTGCGCAGCGCCTGGTCGCAGGGCATATGGCGCTGACTCCAACCCTCACCCTCTGGGAATTCGAGTCCCGCAAAGGCAGCATTTCAGCCGCCGATCTTGAGCAGGGAATGAACCGCGCAGCCGAGCAGTTGAATGCATTCTCGCGCGCCGGGGGTGACGTCTTGTTTGGCACTGATGTCGGCTATACCGACTCGTTCGATACCAGCGAAGAGTTCAAGTGGATGTCTCGTGCCGGCATGAGTTATCAGCAGATCCTCGCGTCGCTGACCACGAACCCCACTCGCCGTTTCGGATTCTCCACGCGCAGCGGACGCATCGCGAAGGGCTTCGACGCAGACCTCGTGGTTCTTCGCGCTGATCCATCCCGGGACGTCGCCGCTTTCTCACACATTCGCTACACCATCCGCAACGGGATGGTTATTTACACCAGCGGATCCTGACTGTAGTCAGAGGGCGCTACGGCTGGAACGGTAGAACCTGTCGAGCATTAGTACCGGGAAGGGCGCTTCGCGCAAGTCGGCCGTGCTCAGGCCAAGGCGTTAGCGTACGTTTTGGTTCCAATGATAGGGGAGCCCTACTCTACTGGCTAAGCTCTTCCGTCCCAATTTCCAACCCCGCCCCCGCGCCGTTCACATCA
>PLFE01000032.1 GCA_003136675.1 Bryobacterales bacterium
CGGCTACGGTTGGGAGAAGCTCTACATGGAGCGCACCTGCCGCCATTACCGGGAAGACTTCGGACTGGAAACCCGCACCGTTCGCTTCCACAACATCTTTGGACCGCTCGGCACGTATGACGGCGGCCGCGAAAAATCACCCGCGGCCATGTGCCGCAAGATCGCCCTCGCGCCAGACGGCGGAACGATAGACGTCTGGGGTGACGGCCTGCAAACCCGCTCGTACTGCTACATCGACGATTGCGTGGAGGGCATCTACCGCCTGATGCGCTCCGACTATCCACATCCGCTCAATCTCGGACAGGACCGCCTGATCTCGGTAAATGACCTCGTCGGCATGGTGGCGAAAATTGCGGGCAAGACCATTCGCCGCCGCCACGACCTCACCAAGCCCCAAGGCGTTCGTGGCCGCAACAGCGACAACTCCAAACTTCGCGAAGTCCTGAATTGGGAACCGCAGGTCTCGCTGGAAGACGGCTTGACGAAAACCTATTCCTTCATCTCCGGCGAACTGGAAAAGGCCAATCGGCTCCCGAGCCGCGCGACTTCGGCGGTAGCCTGAACNNCGGGCTTGTTCAAACAAGCCGGCTTCACCCTTTTCACCCCTGGCCCTGTTGCCATTCCAGGGCCGCGCACGCGGCTTGGGAGGCCGGCACAAGAGCGCCGGCAATCCGGCCCGAAGTGCACCCCAAACGGCACTTTTTAAGAACTCGTAACTCCGTAACGAATCAGGAACCTACAGAGAAAGCTTGTTTCTCAATTCGGGCTTGTTCAAACAAGCCGGCGTCACCCTTTTTCACCCCTGGCCCTGTTGCCGTTCCAGGGCCGCGCACGCGGCTCTTTCCTTCACGAATCGCACCCGGTTTGGAGGCTTTCCCATGAGTGCTGCAGCAGCATTATCCCCCAGTTTCAGTTCCGCGGCTCTACCCACCCTCTCCTATAAGAGGTGGGCAACCTTGGGCTCCATTGTTCTGTCGGATTTCCTGGCGATCGCATTGTCGGCAGCCGCGGCGGTCCTCGTCCGCTCCCTCTTCAGCGCGACGTTCGTCCCGTCCGACTACCTTCATTTCACCCCGGCCATCGCCCTCTTCTTCGCCGTTTTCGCCCTCTCCGGGCTCTATCCCGGCATCGCCTCCAACCCCATTGAGGAGTTCCGCGGCATCATGGGAGCCACCGGCCTCACCTATCTCCTCATCATCGGCGCAACCTTCCTGGAGAAGGAATCGGCTTCGTTTTCGCGCGCCGTCTTCCTCATCGCCTGGCTGCTCACCATCGCCCTCGTCATCATCGGCCGCGCCGTCACCCGCTCCTGGTGCGCCTCAAAATCCTGGTGGGGCGTTCCCACCGTCATCCTCGGCGGCGGACGCACCGGCGTGGAAATGCTGCACAATCTGCACAACAACCCCTCGCTCGGCTTGCGCCCCATCTGCCTCCTCGATAACACCCGCTTCCATCTCCCGGAATCCATCCAGCACCACCCGCACATCGTCACCGGAACTCTTTCGCTCGCGCCCGTGTTCGCCCGGCGTTATCGGGATTGCTACGCCATCGTCGCCATGCCCGATCTTTCCTGCCAGGAGCTCGCCGGCATTGTTTCGGATTATGCGGAAGATTTCCCCCACGTCTTCGTCATCCCCAACCTCCTCGGCCTCTCCAGCCTCTGGGTGTGCGCCCGCAATATCGGCGGCACGCTCGGTTTGGAGGTCCGCCAGACGCTCACCCATCGCCTGCCGCTTTTTATCAAGCGTTGCTGCGACCTCGCTGGTGGCGCGGCCGTTGGCCTCCTCGCCGTACCCATCGTCGCCGCGGTTTGGTTCGCAATTCGCCTCACCTCGCCCGGGCCTTTGTTCTACGGCCAGCGCCGCATCGGCCGCAATGACCAGCCGTTCACCGCCTGGAAATTCCGCACAATGGTGCACAATGCTGCACAAGTGCTCGACCACCACCTGGCCGCCGACCCGCTCCTCCGCGCCGAGTGGGATCGCGACCACAAGCTCAAAAACGACCCCCGCGTCACCCCCGTCGGCCGCTTCCTCCGCAAAACCAGCCTCGACGAGCTGCCCCAGATCTGGAACGTCCTCCAGGGCCAAATGAGCCTCGTCGGCCCGCGCCCCATCGTCACCGCCGAAATCGCCAAATACGGCAAGCGCTTCGACCTCTACTGCAAAGTCCCGCCCGGCATCACCGGACTCTGGCAGGTCTCCGGCCGCAACAATACCACCTATGAGGCCCGCACCGAATTCGACGAATACTACGTCCGCAACTGGTCCGTCTCGCTCGACCTCTACATCCTCTTCCGCACCATCAAGACCGTCCTGTTCACGGAGGGCGCGTATTAATTTGCCGCCTGTTTTCAGCAGCTTGGCCGGAAATCCACCAAAATTCGCCTGCTCGTCATGTTCTACTGGGGGCAGGAGAAAGAGAGATGATTTTTCCAAAGCTTTTTGATCCGGACGGCAACACAATCAAATCCGAAGGCGACATCATGAATGGTCGCGTTGACCTGCGAAACGCGCTGGAAATTCGCGAAGCGAACCTCCTGCTCTCCAAAATCCGGCGGGACTTCCAGTCCCCGCTCGACCCGGTCCTGGCCTCCCACGCCAACATGCACAAGCGCCCTCCCAGCTAGCCCGCAAAGGGTGCGTC
>PLFE01000020.1 GCA_003136675.1 Bryobacterales bacterium
CCCGGCGTGGTGCCCCAGTGCCCGACCACCAGCGGCTTCACGTCTGCGAGCTTCAGCGGTCGCTTCAGCAGCGGATTATTGTAGAGATAAATTTGGCCGACCGACAGATAGTTGGCGGCGCGCCAGTAGGCGTTGATGCGTTGAAGCAATTCGGGAGCAAGAGTCGTTATGTTTGTTTTCATATTGTTGGAGATAATTTAAAGGGTCACCTTCCGCAGGCGAAGGGCGTTGCCGATGACGGAAATGGAACTCAGGCTCATCGCGGCGCCGGCGATGATCGGGCTGAGCAGCAGCCCGAAAAATGGGTAAAGCGCCCCGGCTGCCAGCGGGATGCCCAGCGCGTTGTACAGAAAGGCGAATAACAGATTTTGCCGGATGTTCCGCAGTGTGGCGCGACTCAAACGAATGGCCTTCGCGATGCCGCGAAGGTCGCCTCGCACGAGTGTAATGCCGGCGCTCTGGATGGCCACCTGGGTGCCTGTGCCCATGGCGATGCCGACCTCAGCCTCGCTGAGAGCGGGGGCATCGTTGATTCCATCCCCAGCCATTGCCACGTGCTTGCCTTCCGCGCGCAGCTTTTTCACCTGAGCGACCTTCCCAGCTGGCTCGATCTGCGCCTCCACGGCATCGAGGCCGAGTTGCCCTGCTACCGCGGCGGCAGTGCGGTGATTATCGCCGGTGAGCATGACGAGCTTTAATCCGAGTGCGTGGAGCTCGCGGACAGCTTCGGAAGTCGTTGGTTTGATTGGATCGGCGATGGCGAGGGTTCCCGCCGGCTTGCCATCGATGACGACAAAAACGGCGGTGCTGCCTTCTTCCTGAAGTTTCGTGGCCGAGGCTTCCAATGACTCCAAACCGGCAACCTTTTCGTTTCTCAGGAAGTCCGGTTTGCCAATCATGACCGTCCGGCCTGCGACGGTGCCGAGAACACCACCCGCAGTCACCGAACGAAAATCGTTCACGGCCGCGAGAACGAGGCCCTTCTCCTTTGCTCCCCGCACAATCGCGGCGGCGAGTGGATGTTCGCTGGCCTGTTCCAGCGAGGCGGCGAGTCGGAGAAGCTCGGTCGCCTCCCAGCCACCCGCGGGCAGCACCTCCCTGAGCTTCGGCTTGCCCTCCGTGAGAGTACCCGTCTTGTCCACGACGAGGGTATCGATCTTTTCCAGCCGTTCGAGCGCCTCGGCGTTTTTAACCAGCACGCCTTCTTGCGCGCCCCGGCCAATGCCGACCATGATGGACATCGGGGTGGCTAGGCCGAGAGCGCAAGGACAGGCGATGATGAGGACCGCGACTGCGTTGACCATTGCGTGCCCGAGCCTGGGCTCTGGCCCGAGCCACATCCAGAGGACGAAGGTAAGCGCCGAAACCGCTAGCACCACCGGTACGAAAACGCCCGCGACCTTGTCGGCAAGCCCTTGAATCGGCGCGCGGCTGCGCTGGGCTTCGGCTACCATCTTCACAATCTGCCCGAGCAACGTGTCGCTGCCCACCCGCTCGGCGCGCATGACAAAACTGCCGGAGCCGTTAACGGTGCCTCCGGTCACCTTGTCGCCGATGGTCTTTTCCACCGGGAGGGGTTCGCCGGTGATCATTGACTCTTCCACGCTGGAATGACCTTCGACCACTGCGCCATCGACGGGCACCTTGTCACCGGGAACCACCCGCAACCAATCGCCTACCTTCACTTGGTCGAGCGGGACTTGATGATCGCCGCCCGGTGCGACCTGGCGCGCGAGGGGTGGCGCGAGGTTGAGCAATGCTTTGATGGCACTACCCGTGCGACTGCGGGCGCGCAGTTCAAGCACCTGGCCAAGAAGAACGAGCACAATGATGACCGCTGCGGCTTCAAAGTAGATGGGAATCTTGCCACCGTGCCGCATCGCGGGCGGAAACATGCCCGGCGCAAGCATCGCCGCGGCGCTAAAAACGAAGGCTGCGCTTACGCCGATCGAAATCAGCGTGAACATGTTCAAATGGCCCGTTAGAACAGACCGCCAGCCACGGTGGAAAAAAGGCCAGCCCGCCCAGCCGACGACGGGTATGGCGAGAGCGAATTGCGTCCAGCGCGAGGCGTCGCTTTCCACCCAGGAATGAGCGCCCAATGCGGGGATCAAATGAGCCATCGCCAGGACAAAGACCGGCAGCGCCAGGAACGCGCTGATCCAGAAGCGCCTCGTCATGTTGCGCAGTTCGCCACTCTCCTCGTCATCCATACTCGCGGCGCCGACCTTCGGTTCCAGCGCCATGCCGCATTTAGGGCAATCGCCCGGATGATCCTGCTGGACTTCAGGATGCATCGGGCAGGTATAAATCGCTTTGTCTGCAGTCTGTCTGGGAGCCGTTGGGGCTACCGTGACCACGGTACTGATGCTATCAATGGTCATGGCTTCGCTTGGTTCGCCTTGACGGTCGGCGACGAGTGCCAAACCGCGCAGGCAATCAAAAGTCCCGCGCGCCTGCGGAGATCATTGCCGGGAGATTTCACATCGGTCCCCTCAGCTTCCGGTAGCGGCGAATTAGGTTGTTCGTTGAACTGTCGTGTTTGAGCCTCGGCGCTGTTTTGCTCTCAAGCTCGGGAACAATGCGCTGGGCAAGGACCTTGCCCAACTCGACGCCCCATTGGTCAAACGAATCGATGTTCCAAATAACGCCCTGCGTGAAAACGCTGTGCTCATACAACGCGACAAGTTTGCCGAGGACTTCCGGCGTCAGCCGGTCGGCCAGGATGACATTGGACGGACGGTTGCCCTCAAAAACCCGATGCGGCACCAGCGCCGGCGGCGTTCCCTCGGCTTTGACTTCCTCCGCNNAGCGCCTCGGCCTGGGCGAAGACATTCGCCAGAAGAATGTCGTGGTGACGTCCCAGCGGGGTCAGCGGGTGGCCAAACGCGATAAAATCGCAGGGAATGAGCCGCGTACCCTGATGGATCAATTGATAGAACGAGTGCTGGCCGTTGGTGCCGGGTTCGCCCCAGTAAATCGGTCCGGTCTGATAGTCCACCTGTTTGCCCGCAAGCGTGACGTGCTTACCGTTGCTCTCCATCGTCAATTGCTGAAGATAGGCGGGAAAGCGTTTCAGGTATTGTTCGTAGGGCAAAACCGCGACCGTTTGGGCGCCGAGAAAGTCATTGTTCCAAACCGACAAAAGCCCCATCAGCACCGGCAGGTTATTTTTGAACGGCGTATTGCGAAAATGCTCATCCACTTCGCGAAAGCCCTTGAGCATCGCATGGAAATTGCCGGGGCCTATCGCCAGCATGGTGGAAAGGCCGATGGCCGAATCCATCGAGTAGCGCCCGCCGACCCAGTCCCAGAAGCCGAACATGTTCGCCGTATCGATGCCAAACGCCGCCACCTTGGCCGCATTCGTGGAAACCGCCACGAAATGACGGGCCACCGCCTTGCGGTCGCGGCCAAGCCCGTGGAGCAGCCAATCGCGGGCGCTGTGCGCGTTGGTCATGGTCTCCAGCGTGGTGAAGGTCTTGGACGAAATGATGAACAGCGTCTCAGCTGGCTCGAGATCACGGGTTGCCTCCACGAAATCGATGCCGTCCACGTTCGACACGAAGCGGAACGTCAGGCGGCGCTCGCTGTAATACTTGAGCGCCTCATAGGCCATCACCGGGCCTAGGTCGGAGCCGCCGATGCCGATATTTATGACGTTCTTGATGCGTTTGCCGGTATGGCCCTTCCAGGCGCCGCTACGGATGCGATCGGAAAAGGCAGCCATCTTGTCGAGCACGGCATGAACCTCGGGCACGACATTTTTCCCATCTACGACGATGGTTGCCCCGGCCGGGGCCCGCAGGGCCACGTGCAGCACGGCGCGATTTTCTGTGACGTTGATTTTTTCGCCGCTGAACATGGCTGCTATCCGTCCGCTCAAATCGGATTCCTCGGCCAATTGGACCAGCAGCTTGATGGTCCGGTCGGTGATCCGATTCTTGGAGTAATCCAGGTAAAGGTCCGCCGCCTCCGCCGTCAGGCGCTCGCCGCGTGTCGGGTCATCGGCGAACAGTTTCCGCAGATGCAGCTTCTGCAGTTTTTGGTGATGGGCGCCGAGGGCCTTCCAGGCCGGGCGCTCGGTCAGCGATTTGATTGGGGTGGTCGGGCTCATGATTCTTTAATCTGATTCAACTGCCGATTCAGGCGCTTCACTTAAGCTCCGCACTCTTGGAAGCAATTACCGCCAAGAGTTCGCTCCAGGATTTCACAAAGGACTTTGCCCCCTCGTCCTGAAGCTGGGCGGCGAGGTCATCGACGCTCACACCAGCCTGGGAAAATCGTTCCAAAACTTTTTCACAATTGCCCCCATCCGGCGCCATGATCGGGCCGATTTCGCCGTGATCGGCCAGCGCTTTCAATGTAGCCTCGGGCATCGTATTCACCGTGAACGGCGCGGCTAGCGCCTTGACGTAGAGGGTATCAGATGCCTTCGGATCCTTGGTGCCGGTGCTCGCCCAAAGCAGGCGTTGGGGCCTAGCGCCGGCGTTGTACACGCGCTGCGAGCGCGGGCTGCCCAACAGATCGAGGTATGCCTTATAGATACGACCGGAAATCGCGATACCAAGCCGGTTTTCCAGCTCCGACGGAACCTTGCCTGCCACGGCGACATCCCAACGGCTGACGAATACCGAGGCCACGGAGCCAACCTGAGGGTTGAGCCCGGCTGCGATCCGCCGCTCGATGCCGCACAGATATGCCTCGGCGGCCGCCAGGTAATGCTCGCGCGAAAATAGCAGCGTAACATTNNACCGGAACGCCGGCAAAGATCGCCTCCTCGATGGCGGGCGCACCTTCCTTCGTGCCCGGGATCTTGATGAATAAATTGGGCCGCCCCGCCCGCCCGGAAAGTTCCTTGGCGGCGGCGATGGTCCTGACCGTGTCATGGGCCAAAAGTGGCGACACCTCCAGCGACACCCATCCGTCCACTCCATTCGTACGGTCGTAAACCGGCCGGAATAGGTCGGCGGCCCGGGTGAGATCGTCCAGCGCGAGATCGAAAAAGAGGTCCTCGCCGGTTTTCCCCTTTGCCAGAATTTCGCGGATCGCAGCGTTGTAGGCGGGGCTGTGCTTGATCGCATGATCAAAAATCGTCGGGTTCGAGGTTAGGCCGGTCACGGACAACCCTTNNGATGTAGTTTTCGAGCGTGCCGCTGATCAGCAGATCTCGGGTGATGTTATCGAGCCATAAGCTTTGGCCGAGATTGTGCAGCGATTGAGTGGATTTCATGACGTTGGATTGATGTTTGAGGTCGTGGGACGGACGGATTCAATGCCCTTGCCGCTTTTTGGCGCGCGCAGTGTCTGCCGGGCGAGAACGCGATACTGAGCGCGCAATCATCAGTTCCTCATCCGTGCGCATCACCCGGACCGTGGCCCGGCTGGCGCCCGTGGAAATCACCGCCGCGTTCTTCGCATTGTGCGTCCGGCTCAGTTTGATGCCAAGAAAACCGAGCCCCTCGCAGATCCGCTCCCGGATGAGCGGAGCGCTTTCGCCTATGCCTCCCGCAAAGACAAGCGTGTCCAAACCGCCGAGCACCGCGGCATAGGAGCCGATCCATTTTTTGGCCTGATAGCAAAACAGAGCCACGGCTTCCGAGGCCCGCACGTCACCGGCTTCTCGTGCGAGCAAGTCCCGCATGTCGGAGCTGGTCCCAGAGACGCCAAGCAGCCCCGACTTGTGGTTCACCATCTGTTGAAACTGTGCCGCGGTCATACGGCGGGTGCGCGCCAGGTAGTAAACCAGGCCCGGATCCAGGTCTCCCGTACGGGTGCTCATGACAAGGCCGGACGCGGGTGTGAAGCCCATGCTGGTGTCGATACTCTTGCCGTGCCGCACGGCGGCTACGCTGGCGCCATTTCCAAGATGGGCGAGGATCGTACGGCCTTTTGCGGCTACGGGATCGATGCAGGCGAGTTCCTCCGACAAATAAGCGTAGGACAACCCGTGGAAGCCGTAGCGCTCGGCCCCCTGGGCCATATAGTGCCTCGGAATCGGTAGCAGCTTGGCGACTCGCGGCATGGTGCGGTGAAACGCGGTGTCGAAGCACGCTACCTGGGGCAGCTTGGGATGCCGCTGGCGGAACGCCTCGATCA
>PLFE01000218.1 GCA_003136675.1 Bryobacterales bacterium
CCTTGCGCCATCTTGATCTGCAACTCGTCCGCGTTCACCAGGTAGTTGGCGGTAACACCGAAGCGCCCGCTAGCCACCTGCTTAATGGCGCTGCGGCGTTCATCTTTATAGCGCGCTTCGTCTTCCCCGCCCTCGCCGGTGTTGGAGCGTCCGCCGATTTGATTCATCGCGCGCGCGATAGTCTCGTGGGCTTCCCGGCTGATGGACCCGAATGACATAGCCCCGGTGGCGAAGCGTTTGACGATCTCGGTGGCGGGTTCCACCTGGTCAATCGGAATGCTGGAGTTGTAGTTGAACTGCATCAGCCCGCGCAGCGTGCAGAAGTGCTCGGCTTGCGAATCCACCAGGTCCGCATATTCTTCAAAGGTCTCAAAGCGATTCTGCCGCACGGCGTGCTGCAGTTTTGTAACGGTCTGCGGGTTGTAGAGATGATATTCGCCGCTTAGCCGGAACTGGTAGTTGCCACCGATCGCCAGTTCCGGGTCTACGTCTCGAATGGGTTGATAAGCGAAGTCGTGCTTCATGATGGCTTCGCGCGCCAGCACATCGAGACCCACGCCTTCAATGCGCGACGGAGTGCCCGTGAAATACTTCTCTATCAATTGCTTATTCAGCCCGATCGCTTCAAATACCTGCGCGCCCCGATAACTCTGCAGCGTGGAGATCCCCATCTTCGAGAAGATCTTGAGCAGCCCCTTGTTCACCGCTTTAATGTAGTTATCGAGGGCCTTTTCCTGCGTGATCCCGGCGGGAAGCTGGCCGTCCGCGACAAGGTCTTCCAGAGTTTCGATGGCTAAGTACGGGTTCACCGCGCTCGCCCCATAGCCGATGAGCAGCGCGTAGTGCATCACCTCGCGCGGTTCGCCGGATTCGATAATCAACGCCACCTGCGTACGCGTTTCTTCGCGCACCAGGTGGTTATGGACGGCGGCCAGAGCCAGCAAGCTGGGAATCGGCGCGTAATCCGCGTCCACTTCGCGGTCTGAAAGGATCAGGAGCGTATAGCCGGATTTCATCGCGCGGGAAGCGCTGCGGCACAAATCGTCCAGCGCGCGTCCCAGTCCCTTCACGCCATCCTCGGCTCGAAACAGAGTGGGCAGCGTCATCGCCAGAAAATCGCCCTGGCTCAGGCGGCGCAGCTTTTCAAGATCCCGCCGGTTCAGAATCGGGTGAGGCAGTTTGAGCGTGTGGCAATGCTCGGGCGTCTCATCGAGAATGTTGCGCTCCGTGCCGATGTAGCTCACGAGCGACATCACCATCTCTTCGCGGATGGGGTCGATCGGCGGGTTCGTTACCTGCGCAAAGAGCTGTTTGAAGTAATTGAACAGGGGCTGCGGCTTCTCGGAGAGACACGCCAGCGGCGTATCGGTGCCCATGGACCCCACCGGTTCTTCAGCGTTGGTCGCCATGGGGGTCATCAGCAGGCGCACATCCTCATCGGTGTAGCCAAACGCGCGCTGCCGTCGGGTGATGGTGGCGTGGTCCGATCCATTGACGCGAGGCGGTTCCGCCAGTTGATCGAGCGTCACCTGATAGCGATCCAGCCATTGGCGATAGGGCTGGCGCGAGCTGAGCTGCTGCTTGATCTCCTTGTCCGAGACGATGCGTCCCGCTTCCAGATCCACCAGCAGCATTTTGCCGGGTTGCAAACGGCCCTTCAATCGAACTTCTTCCGGCTTCACGGGAAGAACGCCGGCTTCCGACGCCATGACGATCAGGTCGTCTTCCGTCACCATGTAGCGCGCGGGACGCAACCCATTGCGATCAAGCGTTGCGCCGATCACGCGGCCATCTGTAAAAGCGATCGCAGCGGGGCCATCCCAGGGCTCCATCAACGAGCAGTGGTATTCATAAAACGCCTGCTTATCGGCGGGCATATGCGGGTTCGACGCCCAGGCTTCGGGAATCAACATCGACATGGCGTGCGGCAGCGAGCGCCCGCTTTGCACCAGCAGTTCCAGCACGTTGTCAAACGAGGAGGAGTCACTGCCGTTGGCCGGGTTCACCGGAAACAGCTTCTTGATTTCCGCGCCGAACAGCGGGGATTCCAGAATGGATTGCCGCGCGTGCATCCAGTTGACGTTGCCGCGCAGCGTGTTGATCTCGCCGTTGTGGGCGATATAACGGAACGGGTGCGCCAGTTGCCAGGTGGGAAAGGTGTTGGTGGAGAAGCGCTGATGCACCAGACAAAGCGCGCTCACAAATTCAGGATCGTCCAGCTCCGGATAGAAGCGGGCGATTTGCGGAGCCAGCAGTAAGCCTTTATAAACGATGGTGCGCGAAGACAGCGAAGGAATGTAGAAATCCGGCTGCGAAATCTCCTTTTCCGCGCGTTTGCGGACGATGTAAAGCTTGCGCTCGAGCGCGTCACCACGCAGACCGGAATCGCCGCTTCCGATGAAGATCTGCTGAATGTAAGGCTGTGAAGCACGGGCCACCCGGCCGATGGCATCCCCCTCAACGGGCGTATCGCGCCAGCCCAGAACGGCGAGCCCTTCTTCTCGCACAATGCGCTCCAGCACGCCTTCGCATACCAGGCGCTGGTGCGCCTCAACCGGAAGAAACACCATACCGACGCCATACTCGAGCGGTGCGGGCAAAGCGAAACCGAGCCCGGCGCACTCGCGGGCAAAGAAAGCGTGAGGAATCTGCACCAGCAGGCCCGCCCCATCGCCGGTTTCCGAGTCGCAGCCACATGCGCCGCGGTGGGTGAGGTTCGCGAGAATCTGAATTCCGCGCGTGATGATGTCGTGCGACTTGCGGCCCTTTACGTGGGCGACGAAGCCGATACCACAAGCGTCCCGTTCGAGAGACGGGTCGTACAGTCCTTGGGCAGGCGGCAAGCCGTTACTTGGCCCAGGGGGAAACGGGAGAGAGGCCATTTTTGACTCCGGGGGATTAGGTCAGTTTAGCAACCGCCGCAATATCAGGCAATCAAAATTTACAGCTGCTCTATATCAGCTTTTCTTATGATACGATCTTCTCAGTTCCGTGCGATGAGTCAACATGTTCTCTGAATTCAGGCTTTTCCGGGATGTGGCCCTTCACAAGAGTCTGAGCCGTGCCGCTGCTGCCAACGGAATCAGCCAGCCCGCAGCGTCTCAAAACATACAGGAATTGGAGCGGCGGCTGGGAACGGAGCTGCTCGACCGGTCCCGCCGGCCTCTCTCGCTCACCGAGGCCGGAAAGCTCTATCTGGAGTTTTGCCGCGACGTGGTGCGGCGCGCCGATGATTTTGAAGCCTCGCTCGACCAACTGCGCGGGGCCGCCACCGGCGAGCTTCGGATTGCATCCATCTACTCGCTCGCGCTTTCTGAAATGGGCCGCGTGCGTGAGGAGTTCGAACAGCATTGCCCCGGGGTTGAGTTGAAGGTGGAATATTTACGGCCGGACAAAGTCTATGAATCGGTGGTGAATGAGGCCGCCGACCTGGGCCTCGTGAGCTATCCGGAGCCGACGCGGCAGATTGGCGTGATTCCCTGGCGGAACGAGCGCATGGCCGTGGCTCTGCCTCCCGGTCACCGGCTGGCCGGTCGCCGCAAACTGAAGCCCCAGGACCTGGAAGGCGAGGATTTTGTGGCCTTCGATCCGGATTTGGCGATCCGCCGGAACCTCGACCGTTTTTTGAAGGATGAAAACGTGGGCGTTCGCATCGTCATGAATTTCGACAATATTCAGATGGTGAAGGAAGCCGTCGCGCTGGGCCATGGCATCAGTATTCTTCCGGACCGCACCATGCGGATCGAGTTGGAGCAGCGGCGGCTGAAGTGCGTCGTTCTCGATGCGCCGCTTGTGCGTCCGGTGGGAGTGGTGCATCGCAAGCGCAAGAAGTTTTCGCAGGCAGCGGCTGTGTTTTTGCGAGCGCTGCCGGTGGCCTAACTGCCGTCGGCATAACCCCCGCGATGTAACTCGATCGTGAAAGCCACCAATACCTGGGGGAGCAGGGTCGTCAGAGGCATTTGCATCGAGTAATATTGTTTCACCCATGAGGTTTCCCCCATGAGCGACTCCCCTAACCCGATCCTTCGCGGGCTTCACGATGCCTTCTACGATTGGACGCGCGAGATGCCGAGCGGGCGCCGGGTTCTGGTGTGGGCCGGAATCTTGATCCAGGGATACGCCATCTATGCGGGCTTCTCGCGCTCACTGATCTGGCCGCTGATCTGGCCCTCGGCTCCCTTTCTTCTGGTGAGCGTTTGGCTGCTGTACGTGCTCGGTGGGACGCTGATCAACGCGATGCTGACCTGGGAACTCAAACGCAAAACTCAGCTCGAAGCCGACCAGACTGCGGCTCGGCAAATTCAGCAGACGCTTCAGCCGGGGAAACTTGAGCCAATCCCAGGGTATGAGGTGGAAACCTTCTATCAGCCCTTTCGCGATGTAGGTGGAGACTACTTCGATGTGATCGATCTCCCCGCCGGTCGAACCCTGTTCGCGTTGGCGGACGTCTCTGGAAAAGGAATGCCGGCGGCGCTGCTATCGGCGAACATACAGGCTTTGGTGCGGACCATCGCCACCACTACGGCCGACCCATTGTCCCTGGCCCGCCAGATTAATCACCACCTGAGCCGCTACACTCCGAGTGATCGCTACGCAACCGCGGTATTTCTCATCCTCAGCCGCGAATCGGGAGAGGTGGCCTATGTGAATGCGGGCCATAATCCGCCTCTCATTTTTGCCGACGCATTAGCCACATCTCTCGATGCATGCGGGGTGCCGTTGGGCTTATTTCGCGGCGCGGTGTACGCAACAGGCAGCGCCTGCGTGCCTCCCGGCGGCGCACTTCTCCTTTACACCGACGGATTGACCGACGCCATCGCCGGCGACCACCCGGAAGACCGCCTGCGCGAAGTTCTGGCAGGGCCGCCCTCAGGCATCATGCCTCACCTCAAAGCACTAATACAACCGCGAATGAATGAGGACGATGTGACCATCCTGTTGATCAGGCGCTCAGGAGACCACCTTTGAGTAAGTTTGATACACCTCGTCGCCAATGTACGGAAAGGGGCGCAGCAGCAAAGGCGACTTATCGGTTTCGAGCTTCCAGTCGTGTGCCCCGGCGCGCGTGAGATCGGGCTTTTCCATCTGCCGGCGGCTCAGTTGGGGCTGCACTTCCGTGAGAGGAAACAAAACCTGCGAACCGCGTACCAGGGCCACCTGATCCGGCGTTTGTGAATCCACCGCTTCAAAGCGCACAGGCTGATCGATGTCCAGTTCAACCGCATCACCCGAGTCCCAGGTGCGGCGAAGCGCAAAGAAAGTGCCGGGCCGCGGGATGGCTGGTTGCCGCTTCCCGTTGACGGACACGGAAGTTTGCGGGCCCGCCCACGCGGGGATACGCAGATGTAAGGTGAACTCCGCGGGCGCTTTGGTAGACATTTGCAGTCGGACCAGATTCTCGGTCGGGTAGTTCGTCTGCTGCGTCAGCGCGAATTTTGAAGATCCCTCGCTCCAGGCAAGTTGCGAAGGAACATATAAGTTCACATAGACGCCGGATGGGTCCTTGAAGTAAGTGCTGATCGTATAATCCGCCGCAATCTGGGGCAGCGTCCCTGAGCAGCATGGCCACCGCGCGTCGAGATCCCAGCGGTAAGTGGCGCCGGGAATGGGGAGGCGGAACGTCTTCACCGCGGACGGATGGTAATCGGAGTAATAGAAACTGGCGCCGCTCGATTGTACGGGCTTCGCGCCCAGCACCGTGTTCCACATCACCTTCTCCATGCTGTCGCCGTAGCGTGAATCCTTGGTGAGCCGCAACAAATAACGCATGACTTTGAAATGGGCGTAAGCGCCGCACGGCGTTTCAAAATGGCGGCGCGTATCGGTAAGGCTCTTCCCCAGCAGTCCCTTACCCGGTTCAACGAAGCCTTCGTTCGGTCCCCATCCTCCGGTCGCGAAGCTCTGGTCTTTCCAGATCATGTTGACCGCATTGGTGACCGCGTGCAAGTACTTGGGGTCGCCCAGTTGGAAGTAGCCCTGCATCCCGGAGCTGAGTGCATTGACATGACTATACGCATGCAGGCCGGGCAGCACATTCTGGCCTTCGGAGAGCGGATCGAAGAAGGTTTTGTCGAGAAGATAGCGGCGTCCCATGTCGAAGAACATCTGGTCCCTGGTGCGTTCATAAGCCAGGAACAAGTTCTCGGCCATGGTGTAGGTTTCGTCCCAGGTATAGGTTTCGTCCTTGTGCGGCCGCTGGTGCTTCTCTTCGTCGGTGAGGGCGTGGTCCGGCATGTGCGGACGCGCGGCAGTCGTCGTCGCATAGAGCACCGGCAGGGCTTGCTTGTCTCCGGTCCAGGTGTGCGCATCAATTAGTGCGAGCACCAGTTTGTCGTAAGTGTAGCCGGGGTAGCGGAGATCGACAAAGAACTTACCCGTGGGATCCATGGTCTCGCCAAGCCCGGTCACCAGACGGCCGACCTTGGCGCGCGTCGGCTCCGAGCCGGTAGCAGCGGCGAAGCGGGCCAGCGCGGAAATGTATTGCCCGAAGTGTGCGCCCGGACAAAAATCGTCGTACCACCCGCCCATGTCCTCGCCGGGAGCGGGCAGCCCGGCGCGTTGGCGGTAAATCTTCAACATGCGGTCTTCACTCAGATTCAGGAAGAACGCGTGGTTTTCATCGAACTGGCGCTTCAGCGGACCTTCCATCAGGCTCACTGCGCCGTACGGGAACTCGGAAAGGTCTGGGGTGATGGGCGCGGCCGGGGCACTGAGGGCGCGCTTAGCGGCGATGGCGCCGGCTGTGATTTGAGCAAAGGTTCTACGTGTCATTTTGCAGTTACTCAAACAGGTCGGGCTGTTCGCGAGAGATCAGGTCCCACAACGGCTGAAATTGAAACCATCCCACGCGCGGTCCGCCCACTTGCCGCCATGCCACCACGGCGCTCTCGTGGGCAATCTTGATCGGCTTCCCTGCCGCATCCGCCAGCAGTTGCGATTGGCAGCAGCGGTCCATCGTAATGAACCACCACGCGGCTTCATCCACTGTTGCGCCGGCCGTCAGAAGACCGTGATTTTGCAGGATTACGGCTTTCTTGCTACCCATCGCCTCGGCGATTCGATCGCCTTCGGACGTGTCGTAAACCACGCCGGTATAATCCGCAAACAAGCCGCAATCCTGATAAAACGCGCAGGCGTCCTGTGTGATTGGATCCAGCAGGCGCCCCAGCGTTGACCATGTCTTCCCGTATAAAGAATGCGCATGGGCCGCCGCGATCACGTCCGGCCGCGCCTCGTGCACGCGCGAATGAATCGCGAACGCAGCTTCGTTGATCGGCATGTTCCCTTCGATCACCCTCCCGCTCCCGTCCACCAGAACCAGGTCGGAAACGCGGATGTGCGCGAAGTGAACTCCGAAAGGGTTGACCCAGAAGCAATCGGTCCGTTCCGGATCGCGTGCCGTGATGTGCCCGGCTACGCCTTCGCTGAATCCGAACTTGGCGAAGAGGCGGAAGGCGCCCGCGAGCCGTTGCTTGCGGTGCAATCGCTCTTCANNATCATGATTAGATATTCTCTCGCATGGGAACAGATGAACATGATCGAAATGGCAATGGGGTACTTTCGCAGCCGTGTTTTATGCGCGGCGGCGCGGCTGGGCGTAGCGGATGCGTTGGCCGGGGGCGCGCGCGAAGTCGCTGAGATTGCCGCCGTTTGCCACGCGGACCCGGAGTCTCTTTATCGCCTTCTACGGGCTTTGGCCGCGATCGGCGTGACCGCCGAGACCGCTCCGGGTTGCTTTGTCTTGACGGCTTTCGGCGAGCCGCTTCGCAAGGACGCGCCTGGTTCCGTGTGGCCGTCCGTGGTGTTCTGGTCCGATCTGCTGGCAGAGAATTGGTCCTATCTCACCGAATGCGTGCAATCCGGAGACACGGCCGCCCACTTGATGGAGCAGCAGGGAGTCCAGTCCCGGTGGTCAAAGGATCCGCATGCCCAGTCGATCTTCCGCGCCGTGATGGGTACGGCCCCGGTGGAAGACTATCTCCCGATCGTGCGAAGTTGGGACTTCTCGCACAGCCGCGTCGTGGCCGATCTCGGCGGTGGAGGCGGTTCCTTGATCCGTGCGGTTTTGCAAAGTGATCCTCATCTGCAAGGAATGTTGGTCGACCGCCCGGCCGCGATTGAAGAAGCCAAGCCGCGATTCGAAGCGGAGGGGCTCCTCGACAGGTGCCGCATGATCGGCGCCGATCTCACGGAAGAGGTTCCAGCCGGAGCCGATGTTTATCTGATGAAGCACGTGCTGCACGGATATAAGGACGCCGCCGCCATTGCTGTTCTCAGGAACTGCCGCCAGGCGATGTTGCCGAGAGCCTATTTGCTGGTCATTGAGTTTGTCCTTCTGGATGTTGTTTCGGTACGCGATTCGTCGATGGAAATGCGGCTCATGAGCGACTTGAACATGATGGCGGCTACCGGCGGGCAGGAACGCAGCGGGGTGGAATGGGTGAAGCTTCTCCACCGTTCGGGTTTCGAATTACAACGCGTGATTCCGGCATCCGGCGGAATGTCGATCATCGAGGCGCTGCCGGTCTAACTAACCTCACTCCCAATCGAACGACAAATACCTCAGCGAGTTATCGCGTTCCACCAGCAGCACCACCGGGTCTCCCGATTTCAGTTTGGCGACGGCGGCGCGAAGCCCGTCCAAAGACGCGATGTCCGTCGTATTCAAGCTATGAATCACATCCCCTGTCTCGAGACCCGTGTCAACGGAAGGGCCTGCCGACATGGCCGCCACGATAATGCCGGTCTTGATGCGCAGATCCGGAAAAGTCTTCACAAGCTTTGAATCGATCTCGATGCCGAGAATGCCCAGCGGACTCACCAGCGCCTGTTCCGGATTCATCGCGCTCGCCAGATTGTCAAGATCCTTATCCTGCTCGACTACCCGTATGGTCAGGGTTTTCCGTTCGCTTCCACGCAGAACCTCCATCGCTACGGCGTCCCCGTGACCCCGTAGATAGAGTGCCGCGGACAGCGTGGGCATGCCTTCAATCCGAAATCCATTCATCCGGATGATAATGTCCTGGCGCGCGAGACCGGCGTTGTCGGCCGGACCCTCCGGCTCCACGTCCGCCACAATCACGCCATGGTCCCGCGGCAGCTTCAGGCCCGACGCCAGCGTAGGAGTGATCGTTTGCAGCCGCGCCCCAATCTCATAGTGATGCACGTGACCGAAGCGCCGGATCTCCTGGTAGACGTGGCTGACGATCAGGCTCGGGATGGCGAACCCAATGCCTTCGTTCCCGCCGGATTGCGAGAAAATCGCCGTGTTGATCCCCACAACATTCCCGTCCACATCGACCAGCGGCCCGCCGCTATTTCCCGGATTAATCGCCGCGTCGGTTTGGATGTAGACCATCGTTGAATCGAGAGAAAGTTGCCGCAGCACCGAACTCACCACGCCCATGGTTACGGTGTTGTCCAGGTCTTCCGGCGTACCGAAAGCAAACACCATCTGCCCTTGCCGCAAGCTGCCGTAGGACGCCAGGGCCAGAGTCGGCAGATTGGCCTCCTCCACTTTAAGGATGGCGAGATCGGTGACTTTATCGACTCCAACGATGCGCGCGTCAACGGTGCGCGGGCGAGACCCGGAGGAAAGTTGCAACAGCGACTGACCGCGCGCCCCGGCGTTGAACGAGACTCTGACGCGCTGCGCCCCGGCGACCACGTGCGCGTTGGTGACAATGTAGCCATCCCTGTCCAGGATCAACCCGGAACCGATGCTATGCTGGCGTCCGATCAGCGCCGCCTCGCCGCGCCCATTCTCCTGAACGGGACCATACCCGGTTACGATAATTTTCACAACGGAGGGCGACACCTTGGCCGCCAGGCGCTCGGAGGATTCGCTCATCATCCGGAGCGGATCTGTACCCGCTTTCGATTCCGTCTGCGCAGTCTGCGCATAGGAAAATGTGATCGATATTACGAGTAACAGAAGCCCGCGCATAAGTCCCATGAGCCCACGATAGCGCGACCGTCAAACATGAGGCGGTACACTGAAATCGGAGTTCTGCCTCATGGCGCTTTCATTGCTAAAAAGCTTGCGATCCGCGTATTCCAGCTTGAATCCCGAAGAAGTTCGGAAACTGGCCGAACGGAGCATCGCCATCGAACTGGTGGCCGATTCGGAAGAAGCCTATTCGACCATGGAATCTTATTTCCTGCCGGCGAAAACGTTCGAACAGGATCGCGCGCTGGGATTGATCACTTTGCATCGCGCGACCAACCCGAACCGCCCCGCGAAAGCGGACCTGACCATCTTCGAGCAGGGCGTCGCCTGTCCGCGCGGCGCGTTCACATTCTATGTGGAGAATCCCGAACGTACGATCGACGACATTCTCGACGCGCGCAGCGATCTGGAAATCACTCTCGCCCGGCAGTTTCTGGGTTTCCGGGAGCCCGCGATCAACCGGGTCATCAACCGCATTGCCAAGGAGAATGCTCTCTTCACGCTGATTACCGCCATGCCCAATGTCGTGCCAAGCTTTCTTGAACTTCCCTGGGCGGTGGGCGAATACGCGACCGATTCGGCTTTCCTGACGATCAATCAGGTGCGCATGGCATTCCTGATTGCGGCCGCGAGCGGCCGGCCGGTGGGTCTGGCCGAGCAAAAAGTTGAGGTCCTGGGCATTGTCGCGAGTGCTTTTGGCTGGCGCGCGCTGGCTCGGGAACTGGTGGGAAAGATTCCTCTCGGCGGCGGCCTCATCCCCAAGGCGGCCATCGCGTGGGCGGGCACGTTCGTGGTCGGTCGGGCCATCGAGCAGGTCTACATCACCGGCGACCGCATGCGCCGCAACGAACACAAAGAACTCTACGCCCGCGCCATCGAAAAGGGGAAGGATGTTGCCGGAAACCTTTTGCACAACCTGAGGAAGCCGACAGCGGCCTAGATTTCCGTAAACCTTTCAGAGAGTCGCCGCGTCTTTCATCCGGAGGAGAATACACTTATGCGCAGCTTGGTTCTGATCATTGCAATGGCGGTCGCTACAACGGCCATGGCCGACACTTTGAGCCTGAAGAACGGACAATCGGTGACGGGCACCTATCTCGGAGGCAGCCCGCGTGAAGTCCGGTTCGACCTGGGAGATCATGTGCAGGCTTATCCGATCGACCAGATCTCCAACCTGCAGTTTGATTCAAATGGACCTTCGGGATACTCGACCAGCGCTCAGCAGCCGCCGCCGCCNNCCCTGCGCCGCTCGGCATCCAAATTCCCGCCGGCACCAGCATCATCGTCAGAACGATCGATTCGATCAACTCCGATTCGACCAGTTTAGGCGCCACCTACCGCGCCAGTATCGACGAGCCTGTGGTCGTCAATGGACAGACGGTGATTCCGCGCGGAGCGGATGCGACACTGAAGGTGGTTGCCGATCAGCAATCCGGCAAAATTGAGGGCAAGACCGCGGTATCGCTGGATCTTTATACCGTCACTCTGAACGGGCAAGTCGTGCCTCTCACGTCGAGCGAAGTGACGCAATCCAGCGCCTCGCGGGGCGCGCGTAGCGCCAAGGTGATCGGCGGAACGGCAGTCCTCGGGACGCTCCTCGGAGCGATTGCCGGAGGCGGCCGCGGCGCGGCGATCGGCGCTGCATCGGGTGCGGCGGTTGGGACAGGCGCCGAAGTGCTGACGCATGGCCAGCGCGTCAAGATACCCGCCGAGACGCGTTTGACATTTTCGCTGAACAGTCAAGTCAGCATGTAGTATTTGAAAGGTTAATTCATTTGGCATTAGTTGAAGGATGTAAGCATTCGATCGAAGTCTCGATCCCCGTGGATGCAATTGACGCCGAAACCGCGAAGGTTGCCGGCGATTTTCAGAAGAAGATGCGCATGCCTGGTTTTCGGCCGGGCAAAGCGCCGCTGTCGCTGGTCAAGAAAAACCTCGAATCGGATATTCGCAGCAAGGTTGTCGAGAACCTGATTCCGCGCTATCTCGACAAGCAGTTTGAGCAGGAGCAACTGAAGGTGGTCAGCCGCCCGGACATTCTGGACGTGCATTTCACGCCGGGCGAGCCGATGGTGTTCAAGGCGGAATTCGAAGTCGCCCCGCAATTCGAGCTGGGCGAATATCGCGGTCTGGAAGTGCCTTACGCCGAACCCGTGGTGACGGACGCGGACGTTCAGGAGCGCCTCGAAAGCATGCGCCAATCGCGCGCCACCTACGCGAATGTGGACCCGCGGCCGCTGGAGGACGGCGATTTCTCACTGATCTCGCTCGAAAGCACCAGCGGCGTTGAGGAGCCGGTGAAGAGCGACGAGATGATGCTCGAAATCGCCGGCGGCGATACGATGCCGGCGTTCACCGAAGGACTGCGCGGCGCGAGTCCCGGCGACGAGCGGGACGTGGAAGTCACTTATCCCGACGACTACGGTTCGGACAAGCTGGCCGGCAAGACGGTCGCTTTCCACATCCACGTGAAGGGCGTTCGCAGGAAAGAACTGCCGGAGCTCAACGACGAATTTGCGCAGGATCTGGGCGACTACCGCACCGTGGACGAAGTGCGCGAAACCGTTCGCAAGAACATACTGTCGCAGCGTGAGGGGGAAGCTCAGCAGCAAGCCAAGGCCAAACTGATCGACAAGCTGGTGGACGCGCACGACTTCCCGGTGCCTCAGATTTATGTCGACCGGCAGATTGAGAACCGCATGTCCCAGCGGCTGGCTGCCCTGGCCAATCAAGGCGTGGACATCAGCAAGCTCAAGCCGGATTGGACCAAATTGCGGGAGTCTCAGGGTCCGGAGGCGAATCGTGAGGTGCGGGCCAGTCTGTTGCTCGGCAAGATCGCCGATCGGGAAGGCATCCACGCCACCAACGACGAAGTGGACAAGCAGGTGGAGCAGGTGGCTCGCCAGGAACGGGAGCCCATTCCCCGCGCCCGCAAGAGGCTGGAAGAGAACGGCGGGCTGGGCCGGATTGCGAGTCACATCGTAACGGAAAAGACGCTCAATCTGCTCTTCGAGCAAGCGCGGAAAGTGGCGGAAGCGACGCCTACCCCGCCGGCGCCACAAATTCCGTAAGGCACCGGGCAATCAGCGCGGTCCATCCCGTCTGGTGGCTGGCGCCGCAACCGCGGCCTGTTTCCGCGTCGAAGTATTCGAAGAACCACGTCAGCCCCTGCCAGTTGGGATCGCCCGCGAAGCGGTCCGTATCGCCCTGCCAGGGCGCGCGGCCGTTTGCCCCAGGCAGAAACAACGCGCACAACCGCCGGTTCAACTCCTGTGACACTTCTTTCAAGGTCATCCAATGCCCCGAACCGGTGGGACATTCCACCTTAAAGCTGTCGCCATAGAAATGGTGGTAGCGCTCCAGGGCTTCCAACAGCAGGTAGTTTACGGGAAACCAAATCGGCCCCCGCCAGTTCGAATTTCCCCCGAACATGCCCGTGCGCGACTCCGCTGGCTCGTAATCCACTTCCCACTGTTCGCCGTCCATCTTCAGGATGTACGGGTGGTCCTTGTGGAACTTGGAAAGTGACCGGATTCCGAAAGGCGACAGGAATTCGTTTTCATCCAGCATCACCCGAAGCACACGCTCCAGACGCGCGCGCGATGGAAGCGCCAGCAGCCGGTGCGTCGGATCTGCGCCCGCGTTGACTTCCGTCAGCCAGGAGATCTGACCCATCAGATCTTTGCGGTTCTCGATGAACCATTCCATCCTTTTCTTAAACGCCGGCAACTGGTCGATCACTTTCGGCTCAATCACAGTCACTGCAAATAGAGGGATAATGCCGACGACGGAGCGGACCTTGAGGGCCAGCTGATGACCGTCCACGTGGAGCTGGTCGTAGTAAAATCCATCGTCTTCATCCCACAGCCCTTGGCCACCAAGGGTATTCATGGCGTCGGCGATCTCGATGAAGTGCTCGAAGAATTTGGAGGCCATGTCCTCGTAGGCGGGGTTATCCACAGCCAATTCGAGTGCCATGGAAAGCATGGTGGAGCAGTAGAACGCCACCCACGCGGTGCCATCCGCCTGTTCCAGTTGGCCGCCTCCCGGCAGCGGCTTGGAACGATCGAAGACGCCAATATTGTCGAGACCAAGGAATCCCCCGGAGAAGACCTGCTTGCCCGCCACGTCTTTGCGGTTCACCCACCAGGTGAAAGTAAGCAGCAGCTTCTGGAACGTCCGGGCCAGGAAAAGTTTGTCGCGCTGGCCGCGCGGACCGGTAATCTTGTAAGCGCGCCAGCAGGCCCACGCATGCACCGGCGGGTTCACGTCGCCGAACGCGAATTCGTACGCCGGAACCTGCCCGCTCGGATGCATGTACCATTCGCGCAGCATCAGAACCATCTGATCCTTCGTAAAATCCGGGTCGAGGACGGCAAACGGAATCATGTGAAATCCGAGATCCCACGCGGCGTACCACGGATACTCCCACGCGTCCGGCATGGAAATAACATCGCGGTTGAACAGATGGAGCCACTCCGCGTTGCGTCCTTCCCAGCGCTCAGGCGGTGGCGCAGGCTGCGCCGGGTCCCCGGCAAGCCATTGCTGCACTGCGTAATAGTAGAACTGCTTGGACCACAGCAACCCGGCATAAGCGTGCCGAATCACCTGCGCGGCGGGGTCGGGACAATCCGGGGGAATCAGCTGGTTGTAGAATTCTTCGCTTTCCCGCGTCCGCTGCTCGAAGATCCCTTCAAAATCCTGAAACGGATCGGAGACGTTCTCGGACGTGGCCCACAACCGCAATTGAATCTCGGCCGTTCCACCAGCGGGTAACTCAAGCTGATAGTAGGCCGCGGCTTTGGTGCCCACGCAATCGGAAGCCACAGCGTCTTTACGGCCCTCGATGACGTAGTCGTGGAACGCATCCTTGAAGTGACGCTTCGCATCGCCCGATCCAAACAAGCGCGGCGTATTGGTTTCGTTCTCCGTAAACAGAAACGGGGCATGCTCCCGAATCGCGAAGTTGAACTGGCCGAGCGAGGCGTGCTCCAACACCAGCCGCTCCGCATCCTGCTGGCAGATGCGGCCCTTGGGCCAGTACCCCTCTCCGGTGCGCCCCCACGACCATGTATTCCGGAACCATAGCGTCGGCAGCAGGTGCAGCGTCGCCGCATCCGGCCCGCGGTTGATGCAGGTGATCTGGATCAGAATGTCATCCGCGCCGTTCTTGGCGTACTCCGCATACACATCGAAGTAACGGCTGTCGTTGAAGATTCCGGTGTCGGCAATCTCAAACTCATCGTCCTGCTTGCCGCGGCGGCCATTTTCGTCCACCAGCCACGAGTACGGGAACGCATTCTGAGGGTATTTGTAGAGCGCCTTCATGTAGGAATGGGAGGGCGTTGAAGCCAGGTGAAAATGGGCCTCCTTGATGTCTTCTCCATGGTTGCCTTCCGGGCCGCTGAGGCCAAACAGCCGCTCTTTCAGGATGGGATCCTTCCCGTTCCAGAGCGCCAGCCCGAAGCACAGCCGGCCTTCGCGATCGCAGATGCCCAGCAGCCCGTCCTCGCCCCAGCGGTACGCGCGGCTGCGGGCGTGGTCGTGAGGAAAGTATGTCCAGCACTCGCCGGTGGCGGAGTAGTCCTCTCGAACAGTCCCCCACTGACGTTCGGCGAGGTACGGCCCCCACCGTTTCCAGTTCTTCTTGCGCTGGCCGTCTTCGATAAGGCGCTGCGCCTCAGCGCCCTTCAAGGCGTCCGTCATGCCGCCACCCCGATGGTGCTTGTCCGCGCGATGGCCCTGGCGGGCGCACCCTCCGCGCCCATCAGCTTCAGCGGCAGGCAGATGAGTTCGTAATCGCCCGCCGTGAGTGCGGCGAGGTTGAGTCCTTCAATCACCCAAATGCCCGCCCCAAGCAGCGCGCGATGCGTTTCCGGTCCGTCTTTGTAAAAACCGCCCACCGATAAGTAATCCACTCCCACGGCGCGTATGGGAATCGAAGCCAGAAAGGCCGCGGCTTCGTGCGAAATGTAGACGAAGTCCTCCTGGAATTCGGCGCTCTTCCAGCGCCCGCTGGAATTCGCCGTTTTCAGAAGAATGCGCTCGCCGGGCCGGATATTCGCGGCTTCCAGTTCGGCCAGCTTCACCGATTCCGGGTCATCGATTTCGATGACGCGCGCCCGGCCCACCGTGGCGTCCAGCGGGATCTCGTCGATGGTGGCGCCGCCGCGGATGAAGTGGAGCGGCGCATCCATATGGGTACCGGTGTGGACGCCCAGATCGATGTGCGAAAGAACCAGATCGTCGCCGTTGGCGTAATCGCGAACCCGGTTCAGGTGGAACTCAGGATCGCCGGGCCAGTGAACCATTCCGTTTCGAACGGGGACCGAGAGATCGAACCATAAAGACGAGGAGCATGCCATAGAGAAGAACCAAATTTCAGTATGCGGCATCTCGCTGAGTGGGACGGCCCGCTCTGTGTGTTTACCTACAGACGGACCGCAACGGAGGATCGATGGGTCCGAGCAGATGAAGTTTCGTATCGCCCGTCCGGCTCTGTCCTTTTGCGGAGTACAGGGTCTGGTCGGCCGCCTCCATCAATCCATCCATGTCGCGATCATAGTTCCACTGCGAGAGACCGAAGCTCACCGTCACCGAGAACGAGTTGCCGTTTGCACGGAACGGAGTGCTTTCGATCCGCCGACGAATTCTCTCGATACACACACTGGCGTCCTCGATTCGCGCTCCCGGGAAACAAATGGAAAACTCGTCGCCGCCAAGCCGTGCGGCGCAGTCGGTCTGACGAATCTCTTCCCGGATCACCCGGCTGAAGGCCACCAGAACCTCGTCACCGGCATGGTGTCCATGCCCGTCGTTCACCTGCTTGAACCGGTCGATATCGCAGATGCAGATTGTCAAGGGCCGCGGCGACACCCCGTTTTCACCCGGGTACGAGCGCTCCATTTCGCCTGACAGTCTTTCAAAGAAGGCGCGCCTGTTCGGTAGTGCGGTCAGGGCGTCGTTCATCGCCTGGAACGTGAGCGCCGCTTCCGCTTTCCTGCGGGTTGTGATGTCCTGGCCTACCCCGAGGTACTGTGTTACCTCGCCTTGCGGACTTCGAGCGAACACAGTGAGACGGCCCCCGATCCAGAGAATTTTCCCGCTCTTGTGGAGGCCCCGGAATTCCACATCGATCGTTTCGTTATCCCCGAGCGATTGCAGAGCCTGCATGTTCTCGCCCATTTTTTCAAACTCATCGGGGTGCACGACGGCAATCGAAGCGTTGGGCAGAGCGTTGAACTCACTCAGCGAATAGCCAAACATCGCCGCGTTGGCTTCATTACAGAAGACATTCCGATGCGACATGTTGTCATGCACGAAAATGCCGCAAGGGACGGTGGAGGCGATCTTCTCAATAAATCGCTTGCTTTCAAACAGCTCCTGCTCGGCGCGCTTACGTTCCGTCAAATCGTGCAGTACGGAAAGTAGCACGGGCTTTCCCGCAATTTGCACGGGCGTCAGAGTGACCTCGAACGGAAAATCCGTGCCGTCGGCGCGGCGGTGCATCCAATCGAAGCGGTGATGGCCATTGAGATGTGCCAGTGCGTCCATCTCGACCGCCTTCTCGGAAGACCGGCGCCCGTCGGGCTGGTATTCCGGGGAAAGGGCGGAAGGGTGCAAGGCCAGCAGTCGCTCCTTGTCGGGGCATCCAAGCATCCGCATGGCAGCCTCGTTGCAATCGATGATTCCGCCGTGGTCTAGCAAAAGATGCGCGTCCGAAGAACGCTCGAACAGCACCCGGAATCGCTCGTCGCTGGCAACGCGCTCGGTAACGTCCTGCGCGCTCCCGATGATTTGGGTGGGCGTTCCATCTGCTGCACGGGCGAATACTGTCACCCACGTGGAAAGCCAGCGCCATGACCCGTCGGCGTGACGGCACCGGTAGTCCGCCCGCAATAACTGGCCATCTTCGGCCTTCATGAGTGACTCCCGCAGTCTGGAGCGGGAGGCGCGGTCATCGGGATGAATCAGTTCCAGGTTGCGATTGTGAAACCTATTCAGATAATCTACTTCGTATCCCAGTAAATGGAACAGGTTTCGATTGGCATACGTCACCTTTCCGGTCTGCACATCCTCAACGTAAATGAGTTCGGGGAGAGTGAGAATCAGCCGCTCCAGAAAGTGCTTTTGCGCCTCGAGACTGGTCTCCGTTTCACGCACCTGAGTGACGTCTCGCGTCACCACCAGCAGATCCTGCACGGAGCCGTCGGGCCTCAGGCGCGGCACCGTTCGCGCCATGCACTGGAGCGGTCCGCGCGGGGAAGGAAAATCGAAATGCGTGACTTGCGGCAGCTTCGTCTCCCAGGCCTTGCGCATGTCGCGTTCCCAAAGTTCGCACAACGCGGAAGTCACGCCCAGCTCGCGATCCGTCGACCCGGTGAACGCGCCGGCGGGAAGTCCCCGGAGTTGAGCCATTACCGGATTTACATATAAATACCGGAGCCCGGCGTCGTAGCACGAAATCGCATCGGGGATGGCCTCCAGCAGGCCGCGGATTTTGGCCTCACTCTCCCGCAGTTCGCGCGCGACGTGGTTTTTTTCTTCATTTTCGATGGCCACGCAGGCCAAAGCCTGCAAGGCGCACTCCCGCTCCCGCGTCGATTCTTCGAGTAGCCTCGCGTTTCGAAGTAACACCGGGCGGAACCCGAACCAGCACAAAAAGAGAATCAGCACCAGGGCGCCGCCGCTGCTCAATATCTGGATCTGCTCGGTACCGGCGAGTTGCGCCTCGGCATCCCGCTCGTACTCATTCACCAAATGGTCCATAAGCGAGAGAAACTGGGGCTCCTCGTTCAGAATCTCCTGAACAAGCAGACTGACTTCGGCGCTGGATGGCTCCCGGCCGTTGCCATAAGCCGTGGCGATCCCCTTCGCGCTTGTGCTGATCCGGTCAAGCAGCGGATGGACCAACGCCAGATCGGGACGTTTCGCGTGGGAAACCTCCCCGTGCGCCAGCAAGTCGTCCGCCTCGCGCCAGGCGCGCACCGTGGAATCCAGTTCCTCAATGAGTGCGGAGGTGGAGCTCTTCCTCGAATGGGACGCCAATTCGACTGCGGTCTTGGCCAGACGCTGGCTCAACATGCGCTGACGCCCAGCCACGTTAATGAGCGCGGCGTAACCGCGGTGCGCCCTCAGCTGCCGCTCCACAACCACCGATCCGGCCAAAAGAACCAGCGCGATCAGAGAGGTGATCGTAGAAACGGCAGCAATGGCCCGCGATCGCATTACAGGACAAACATCGGCAGAACCGGCGGAAGACTTTAAACGGGCGCGGGGTGCATGGTAGGATTTCCGAATCGGAGGACCACGCCAGAATGAAACCAACCTCAATCGCCCTCGCGGCGGCGCTGCTGGCAGCAGTCGCTTTGCCGGCCNNGCCGACAGCGCCACTGACGGTGCGGCAAGAAGGTTGACGCGACCATGGATATCTTCCAGGCCGGTGGAAACATCGACAACAGCGGCGGGGGCGCACCGGTGTCGTTGAGCTTCACCGCGGGCACATGGGGGTACCTGACTTTCCGGAGCATCACGGGGGCGTGGACCTGCCAGGAGGGCAAACTCGGCTACGGCCCCGACGGTCAAACAGCGGGATACTGTGCCACGGCCGGCGGCGCCACTAGTTTCAAGTCCATCGGGCTGCTTTCCGGCTATAGTCAGACCGACTTCGTTGGCCCGCTGGTGGGTGTCTTCCTGGAAGACTCGTTGCCGGCTGCGGCGCCCTCCGCCTTGAGGTTCTATGTGAGCAACAGTTCCGAGGGAGGCATTCAGACGGACTTCAGCATCCTGAATCCGGAGATCGGTCAGGTATTCTTCGTCGGCGACGGCATCACCGGAACCGGCGCCGGCAGCGTGCAGGCGTTTGTGGTTCCTTCCCGCGCCACGCACCTTTATCTGGGCTATGTTGACAACTGCCAGGGCGCCAGCAAAACCGGGCCGGGCTGTTACGGCGACAACCTGGGATCCATGACTGTAATCGCCACGCTGCACGACTAGAACCTGATGCGCTGGGTTCCCGTCCTGTTAGCTGTGCCGTTCGCCATGGCCGCTCCCATCGTGCCTGTGGTGCATGTCGCGAGCGGAACTCTCGCCGGAAAGGTGCTGGGCAGCACCAGCGTGTTCCAAGGAATCCCGTTTGCCGCGCCCCCGGTCGGGGATTTGCGCTGGCGCCCGCCTCAGCCCGTGGCCAACTGGTCCGGTATCCGTGACGCCACCAACGCCGGAAGCCCGTGCATGCAATCCACCTACGGCGTCGATTCCTTTCTTGCACCGCTCGCCGCGGAATACGGCGTGCATTATGCCATGGAGGCGCTGAAACCTTCCGAAGATTGCCTGTACTTGAACGTATTTTCTCCTGCCGCCGCAAAACGACTTCCGGTAATGGTGTGGCTGCATGGCGGCAGCAACCGGGCAGGTTCCGGGTCCGGTGACGGCTACGACGGGGCATCTCTCGCATCCCATGGAGTCATCGTCGTCACCATGAACTACCGGCTCGGCGCGATGGGGTTCTTCGCGCATCCAGGGCTGACGGCGGAATCCCCACACCATAGCTCCGGGAATTACGGGCTGCTCGATCAGATCGCCGGATTGAAATGGGTGCAACAGAACATCGAGCAGTTTGGCGGCGACCCCGGCAACGTGACCCTGTTTGGCGAGTCCGCTGGATCTGTGGACGCGACCATGCTGATGGCATCGCCTTTGGTGAAGGGCCTCTTCCGCCGGGTGATTGCGGAGAGCGGACCCGCGTTCGGCCTTGGCCCTCCTGTGATGCTCGCCCAGGCGGAAGCGGTAGGGAAAGCGATCAACACTGCAGCCGCTCTTCGGAAAATGCCCGCCCAGCAGGTGGCTGAACTGGACGCGCGCATGGTGGCCTCGCGCTTCAAAGGGTTTGATCCCAACAGCGCAGTAGTCGATGGCTGGCTGCTTCCGCGACCGCCCGCGGTGGCGTTTGCATCGGGCAGCACTCAGAAGGTGGATTTGATGGCGGGGTTTAACGGAAGAGAGCTCAGCGCGTTTCGCATTGTCGCTGAAGCAGCGGCCACGGCGCCGCCGAAAGAGCCTGCCACCGCGGCTGTCAAGAAACTCGCCGACGCCGCCTACCCTCTTTACGGCGCATGGACCGATATGGCCGTCGGCATGTACCTCGCCCAGATTCTGGTGCACGGCAATAGCGCAGTGGACCGTGCGAGTAACGACATGTTGGTGGCCTGCCCCGTGGGCGCCGAAATCGCGCTCGTCACCAGACTCGGCGCGCGCGCGTATCTCTATCGCTTCGATCGCTCCATCCCAGGGAAGGGCGAACAAAAACTCGGTGCGTTCCATGCCTTGGAATTGCCGTTTGTGTTCCAGACGTTCAGCTCCCGTAGCTGGCGATGGCTGCCCGTTACCCAAGCCGATCGAAACCTTTCCGCGGTGATGGAGAGTTACTGGACGAACTTTGCGAAATCGGGAGATCCGAATGGGGCCGGTCTGCCCGTGTGGAAGGCTTGGAATGGCGATGATGAGCCGTATCTTCAATTCAGCCCGAGCGCGGTTGCGGTGCCTCAGAGGAGTTTCGCTCCGCCGTTTTGCCATTTGGGTGCGGACCGGTTGCGGGAGAGATTGGGTGGCGGGCGGTAGGTGGTTGAGGTTTGCAGCCGGGGCGGTACTTCCCCTGCCAACCCCGACGAGGTTGCGAGGCCGCCGCTGACCAGCGTCCACGGGCTTGCGATGGACTGACGACTTCCGTCTGGCGCCCAACCCGGCTCGACGTGTGCGGTCGGGAAGTCCCGGAGTGTGCCCGCCACCAAGA
>PLFE01000173.1 GCA_003136675.1 Bryobacterales bacterium
GGTGCTTTGCTCTGACGCTTACGCTCGATCAGCCGATCGAGGCTGCTGACGAGGTCGCGGAAGGCATCAGGCGAAATCGGTGCCAGGAGTCTGCTTCCCGGTGACGTACCCAGGAATATCCTCGACGCCCCCTGGCATAGTCTTCGGAGGGCGACACTGCCGCAGCGGCCGCGACGGCGAAGACGATTGCGCCGGCGACGGCGATTAGGTTTTGAGTCGCATTCGCCGACCTCTGCTGACACCCGATTCTCTTACTGGATCGCAATATTCACCGGGTTGGTGCCACCGCCCGGAACATTTACAGTGAGCGGAATACTATTCCCGGTCGGCGCGTTTTGTGGGATTGTAAAGTTGATCTGATAGAGGCCCACCAGGCCCGGCACGAGTCCGGTAAATAGCGGAGTCACTTCGACGGTGGGCGAGAACCCGCCGCCCAACATCACACTCACCGGCGGATTGATCTCCATCAGCGGGCTGGAGCTCGCCCCAACGCCGTCAGCCGCGATCGGGTTCGTCTGGCCGAGCCCAAACGCGTAGATGATCAGGGTGTCTCCCAGCGCGGCCGGATGGCTGGGGATGGAAAGCGCCGGGTTGGTCACCACCGGGATCGAATTATCCGCATAGTTGACGATCACCGGCGCAATCCCGGAAATCAGCGGGATGCGCGGCGCCCTGGCGGCCACGGTCATCGAAACCGTATTACCGGGAACATCGTTATTCACTACCTGCACCGTCGCCACGCCCGGCGGGATCTCATACGGAACCTGGAAATTGATCTGCCCGGTGGATGTGAAATAGAGTGGCGCTTCCGCGCCGTTCACCAGGATCTGGGTTCCACTTAGCGTAGTGGGAAGCGGTACGGAAGGGGCGCTCACGGTCGCCGAACTGAGGCCGAGTCCAAATGCCGCGCCAATATCGCCCTGCGCCAGCGTGGCGCCGTAACTCGCTCCATCCACCACGCCGCCGATGCTGATTTGCGGACCCGTTTGCTGGGTCACCAGCAGACTTACCGGAACCGTGAGAGCCGCGTTGTTCACCGCATTGGTACTGATGGTAACGGAGCCTGTGTAAACTCCCGCGGTGAGCGAAGCCGTGTTCAGGGTGACGGTGACGGAACCGCCGCCGCTGGCGAGTACCGCCGTCAGCCATCCGGAACCTGTCGTAGTTGCCGCCGTTGCGCCCGACACGGTCAAAGAGCCCTGGCCGATGTTTCCGATTGTGATCGGGATACTCTGCTGCTGGTTCGCGCCCAGCGCGATGTTCAGCGCGGGAATGCTCAGTTGCGCGATCGGCGATGTCGTTACGTTAAAGGTAACCGCGATCGAGTGATTGTCCGCGGCGGCGTCAGACCCGCTGACGACGATGCTTCCCGTATACGTCCCGGGAGCTGAAATGTTTTTGGAACTCGCGGTCACCTGGTAAGGAACGAAAGTGGCCCCGGTAGTGGTCTCAAGCTGCACGGACAGCCAGGTCCCGCCGGTCGCGGTGCTGGCCTGCGTGGAAGCCGGACCTTGCGTATAGAAAGTGGTGGTCGGCGCTTGTCCGGCGGGCGGCGCATAGAAGGTGAGGGTCGACGGCACGGCGGCGACCGTCAGAGAGACCGCGATACTCTGGGGCGCGTCCACCGCACCCGGATCGGTAACTTCGATCAGTGCGCTATAGGTTCCCGCGGCAAGTGAACTGGTGCTAAAACTGAGCACGATCGGATAGCAGCCGCTTGGTGAGGCGGCGCAAGCCGCCGCTGGGGTAAGCGCGATCTGCACCCATGACGCCGTGGAGGTGGCCGCCACGCTCAGGGTTCCCGTGCCGATGTTATAGGCCAGGACCGACTGATTCGGCGCGTTCGACCCCTGGCCGACGGTGGCTGCCACGGTGGTGGTACTCAGCCGCAGGATCGGCTGTTGGGCGCTGGCCAGTGCCGCGGAAGCAAGAAAAGCAATAACGACTTGGTTGAAAATCCGTTTCATAGCGTGTCTCGGGCTTTAGGTGTAGCAATCGCGGGGCCACCCGCGCGATTCGCGGGGCCCTCAGAGTTATCAACAGGAAAAGCGCGTGCGAGTTTCGTTTCTCCGGGGAGCATGTTTCGCGATGCTACAGCGATGAGGCGGGCTGGTACTACTTGGCGAAACCCAATTTCCGTATCGTGGTTGCGGGCTCCGGATCCTCAAACGTCGAGAGCGCGGCTACTTCGCGCCCGTTGTCGAGCGCCACGCCCGCGGGCGTCGCCGCATAGGGGAAGGTCTTCTTGAGCAACGCCAGGTCGTCCGCCGTCACGCCCTTCAGACCGGTTCGTTCCATGAATGCCGGCGCGAATTGCGGACGCACCACGGGTTGTCCCACGAATGTGACATCATTCCAGTTCAGCTTGGCCATCCGCTCGCCGGCATCCAGGCAATGCATGCATTCGGGGTCGTAGAAATAGATGAAGACCTTGCCTTTGGAGATGTCGAAAGCCTTTCCGTTCACCTTCACCGTCTGAGGAGCGAGGGTCCCCGTTTGGCGCGAATAAGCGATTCCCAGAAACACAACCGCGCAGACCGCCACGGCTCCCAGCATGATGGCCGCGCCGCGCAACCGCTTCCCGAAAGCGAATGACCCGCCCCAAATGCCCGCTACCACAGCCAGCACGATCATCCCCGCGTCTTCCACGAAGAACATCGGGCCCACCGCGCGCTTCACGAAGGGAAAACAACTGCAATCCGCGCCCAGCAAGGCGTTATAGTTAATCCCGATGTAAATCATGAACACCACCAGCAACGCGGTTCCCAGCCAGGCCGCAAGCCTGCGATAGGCGGGGATGAGAAACAGCAATCCGGTGAATGCTTCCATGGTTCCCAGCGATACGGCGAACGGAAGGCTGACCACCTGAGGAACCTTGAGCTGGTGAATCAGTACGGCCCAGCCGAAAGGATCCGTGATCTTCCAGATTCCCGACGACAGAAACAGAGCGGCAACCAGAATGGCCGCCACCCAACTGGCGATGGTTTTCCATTGTGGCTGCTCGAACGTGCGAGCCATGGAGCCTGAACTCATTGAGGCTGAACTCATAATCGGTACGCCTTCATTGTACGCTGTGGAAATGCTTCGACTCGCTGTTGGCATCACTTTGGGTTTGACGTTCACGGCCGCGAATTTCTTCGGTGAAACTGCGGATCTGGTGATTGTGAACGCTCGCGTTTACACCGTGAACCCGCGGCAACCCTCCGCCACGGCCATCGCGATCAAGGCCGGGAAGTTTCTCGCCGTCGGAGACAGCGTCAGCGACTACGTGGGAGCTGAAACCAGGCGGATCGATGTCCACGGCAAAGCCGTCATTCCCGGTTTCATCGATTCGCACGGCCACATGCTGGGGTTGGGAGAGACGCTGTCGAGCCTCGATCTTCACGGCGTCTCCTCGGAATTGGAGATCCAGGCGATGGTCGCGAACCGGGCCCGCCTCAGGAAGCCCGGTGAATGGATCACGGGTTTCGGATGGGATCAGAATCTGTGGAAAAACAAACAATTCCCCATTAAGGACTTACTCGATAGCGCCGCGCCGGATAACCCGGTGGTGTTGACCCGCGTGGACGGGCATGCGATCTGGGTGAATTCGGAAGCCCTCACGGTCACCGGCGTGAAGGACAAAGTCGCCGACCCCACGGGCGGGCGCGTCATGCGCGATGAAACGGGATATCCCACGGGCGTATTTATCGATAACGCGATGGACCTGGTGAAGGTGCCGGACGAAACACCCGCGCAAAGAGAAGCGGATTTGGAAGCGGCCGCAAAGCTGTGTGCGCGGATCGGGCTGACCACGGTTCATGACGCCGGAATCCCGGCAGCGACACTGGAGGCCTACCGGACCCTGATCCAGAAGAACCGCTTGCCCATTCGGATTAACGCCATGATCTCCGGCAGCGATCCCGACCTTTGGAACAGGTTCCTGAAAGCCGGCCCCGAAATAGGCGACTTCCTGACGGTGCGCAGTGTGAAACTTTATGCCGATGGCGCACTCGGCTCGCGCGGGGCGGCCTTGCTGGCGCCGTACTCGGACGATCCAAAGAATAGCGGGTTGACGATTACGGAGCAGGCGACTATCGAAAAATTCGCCAGAGAAGCGGTCAAAGGCGGCTTCCAGGTGTGTACGCATGCCATTGGAGATCGCGCGAATCACGAGGTTCTTTTGGCTTACGCCGCCGCGCTGCATGGGAAAAACGACAAGCGTTTTCGCGTGGAACACGCCCAGGTGGTCGCGCCGGAAGACTTCGCCCGGTTCCGCGACAATTCCATCATCGCCTCCATGCAACCGACGCACGCCACGAGCGATATGCCCTGGGCGGCCCTGCGCCTGGGACCGGTGCGCATCGAAGGCGCATACGCGTGGCAGACGTTTCTGAAACTCGGCGTGCATTTGGCGTTCGGATCGGATTTCCCGGTGGAAAATCCCAACCCTATCTGGGGGTTTTACGCGGCTGTTTCGCGGCAGGATCGTCAAGGGAATCCAGACGGCGGCTGGTTCCCCAATCAGCGCCTGACGCGGGCGGAAGCGCTGCGGTCTTGGACCATCGAAGGCGCATATGCCGCATTCCAGGAAACGACGAAAGGTTCGATTGAGCCGGGCAAATTCGCCGACTTCGTGGTTCTCTCGGACGACATCATGCGGATTGCGCCCGCGCGCATTCCTACCGCTCGCGTCACAATGACAGTTGTGAATGGAAGGGTAGTTTATCAGGAATAAGCTGGGTATCGCTATGTTTCTGCTGGCGGTTCTGCTGGCGNNGGCGGTTCTGCTGGCGGTTCTGCCAGGCATGCCCGCTCTGGCCGGCGACCCGTCGATTGCGGAGATCATCAGCACCACGGTGGAAGTGCCCGCGCACGATTACCGGGCGTTCTCGTCGCGCATCGCCAACTGGCCCGCGGTGTTTCATGCCAGCTTCGAGGTGGCCTCCGGCGCGCCGGTTCAAATCACGCTTCTCGCAAGGCGGGACTTGAACGAATTTGCCCGCGGGCGTCATTATGAAGCGCTGGTGGAGATGACTCCCCGGCGCAGCGGAAAGTTCGATCAAGCCGTCCCCGAGAAGGGCGATTATGACATTCTGCTGGTGAACGATGCGGAAGCGCCCGCCATGGTGCGGCTGCAGGCCGCGGTGCAGTACGCGCGTGAACCCGAAGTTGCCATTACCCTTTCACCGGTGCGCAAGTTCGTGGTGATTTCGATCAGCCTGCTGGTTTTCGGGATTACCTTTGGATGGTCGGGTTACAAGGTGATCGCGGGCATGCGCCGCTAGATTTACGAGGCGATCAGCATCTCCTGGAACATTTCAACCAGCATTTGGGCAGGGCCCTTGCTTCCGTAGTTGACGTAGTGTCCCTGCAGGAGTTCGGAGTATCCGGGGACGCTCGCGTTTCGCAGCCCAGCCAGGTTCTTGAAAGCCATGGTCCATTCGGGGAACAAACGTGCCGGGAGATTGCTCTCGCGGAGAACGTGCATGCCGCAATGGCGGGGATCGTTTTGCAAACGCTCGAGAAGCCCGGCGATGTCGCTCCTCCGCCCCTCCAGGAACTGCAGGTACATGCCGTCGCGGTAAAGCAACATTCCGGTGAGTCCGCTGGCTTCATTGTTGCGGCGGCTGATTTTCAGGAGTTCGACCAGATCGCTCTGCGATAACCGTTCGACCGCGGTGCTCGTATAGATGAGGTGATAGGGAGGCGCGTCCATCTTATAGTCTTATCGGCCGGAATGCGGATTCGGTTTAGGGTACGCCGAACGTGTCAAACTGAACGTAGAATCATGATCGCGCGGAAACCGCGCATCGCCCATCCCGAAACGTGGCAAGCCTTTAGCCCGAATCGCCCCAATTGGCCCTCCTAAAGAAAGGCGCTCGCGTCAAGCCTCCGCTTCTTAAGGGACGCGGCAACCGCGGATCGCAGTGCCCTGTCTACGAGACGCCTTATGACCTCGTATTTGATTGACGGCAACGTTCGGTTGGCAATGACGTGGAGTCTGCTGGTTCACCTACTAACGAATCGAAATGTGATGGGCGATCCTCGTCACAAATTGGCGATGCTTTGAAGCACCAGTTCCGAAATGGCAATTCGGCTCACGAAAGAGTTCGGCGGCACTGCCGAAACGTGGGTGCGGATGCAGGCGAGTTACGATCTCGCACAGGCCCGGAAGGACGAGAGCAAAATCACGGTCCGGCGCCAACACGTGCCGCAACAGTTGCACCTGTAACCGCGTTCCGCAAAGGGTCCTTTGTGCAGCATGAATAAAATGGACTTGGCCGCCACGGGGTTCTCGCGCTAGCGTTTGAACATGGACCGTCCACTGACGCCGGACGAGGAGCAACTAATCCGTTGGATGCTTGAGCATGGCGCCCCGGAGGCGCAAGCGTTTCTGTCGCAGCTGGAAAAGGCAAAGGCTACTGCGTGGCGTTGTCCTTGCGGTTGCGCGAGCATCAATCTCTCTATCGATGGTTTGCCCGTGCCATCGGGTGGGCTTCACATCCTCGCGGATTTCATTTTTGGCGCTGACGACGATTTGAGCTTGAGCGGGTGTTTTTGTTTTTGAAAATAGCGGTGTTCTCGCTGGCCTTGAAGTCTACGGTCTGGCAGGCGAAGCGCCCAAAACTTTGCCCCTGCCCGCGTCCTTGAGACCGTTCTCAAAATGAGGCGGCTATCGTCTCACAAAGGGTAAGTTTCGGGACGGAACAAAATGCTCGATTATGTTTTGCCGTTGACAAGCTCTTTCGATGTGGCAAAGGCGGCGGCCACGATCATTCGGACACGGTTGAGCAGTGTCTTGTCCGCCGTGGCGGGATCGAGGCCCTCACCAACAAACACCGCATCCGTGAAATCATAAACGGTCAACGGCGGCTCGCTGACGATCCACTCTTGTTCACTTGGCGGCAGGCAGAAACCCAATTTCACGCACAGCGCTAGCAGTAAGTCCCGCACTTGTTCGCAATCAAGGGCAGCCCGGACGTTCTCGACCTGCGTCCCCCGAACTCGCTGATGTCTGGCCACGCCTGTTCGCACCTCGCCCGTATTCGGTATGAACCAGCATAAGGCTTCACACGGCAGCGGACAAGCGGAAACCTTAGTTTCAAAACGGGTAAGTTTTGAGAAAACCCGGAACCGTTTGAACTCCACTACCCCGCGTGGTAACCTTGCCGTTCGCTAAGTGAGGACACACCTCCATGGACTTAAACACGGTGCAACAAATTGAGCGCGCGATTGAAGCTCTAACACCCGAGCAGCTTGACGAGCAGTATTTGCAGCCGAGCGACATTCAGCTGAAAGCCGCCATTGACGCAGGCCGCTTTGATGAGCGTATTGCCCGTGCTGTTGCCGATCATAAAGTCGGAAGAACCGAACCCCTTTAGTGGGTCCATTCAATGCACCGCGCCCATGCGGACTTTTGGAAAGAATACCGCGCTGTGGCCGCCGAGATCCGCGACCTTGGCGGACAAGCAATTCGCGTTGCTTGGAGCAAACCCGCGTCATCCGCCTTTGCAATTCAAGAAGCTGACCGAACGCGCCGGACAGGAACTCTGGTCCGCGCGGGTGACGCTCAAAATACCGCGCCCTTGCCGTGAAACTCGATGATGACTATGTGTGGTGCTGGATTGGCGACAGCAATAATCCCGCACCCCGATCACCCCAACGTCCCGATACCCGCAACGTTCTAAACTGAAGACAGAACCATGATCACGCGCCAGCAAGCCCAGGAAATGTTCGATTCGGACGATTTGATCGGCATTGGCATGGAGGCCGATGCCGTGCGGCGCCGCCTGCACCCCGGGGGCGTGGTGAGTTACATCATCGACCGCAACATCAACTACACCAACTTCTGCACCGAATACTGCAGTTTCTGCGCCTTCTACCGGCCCATGGGGCACAAGGAGGGTTACGTGCTGCCGAAAGAAGTGATCTTCGATAAGATCCAGGAAACGCTCGACCTGGGCGGCACTGGCATCCTGATGCAGGGCGGCCTGCACCCGGATCTCAAAATCGAATGGTACGAAGATCTGCTGCGCTCCATCAAACAGCGCTTCGACATCTGGACGCACTGCTTCTCCGCGCCGGAGATCACCAATATCGCCGACGTCAGCGGACTCTCCCTACATGACACCATCGCGCGCCTGCGTGATGCGGGGCTCGATTCCATTCCCGGCGGCGGCGCGGAAATTCTCGATGACGCCGTCCGGTACCGCATCAGCCGTTTGAAGTGCTCCACGCAGGAGTGGGTGGATGTGCACCGCATCGCGCACGCGCTGGGCATGCGCACCACGGCCACCATGATGTTCGGTTGCGGCGAAACCATTGAGCAGCGAATCAATCACCTGGAATTGGTCCGGCAGATTCAGGAAGATACCGGCGGGTTCACGGCGTTCATCCCGTGGAGTTTTCAACGCGAGAATACCTCGCTGGGGAGATTCGTCAAAGAGGAAGCCACGGCCGTGGAATATCTGAAGACGCTCGCCGTTTCGCGCGTCTATCTCGACAACATCCTGAATGTTCAATCGTCCTGGGTAACGCCGGGGCTGAAAACCTGTCAGGTGGGTCTGCGGTTCGGCGGGAACGATGTCGGCAGCATCATGATTGAGGAGAACGTGGTCTCCGCGGCCGGCGCGCACCATTGCGCCACGGAGGAAGAACTCCGGCGTCTCATCCGCGATGCCGGCTTTATTCCCAAACAGCGCGATACTCTCTACCGCAGTTACTTCCTGAACTAAATGAACGACGTTATCAGCGAATACCAGAAGTGGAAGCAGCAGGGGGAAGACCTGCGTGTGAAGGCCAAGCTCGCCATGGAATCGCGCTTCCGGGAGCTTTTGCTCGAAGCGGTGGATGTGGCCGAGGAGTACAAGAAAGATTTTGGCGGAGTGTTGAAACCGCCGCCCGCGGTGACTTCGTTCCGGCATAAGGCCGGCGGGGCGAAGAAGAAAAAGCCTGTCGCGCCGCCCACGCCCGTCAAGCCGAGCCGCAAGGTGCTCGGACTTCAGAAGCAGTTGGCCACGGCCAAGTCGAAACTGGAAGCTGCTAAAGCCGCGGGCGCGCCCACACGCAATCTCGATGACAAGATCTATGAGATTGAGGACGCGCTGAAATCTTCAGGCGTTTAGCTGCCGGTGCCCGACAGACTTACTGAGACCGGCACATTCGTCGCCGCGTCATTGATGACTAGAGTCGCCGTTCGCGCGCCGGAAACAGTGGGGATAAACCTGACGAACAGCGAGCATCCGGTGCCCGGTTGAAGGACATCGCTGATGCATGTGCTTTCCACAAGAAAATCCTGCGGGTCGGCGCCGCCCACTGAGATTTCCACATAAGCGGTGAGCGTTCCCATATTGGTGATCGCTACAACCTGGCCAGCGCTGGCGTTCTCCACTTTAACAGTTCCGAAGCCGAGCGACAGCGGTGAAACTCCAATCTCGCTCGCCGTGCCCTCCAGTGGGACCGCCTGTGGATTCACCCGTGCGTTGTCGGAGATGATTACGCTGGCCGCGATCGTGCCCGGAGTGGTGGGCGCGAAGAGGACGGAAAAGGAACAACTCGCCCCGGATGCCAGCACCGTGCCGGAACACAAATTGGTGGCGAAAGAAAAAGCCGCGGCATTCTGCCCCATCAGGTGCAGACCGGAAATTGCCAGCGGCGCGGATGAGACATTCGAAACCTTGGCGGAAAGAGGCTGGCTGATGGTAGTGACCGGGACGGTGGGGAAGGCCAGCCCGGTCGGGGTGGCAAGCACGCTGGTCTGCAGAACCAGTTCGATCTTTGGTCCGGAGCCCACGGCTGCCAAATCCAGTTCTCCGTCATTGTTGAAGTCGGCGGCAAGCTCGTCGAAACCAGATGCGCCCAGGTAAGCGGGCGCGATCTGAAACGTTCCATCACCGTTTCCGAGGAGGAGTGAGAAACCCTCGGTGGGGCTTCCCTGCTCCGCCGGAACGATCAGGTCTAGTTTGCCGTCGCCATTGAAGTCTCCGGCGAGCACAACTCCCTCCAGGCTCGCGCCCGTCGAATAGGAAGCGGTGGATTGAAAAGTGCCATCGCCGTTCCCCAGGTAAATGTCGACCGAGGCGCGAGAGGAGCTCACCGTGGCGATGTCAATGATCCCGTCGCCATTCAGATCCGCCAGAACGAACGGAGTGAGAGTTGCGGCGCTTGGCAGCGTTTGACCCTCAGTCATGCCGCCCGACCCGTCGTTGAGGAAAATGGAAACGCCAGCGGGCGTGGAGGTATACACGGCGATATCCGGAAATCCATCGCCATTCAGATCCCCAACCATCAACCCACCTGCAACAGCCGTCGAACCCAATACCGGCCCCGCCGTAAACGTACCGTCCCCGTTGCCCAGCAGCAGCAGGATGCCAGCAGAATCCATGTAAGAAACAAGATCCAGCTTGCCATCCCCATTGAAATCGCTGGCGGCGGCAAAGACAGCTCCGTTGTCCCCAACCGGCAGCGTCTGCGGACCTTGAAAGGTTCCATTTCCGTTGCCGAGGAAAACGGAGGACTCTCCAATACGGTCGCTCAGCACCACGAGGTCGAGGTTGCCGTCGCCATTGATGTCAACGGCAAGCATCTGATTGAGTTGGCTCACCACGGTCGGAAGAACGATCGGGCTCTGAAATGTCCCATCGCCATTGCCCAGCAGCACCTCGATCGTGTCGTTCGACAACCGGGTGACTAAGTCCTGTTTCCCGTCGCCATTAAAGTCGCCAAAGGCGAGTTGCTGCGGATCGACTGCGGAGACGGAGGAGGCAGTAAACGCTACCGCAGGCCGGGTTGCTTCCACCTGCAGAAACACCCCGCTCGAAACCAGCTTTGCGCCGCTCGATACGCTGATGACCGCCGTTTCCGGTGAAGCGATTTTCGAAGCCGGAATCTGCGCCGTAAGCTTTCTGGAGCTGACGTAAGTGGTCGCGACCGGGCTTCCATTCCAAAGCACAACCGACTGGGCCACGAAGCCGCCGCCGTTCACTGTAAGTGTGAATCCGGGACCACCGTCCTTGATGGCAGTGGGGACGAGGGGCTGATCGATGAACGGCACGCTCTGCGCTGATCCTGTCGGGCAAGCGGCGGCGAATAGAAGAATCAGTGCTGCGCAGCGGGGCATGGGGTCTCCTGTAGACCCCGGAAGTATAGCACTCAGCGCCGCGATTGCCGGTGCGCGCCGCCGCCAATGCCGCCCAGGTCAAAGATCACGGCCAGCAACAGCCACAGGAGGTTGATTCCCGCCAGTGGCATGCCGCTGTTGATCTCCCACGCGTAAACGATGGTGGTGAGCGGCAGGAAAATGAAACCGAGCAGCGGGACCAGCAGGCCACCATGGAAAGGCCGCACCAGATAGTTGGTGAAGAGCCACATCAACACCAGAGCGACGCGCGGGAATAGCAGAATGACGAACAGCAGCAGGCAGGGCATAGTCTCAGGACGGATAATACCAGCTACCGTCCGTTAAGTGTTAGCGACTTTGATACAAATTGCCCGCGCTCAACAACCGATCCAGCCGCGCCCGCATGATGCGTTCCCGATCGGAATAAAGTCTGGCCTTCGGGAAGTCATGATTCGCGATAGCAAACTCCATGCCGCGAATCAACTGCTGGATACGGCGCTGCAAATCCGGTACATCGGCCGCCTCAACGGCAAAGTCCGGCGGACTCATGTAACCATCTCGCGCCGTCCATTTCGTCGTCCACTCCCGTAACGCCCCCAGCAGCAACCCCGCGAATTCACCGGCCGCAAAAGCAGCGTACGCGGCAAGCCCTTGCAAGCAGGCCTCCCCCGCGCGCTGCGCAATCGTATCGACTATTTCCGGACCGAACGCCTCCCGGTACTCGGCCGGGTAAAGCCACAGTATCGTCATCGAAGTCTGCCGCATCGCTATCCCTCGCTTTCTTTCATCCTTGCGCCTGCCACGCGGGCCAGTTGCCGCATCCGCTCCACCTCCAGGCGCAGTTGCCGGCGGCCCTCGGAGGTGAGTTGGTAAGCCTGTTTATCCCGCGACGTGTCTTTCTGCTTGAACCGCTCGATCCAGTCCTCTTCCAGCAGCCGGCGCAGCGCTCCATACAGCGTGCCTGTGCTCAAGGCGACTCGCCCGTTGCTGATGTCTTGAATGTCCCGCAGCAAGGCGTAGCCATGCCGTGGTTGATCGGCCAGGCTGGTGAGAATCAGGAAAACCGGCTCGGAGAGCGGTTTTGGTTCGGGGTCCCTGTTATTTGTCGCGACATGTCGCATGACGACATATTAGCGCATGGCCGCCTTCACCGCAACCTCAAATTCATCCAGCGCGCCCGCGAAGAAATGATCCGCCGCCGGAATCAAAACCAATTCCTTCGGTTCGGCGAAGCCCTGGAACCACTCTTCCAGTTCTTCGCGCGGCGCGAATTCATCCTGCGTGCTGGAAATGAACACCTTGGGCACCGCGCAGTGACTCAGAAATGGAAACGTCTCGCGCCGCGTCGGCATGCCCGCGGCCAGCAGGAGCCGCGCATCGCCTATCTCGCACCCCAGTTTCAGAACGACGCGCGAACCAAAGGAGAAACCGGCCAGCGCAAACGGCAGATCGGGATATCGCTCCCGCAGCCACAAGAGCGCCGCGCGCGCATCCTCAATCTCGCCGATTCCATGCGCATGTTCGCCTTCACTCAATCCCACGCCGCGAAAGTTGAATCGCAGCACCGTAGCGCCGCCCATCCGGATGGCCCGCGCCAGGCGATGCACCACCCGATTGCGCATAGTCCCACCCCCCAGCGGGTGCGGATGGCAAATCAGGCAGACCTCGCGCGGCGCGCCCTCCTCGGGTTCTTCCAGCAGCGCCTCTAACTTGCCGGCCGGTCCGGCAATGCTATGCGACTCAATCCGCCGCGCCACTTAGTTGGTCCGGTAGTTAGTGAACTGCAATTCCAGGCCGAAATCGGCGCCGCGCAGAAGCGCCATCGACTGCTGGAGCGTGTCGCGATCCTTACTGCTCACCCGCACGACTTCGCCCTGAATCGCCGCCTGTACTTTGAGCTTACTGTCCTTGATCTTCTTGACAATATCGCGGGCCTTTTCAATGGGAATGCCCACTTGCAGATTAATCTCCTGCTTCACTCGCGAGCCGCCCGATTGCTCAATCTTCTCGAAGGTCAGGTTCTTGGTCGGCACCTTCCGCTTCACCAGTTTCTGCGCAAGGATCTCACCAACCGCCTTGATCTTGAACTCATCCGCACTGGTAAGTTCTATCTTCTTGTCTTTCTCTTTCAATTCAATCGAAGACTTGGAATCCTTCAGATCGAAGCGCGTGGTGATTTCCTTGACGGCCTGCTGGATGGCATTCACCACCTCCGGCATGTCAACTTCGGAAACAATGTCGAAACTGTTATCGGGCATAGCTTGATTATCTTAAATGCAGGTAGCCGGCACTTGTCTACTTCTTCCCCAGCATCGCCATCACCCGCTCCGTCACCCGCTCGATCATCGGTTCCAGCGCCTCATCCAGCGCCACCGTAACCGCCGCACGCACCTGATCCGGGTCCAGCACCACCACCGGCCGCACCGGCCGCATCGCTTTCTCGCCTGCATCGGTCCGGTCGGCGATGTAAGAAGCCTGTTCCGCCTTCAAGTGACTAGCGGCCATACCCAGCAGTTCCGAAGCCGCAAACGGTTTGCGGAGAACGCCGTCCGCGTTCACCCGTTTCACCGCCTCATCGTCCACGCTTTCGAGCGCCCCAAAAGTGAGCACCACGGCCGTTCCGAAATATTCCGGCTCAGACCGCACGAACTCGCAGATTTGATAGCCCGAGCGCCCGCTCAGCGCCACATCGGCCAGAATCAACTGCGGCTTCGCGTCCTTCAAGCGAAGCATGGCCGTGTCGCCATCGGAAACCGTGATTACGGTATAGCCTTCGTCTCGCAGAATGCGTTCGGCCATGCGCTGGGCATGGGGGCTGTGCTCCGCCAGCAAAATCCGCGTCATTGCGGATTGGTGGGGGCGGAAGGCAGCGTGTTTCCCGTACTCGGCGCGGAGGATGCGGGGCTCGCCACCACACTATCGGGCTTGGCCGCCTGCTTAGCCGCGGCCAGTGCCGCCGACTGCGCATCTTCCTGCGCCTTCTTCTGCTTCTTGGTGAGCTTCCTCTTTACCAGATTCGGATGGTTCGTCGGCGGCGGCCCTTGATACACGGGTTTTGCCGGCTCTGTGGCCGCGGCTGTCCCGGTCTTATCATCGGTGCCCGCGGCCGCGCCGGGTTGCAGTTGATTCGGTTTCGTGTCAATCGCCGAAGAGTTCGTCACCACTTCGCCCTTGACGTCGCTGCCCTCTTGCCCCAGCGCCCCAGTGACGCTGCCCTCTTCCGCGCGAGCCACCGCCGGCACGCTCACCGGCGTCGGAGGCCGCAATGTTGCCATCGCCGGAGCGCCGGACTTGGCCGCCATCGAGGTATCCGGACCGCGCCGCAGCATCTCGGTGGCGCGGGTATAAAGGCCCGGTTTGCGATACGCGTCCATTTCATACTTCTGCCGTTCATANNGCCGCGGGATCGGCGGCCGGAATCGGCTTCTTCAGCGCTTCCAGGCGAGTCTTCGCGTCTTCCACATGATCGCTCAGCGGATAATCGCGCACAATCTTCGTCAGCGCATCGGCTTCCCGGTCTTCAAAGCGGTCCCCCATGTGATGGAACGAATCGGCCTGCTCCCACAAAGCGTCATCCGCGTGGCTGAACAGAGGGTATTGCTGCGCCGCAAACGCCAGACGGTTTTCAGCGGCGGGAAACGCGCCCTTGTGGTGATAGAAATCGCC
>PLFE01000001.1:0-175 GCA_003136675.1 Bryobacterales bacterium
ATGGGATCGAAGAGCGTGGGATGTTTCATTGAGGTATTGTCGGTGGAAGGCCTCGGCGCATTAGCCGCAGGGATCTAAACTGTCAAAACGGGCTCCATATCAGACAATGCGGCGACGCCCGGCAGCTCGCGGCCTTCCAGTAGCTCGAGTGTGGCGCCGCCACCGGTCGAGATGA
>PLFE01000001.1:195-7439 GCA_003136675.1 Bryobacterales bacterium
GGGTTCTCGAAGATTCCAACCGGTCCATTCCAAAGAATGGTCCTGGCCACTGCGAGCTCCTCTTCGAAACGCTTTATGGTAACCGCCCCGATGTCAACGCCTTCCCATCCATCGGTAATACCGTGCTCACGATTCAGCAGCGGGGTATTGCGGGTGATGGCGCCGGGTTTAACGGCATCGGCTTCAAGCGTGTCGGCCGGAATGAGAAATTTCACTCCCTTGCCTTTTGCAAGGTCAAGAATNNCCCTGCGCGAGCGCAAAGGTGTAGGCCATGGCACCGCCGATGAGGATGGTATCCGCCTTCTCAATCATCGCTTTAATCACTGCGATTTTCGATGAAACCTTTAGACCGCCCAGAACAACGAGGAAAGGCCGCTCCGGATTCGCAAGTTCTTCAACGAGGTATTTCAGCTCTTTTTCCATGAGTAGACCCATCGCTGCCTGCGGGAAAAACTGGGCAATGCCTGCATTGGAAGCATGCGCACGGTGTGCGGTGCCGAAGGCATCGTCGACGTAGAAGTCGCCCAACTTTGCCAACTGCTGGGCGAAGCCGTCATCATTTTTTTCTTCGCCCGGGTAAAAGCGGACGTTTTCCAAGAGGCACACATCGCCCGGCTGCATCCTTGCGACGATCTCTTCTGGCACCGTCCCTATTGCATCCGTGCTAAAGGCAACTGGGTGTTTGATGAGGGTTTGCAGGTGATTGGCAATCGGGCGCAATGAATACCTAGCGACGATTTTTCCCTTGGGGCGCCCCAAATGTGCCATCAGAATGACCTTCGCGCCTCGTTTGCGGAGCAACTCGATACTTGGTAGCGAATCACGAATACGGGTGTCATCAGTAATGGAAACGCGACCGTCCTTCTCCTCAGTCGGCACATTAAAATCAACCCGCACGAGCACGCGTTTCCCCGAGACGCTCAGGTCCCTTACTGAGAGTTTCAAAGCGTAAATGCCTTCTTCATTTGCCGAGCAATTCGAGCATTTGGACGCAGCGATTACTGTACCCCCACTCGTTGTCGTACCATCCGACGACCTTGATGAACTTGTCGCCCAGAATCAGCGTCAACTCGCTGTCGAAGACACATGAATGGGGATTCCCCACGATGTCTTTTGTCACCAAGGGTTCGTCGGAGTATTCCAATACTCCCACAAGCGACCCCTTTGTGGCCGCCGCCTTGAACGCGTCATTCACCGACTGCACTGTCGCAGGTCTTGCTAGATTCGCGGTAAAATCCACCAACGAACCGTCGGGCGTCGGCACGCGGAATGCGCCGCCGCTCAGCTTGCCCTTGAGCGATGGGATGACCTCGCCGATTGCCTTGGCGGCGCCGGTGGAGGTGGGAATCACGTTCACGGCCGCAGCCCGACCGCGGCGGAGGTCCTTGTGCGGCAGGTCAAGAATGCGCTGGTCATTCGTGTAGGAGTGAATCGTGCTCATAAAGCCAGATTCGATGCCAAAAGCGTCATTGAGGACTTTCACCAAGGGTGCCAGACAGTTGGTGGTGCAGCTCGCATTGGACACGATATTATGTTTTGCTGCATCGTAAATGTCGTCATTCACGCCGATGCAGATGGTGGCATCCGGATGCTTTGCGGGAGCGGAGATCAGGACCTTCTTTGCCCCGCCCTTCGTGATATGCAACTCAGCCTTTTCGCGATCAGTGAATAACCCGGTGGATTCGAGAATCACCACGGCTCCGAGGGAACTCCATGGCAGCTTTGCCGGATCACGCTCCTTCAGGATCCGAATGCTTTGGCCGTTTACGATGATATTTTCGTCATCGTAACCAATTTCTCCATGGAAACGGCCATGGACTGAGTCCCACTTGAGAAGCTGGGCCAGGGTTTTGGTGTCGGTGAGGTCGTTGATTGCCACGACGCGGGAGACCTGCTCGGGAGACATTCCGCGAAGGACGTTGCGGCCGACGCGGCCGAAGCCATTAATGCCAATTTTAGCCATAGTAAATAGTAAGTGTATTCGGGTTTGTGAGTCGGAGAGTGACGGCAAACAGAATACATGCTCGCAGGTGATCCCTCCAATACTTCGTGGGTGTTTGGACTATAGCCCAAAGCTATTCCGTCACTCACTTTGGGAGTCGTGCATCCTCTTTGGTAGGGAAGAAACCGCCTCGGTCTGCAAATGATGACCATAGCTGCTTGCTATTGGCTTACTGCGCTCCCCGAAAGAAGCTGCGCTTGGCTTTGACGGATTCGTTGTTTTGGTAAGCGACCACGCATCTTGCGACAACCGATTTTACTCGGACTCAATTTTATACGGCACGACATTTGGATTACCTCTGTTTTCTGGATCGGTCCGGGCCGTATGCGCGAATTAATTGCACGATACAATTCCCCTTATGAATAATACCCGAATCGAGAAAGACTCCATGGGCGATATGGACGTTCCCGTATCCGCGCTCTATGGCGCCTCGACCCAACGCGCCGTCCTCAACTTCCCCATTAGCGGGTACCGCTTTCCGCGAGAGTTTATTCGAGCCCTTGGTCTGATCAAGATCGCCGCGGCGCGTTCAAACCTTGATCTCGGCAAACTTGACGCCACCCGAGCTGATTTCATCACGAAGGCGGCCCAGGAGGTTTGTGACGGCAAGTTAGATGACCAGTTCCCGGTAGATGTATTTCAGACCGGGTCCGGCACGAGCACAAATATGAATGCCAACGAGGTGATCGCGAATCGTTGCTCGCAGATGGCAGGCAAACCGATTGGTTCTCACACTCCGGTGCATCCCAATGATCATGTGAACATGGGGCAATCGAGCAACGATGTCATCCCCACAGCCATCCACATTGCCACGGCTGAGTCTCTCAAGAATCTCCTCCTTCCGGCTCTGCAACGCCTTGAGTTTGCGCTCTCCGAAAAATCGAAAGAGTGTTGGGACGTTATCAAGATCGGCCGCACCCATTTGATGGACGCGACTCCGATTCGGCTCGGCCAGGAGCTCTCCGGCTACGCGATGCAGGTGGAGTACGCTGGTCTCCGTGTGGACAATGCAATCAGCGCGATTGAGGAGGTTGCCCTGGGCGGTACGGCAGTCGGTACCGGGCTGAATACGCACCCGGAATTTGCTCGGCGTGCGGTCGCCCGCATAGCCGAAGACAGCGGAATTGCCTTTCGGGAAGCGGCAAACCATTTCGAAGCACAGGGGGCGAAGGACGGATTGGTGCAGGTGAGCGGGCAGTTGAAGACCATCGCGGTCAGCCTTTTCAAGATCGCTAGCGACACCCGCTGGCTCAGCAGCGGCCCGCGGTGTGCAATCGGGGAAATCCAACTCCCTGCAACCCAGCCGGGATCCTCAATCATGCCCGGCAAAGTGAATCCCGTCATGTGCGAGGTATTGATGCAGGTAGCTGCGCAGGTCATTGGCAATGACTCCACCATTACCTGGTGTGGGGCGAACGGAAATTTTGAGCTTAACGTCATGGCTCCTGTCCTGGCCCATAACATTCTTGAGAGCGTCCGGCTCCTGGCGAATAGCGCTTCTGTGTTTGCCAGCCGGTGCGTGGCGGGCATTATCCCAGATAAGGCCCGCTGCGGAGAGCTCGTGGAACGCTCCATGTCGATGGTGACGTCATTGTCACCCATCATCGGTTATGACCTTGCGGCAAAAATCGCTAAGGAAAGTGCGAAGAGTGGTCGCACGATACGGCAAATCTGTACGGATGAAGAGGTACTGCCAGCAGACCAACTAACCGACGCGCTTGATCCGGTGAACATGTGCGCGCCGTCGGACTAGTAAGCGGGGACTTACCGCGGCGCCCATATTACTGAAACAATCCCGATACCAACCCGCGCTCTTCTTTCAACTCCGCTACACTTTGATCGATCTTTGAGCGGGAGAACTCTGCGATCTCCAAATTCTCGACCACTTGGACCCTCGCTCCGTCGCTGCGCACCGGGAACGAGCATATCAATCCCCTGTCCACGCCATATTCTCCGTTGGAACAAATTGCGACGCTGTGCCAATCCCCGGCCGTGGTGGGTTCCACGATTGATTGCACGGTATTGACGATGGCATTTGCCGCGGAAGCGGCGCTGGATGATCCGCGCGCGCCGATCACGGCAGCACCGCGCTTTTGCACGGTCGGGATGAAGGTTGTCTTCATCCAGTCATCATTCCCTATGACCGTCGCGGCGGGTTCCCCGTCGATTTGTGCGTTGTAAAAATCGGGGTACTGGGTGGTCGAGTGGTTTCCCCAGATCGCCAGGTTCGAAACTTGGGTGACGTCCACTCCAGCACGAAGCGCCAACTGGAACTTGGCACGGTTTTCGTCCAGGCGTGTCATCGCAAACCAGCGTTCCGCCGGAATCTCCCTGGCGTTGTTCATTGCGATGAGGCAATTCGTGTTGCAGGGATTTCCGATCACGAGGACTCGTGTATCGCCTGCGGCGTTCCGTTGGATAGCCTGCCCCTGGCCCACAAAGATCTTTCCATTGATGCCGAGCAGATCCTTGCGCTCCATGCCAGCCTTGCGCGGTACGCTCCCCACCAGCAGCGACCAATTTACACCACGGAAACCTTCGTCCAGATCGGCCGTGGCCGTGATACCCTTGAGAAGCGGGAATGCGCAGTCCTGCAATTCCATCACGACGCCACCGAGTGCTTCCAGCACGTGCGGAATTTCGATCAATTGCAGGTGTACCGGCTGGTCGGGGCCGAACATGGCGCCGGAGGCGATCCTGAAGACGAGTGCGTAGCCGATCTGGCCTGCCGCGCCGGTGACTGCAATTTTGATGGGTGTGTTCATCAAGTCATTTGGGGCGATATCACGCCGCCTTCTTTAAAGCAGCGCTTCTGGATGCGATCACGGCCATCAGGTCATTCCATGATTTGACGAAGGACTTCGCGCCTTCGTCCTGAAGTTGCGCGGCCAGCGTATCTACATTTACACCGGCCTTTGCGAACTGCTCCAAAACCGTTTCGCAATTGCCGCCGTCGTGCGACATGATCGGACCGAGTGCGCCATGATCCGCGAAGGCTTTCAGGGTTGCCTCAGGCATCGTATTAATGGTGAACGGCGCGGCAAGCGCCGTTATGTAGAGCGTGTCGGATGCCTTTTTGTCTTTGGTGCCTGTGCTTGCCCAGAGTAGGCGTTGCGGCTGCGCGCCGGCGTTATATACCCGCTGCCAGCGCGGATTACTCAACACTTCGACATACGCCTTATAGATGCGTCCGGCAATGGCGATGCCGAGCTGGTTGTGCAATGCCTCCGGCACCTTGCCGGCAACAGAAACGTCCCAGCGACTGATGAACATCGAAGCGACCGAGCCGACCTTGGGATTGAGCCCTGCGGAGATGCGCCGCTCGACTCCACGCAGGTACGCCTCGGCTGCCGCGGTATATTGTTCCGGCGAAAACAGAAGCGTCACGTTAACCGGCACGCCGGCAAAGATTGCCTCTTCGATTGCCGGCAGGCCTTCCGTTGTTCCGGGTATCTTGATGAAAAGGTTGGGCCGCCCGGCGCGGACGTGGAGCGTCTTGGCAGCGGCAATCGTGCTGACGGTGTCATGCGAGAGTAGCGGAGAGACCTCAAGGGATACCCATCCGTCCACGCCATCGGTCCGATCATGGATTTCCCTGAAAAGATCTGCTGCCCGGGTCAGATCATCCAGCGCAAGATCGAAGAAGAGGGCCTCGACAGCATTTGTGTTTGCCAAATCCCCGCGAATCGCCGCGTCGTAGGAGGCGCTATTTTTGATGCTATGATCGAAGATCGTCGGATTGGATGTCAGTCCAGTCACCGAGAACTCCTGGATGTAGCGTTCGAGGGTGCCCCCGTTGAGCAGATCCCGTGTAATATTGTCGAGCCAGAGGCTCTGGCCAAGATTGTGCAGTAGTTCAGTAGGCTTCATCATTTTTCAGTGATACTTTGTCCGGTCGGCCTCGGGACGACAGCCGCAGACTGAGACAATACAAAATGGAAAAGCGGCAGTGGCTTAGGCGAGCGGCTCTTTCAAAAACCGGTTTAGGAATGCCGCCTGTTCGCCCAATTCGCGCTCGATGACGAGGAGACGGTTGTATTTTGCTATGCGTTCACTGCGGCAGAGTGATCCGGTTTTGATCTGGCCGGCATCGGTGCCTACCGCTAGGTCTGCGATGAAGGTGTCTTCGGTTTCTCCAGATCGATGGGAGATTACCGCTCCGTATCCGGCCTTCTGAGCCATTGCCACGGTTTCCAATGTCTCGGTTACTGTACCAATTTGATTGAGCTTGATGAGAATGGCATTGGCAATGCCGTCGCGGATACCCTGGGCAAAGATTCTGGGATTGGTTACGAAGTTATCGTCGCCCACCAGTTGCAGCGGGCCGCCCAACGCTTTTGTAAGCGCTTTCCAGCCATCGCTATCTTCCTCGGCCATTCCATCTTCAAGCGAGACGAGGGGGTACTTCTTCGACCACTCTGTGTATAAAGCGATCATTTCGGCAGAGGACTTGCGGGAGTGATCTGATTTTGTGAAGACGTAGGCGCGTTGCTTGTAGAACTCACTTGAGGCGGGATCGAGGGCGATTGCGATGTCCTTCTTGCGAGTATAACCCGCAGTCTTGATGGCTTCGACGATGAGTTCCACTGCTTCCTCATTGGAATCCAGGCTGGGGGCGAACCCACCCTCGTCTCCGACTGCGGTGACGAGGCCGCGTTTCTGGAGCAGCTTCTTCAAGGTATGGAATGTCTCGGCCCCGTACCGGAGCGCCTCTGAAAACTTGGGAGCGCCGATCGGGAAGATCATGAACTCCTGGAAGTCCACATTGTTNNCCGCCGTTCAATACGTTCATCATGGGTAGCGGGATGACAAATGGTGAGCCGTCCTCTCCCCCGTGGAGCTTGCGAATGTGCAAATAGAGCGGGACACCAAGATCAGTCGCAGCCGCGCGGCAGACTGCCATTGAAACGCCAAGGATGGCATTCGCGCCAAGCTTCGATTTGTTGGGAGTGCCGTCCAGTTTGCACATCAATTCATCAATGTCCTGCTGCTGATGCGGGGACTTGCCCTTGACCGCGGGGGCGATGATATCATTCACATTCGCCACCGCCGTGAGCACGCCGAGACCGCCATAGCGCTTCGCATCTCCATCGCGAAGCTCCACCGCTTCNNCTGACCATGACGGTCGGGTTGCCTCGCGAGTCTAGGATTTCCTGGGCGTGGACAGTGGTAATTTTTGCGTACATGTTTCCCATCCGGTTACTCTGTCCTTCAATTACTCCGGGCAATCACGCGTGCACCG
>PLFE01000223.1 GCA_003136675.1 Bryobacterales bacterium
GAAGTTTACCGGCAAAGAACGAGATACAGAGACGGGCCTGGATTACTTCGGGGCCAGGTACTTCTCGGGCGCCCAGGGACGATTTACGACTGCCGACTGGTCCGCAAAGCCGGAAGCCGTGCCGTACTCAAGCCTAGAAGATCCTCAAACGCTTAACCTTTACAGTTACGTTCGCAATAACCCGATGGCTCGGGCGGACGCGGACGGCCACTGTTTCTGGGACCTTTGCATCGGGGAGGGAGTCGCCAGGCACGGCTATTGCAACTTTTGACGAGGGAGGCAGATATCCACGACAACAGGGTGTTGCGAAAAACTCGGCTATTTATTTGGGTAAGGGAATGAACGGCAGTATTTGGGTTTTGGATCAGTGGAATCCTGCTCATCCGCCTCAGCCGAGAGAGGTGCGTTCTTACGGTGATCCCGCTTACAACGTATCTAACAACGCTAACTCGTATTCTGTAATCCGTGTGCCTGGACAATGATGAAACTCTTACGATATCTCGCTCTTATACAACTCGCGACAACTTTGAGCCTCGGCCAAGCTGCTCATCAGAGGGAGTCGGCCAGCCCGCCTGGTGAGGCGGAGGCGCTCGTCCGTAGGGTCTATAAACAGGCACTGGCTCTTCACCCGATCGGCATACCGACGGGCCCGGAGATGAACCTTTTCTCGCCATATCTCAGTAAGGCTCTACTTCGCAAGATTGACTTGTTCCTCGCCTGCTATGCTGACTGGTCTCGCCAGAACCCGGACCCCAAGTTGAAGCCGCCGTTTGGCGTATTAGAAAGCGGAATCTTTTCGGGTGACGACGATCATTCCTCCCCACAGGCTTTTGATATCGCAGGAGTTCGGCTGGAGAAGGATGGCTCCTTCCACGTGACTGTAAGGCTCACGTATCAGGAGCCGCCCTCGAGTCCTTGGATTTGGCGTGTAGCTGCCATCGTCGTGCGGGAAAAGGGCCGCCTCGTGGTCAATGATGTGGTCTACCTGAAAGACAGCCCCCGAGAGGTTGAATCGCGGCTCACGTCGGCTTTAGCGTATGGATGTAGTACTACTCATTGGATCGGGTACGGTGCCAGGAAAAAGGGTTAAGATTTGCGTTAGTAAATGGGCCAGATGCACGTCCTACATCGGAACAAGCTACACCCCATGTATTACGGCCGCAACCTCGCCAGCGACCTCGCCAGTTTCATCTACCCCACCGGCCGCGTGATCCTCACCAGTTACGACACCGCCAATCGCATCAGCCAGGTGCAAGATGTCTATAATGGAGTCGCTTCCACTCACGCCGGCTCCATCAATTACTGGCCCAACCGCGTCATCGAAAACATGAACATCGGCCACCAGAACTCCAACAACGTCAACCTGGTGGAAAACACGACCCTCAACAGCCGCCTCCAAATCAGCGCGCGCAACGCTCAGTTCGGGTCCACGTTCCCGGTGCAGTTCAGCTTCACCTATGGAGCCACCGGCCAGAACAACGGCAACCTCACCACCCAGCAAATCCAAACCATCGCTGCGCCCAACCCGCCGTGCGTTGGCGCGCCGCCATGCACCATGACGCCAATCCCCGCGGTCAACCTCACCCAGAATTACACTTACGACGCCTACGACCGCATCCTTTCCGCCACCGAACCCGGCGGCACGTCCGAATCGACGCAGAACTATCTCTACGATCAATGGGGCAATCGCGCCGTGCAAACCGGCAGCTTCATCCCCAATCCCAACGGAACGCCAACTGCTCTCACCCAATTCACCAACAATCAATGGCTGGGCACCGGAGCCAGCTACGACGCCGCTGGCGATGCGACCGGGGTTCCCGGCTCTACCAATGAGACGTTCACTTATGATGCTGAGAATCGGGTGAACACAGCCAACGCGAACGGAACCATCACGTACATTTACGATGGCCAGGGCAGGCGCGTGGAGAAGGCATCCAGCACTTTTTCGACGATCTACCTGTATGACGCAGCAAGAAAGGCCATCGTCGAAACCACGGTCCCAGTGACTGGGACCAGCTTCCCAACGGACGCGCCAGTAGCAGGCACGGAATATCTGATCGAGGATCATCTCGGCAGCACGCGCCTATCGATGAATAACCAAGGTCAGGTAGTGCGGCGCTACGATTTCCTGCCGTTCGGCGAAGAGATCGTGGCCGGAGTCGGCGGGCGCGGAGCGGATTACGAACCGTCGAGTTACATGTACCCGACGACGCCGGATGATGTGCTGCGAAAGTTCACCGGCAAAGAGAGGGATTCGGAGACGGGGTTGGATTATTTTGGGGCGCGGTATTTTAGTGGCGCGGAGGGGAGATTTACCAGCCCTGATCCAAAGCACTTCCCGCACGACATCGGGGATCCGCAGAGCTGGAACAAATACGGCTACACGCGGAATAATCCCCTCCGGTACACCGACCCTGATGGGGAAGACTGGAGAGACGCCTTAGCCGGAGCGCTTAATGCGTTCGGCAGCGACAATCTACTGGGGGCCGGCCGGACAAGTGGCGGCAACAGCGATTTCCGGACAGGCCAGGCAGTCGGCGATGCTGTTGCCACGGTGCAAGGGACAGTTGAGACTCTCGCAGGCATCGGCGGCGAGGTAGGAGGTACGCTTCTTGACTTTACGGGAGTCGGGGCACTCGTTGGGGTTCCTACCCAGATCGCGTCGGCTGGCGCGATTGTGCAGGGAAGCAGCGCTGCTGCTCTTGGCGCGAAAAACCTTGGCGGTGCCGCTATCGAGCGCCGGGCGAATGACTTTAGTTCATCCGAGAAAAACAAAATTGACTCGGCCAACGCGGCTAAGAACGGCGGCACCAATAGTTGTGATAACTGCGGCCAACAGCTACAGAAGGTCGCAAATGAGAAAGGTGTACCGACTCCGTCCGATCAGCTCCAACGGCACCATGTGAAGCCCGCATCTGAGGGGGGATCTGGCACTGCCGACAACGCCAAGGTACTGTGCCCCGAGTGTCACAAGGAAGAGCATCGGGAAATGCGGAAACCGAATGAAAGTAACTGACATGAACGGACCTGAAGCAAGCGGTGACTTTGTTGAAGTGTGGTTCAAGCTAGTCAAATCTGCGGATGGGTATCCCAAATCTCAGGACTGGGAAGAACTCTGGGCCAAGCCAAATGGCCAGGAATACACAGTGTCAAGCATCCCGTTTTTCGAGAATCGGGTTTCTCGTGGTGATTCCATCCAGGTGACGAAGAATGCCGAAGGCTTTTTACAATTCACCGAGGTTGTCAGCCGTGGTGGGCACAGTACGTTTCGAGCTTATATCGATCTCGAAAAGACAGGCGTTCAGCAATTTGCAGCAGCCCTGAAGAGCATGGGCGCTGACTGCGAAGTGACTCTCAAGAATCTAGTGGCGTGCGACGTCCCCAGAGACGTGATGTCTGGCGTTGAGGAATACTTGGTGAGAGGCGCTGAAGAGAAAAAGTGGGGACTGCAAGACGGGTTCATCTTCGAAGCGCAGCCGAAGGAGCTTTCGAGTTAGGTATTCACGCGGAATGCCGAGAGCTACGAGCTGGCGGAACTGATTGGCGGAAAACCCAAAGGAAGGCGCCCGCTTTGGCACGGACGTGGCTCTGTAGGAGACCGCATCCCGCGCGGGATGCAAACCGTGCGGAACGCATCCCGGACTAAGCAGAGCCACACCTCAGAGATGGATGGTAAATCACCCGACTCCGCATCCCGTGCTTATGTTCCACTACCAGCTTTTCGGCGGTCTAGAGGCGGTCTTCTAAG
>PLFE01000165.1 GCA_003136675.1 Bryobacterales bacterium
ACAAAGCCCCCGTCCAACCTCACGCCAGAACTGCGCCTGCTTGGCGAGCTCCAAAATCAATGCTGCGAAATGCTCAGCGTATTCCCATCCGGGTCTTCGAACCAAGCCACCTTCGCATCACCCGCTGGCGAACTCCAAATCCCCAGCTCATCCTGAACAATGCCGGAATACGAAGCCCCTAAGCTACCGGCCATGGCCGGGAATCCGGGCTGGGTCGAGCCCTGCGCGGCTGGCGGCACGTTTTCCCCTACTCCCTCGCAGAATACGGAGAACGATTGGGTCTTCTTCACGGAAAGTGGCGACACGGCCGGGCAGGTGTACTACAACCCCAACATTGGCGCGTTCAACATCGTCACGCACGCATATGTCGGGCTCGTAGGGTACGCCGCGCAGTGGACCGAGCACTGCGGCGTGACCCCAGACGGGTCCGCCTTTACCTATTCAACAACCTACGGGAACCCGTTTCGTTGGGGGAACGCGGCGGGGGACTTTACGCCGATGGATATGTACGGCGCCTCACTTCGGTACCAGAACGGAAGCGTGATCCTAACCAACACCCGAAGGCTCACATATAGAAACCTTGTGAACTACCCCGAGTACGACGACGCCATCTGTCCGACGCCCACGGAGTGCGGGGTCAGTTCGGGCAAACAGGAATTTTTCGCGCAAGGCGCACCAGGCCACCAGGCGCACCCAACGTGCAGGACTCGCTGCTCATTCATCCACAGACTACGGCGGCGTACGCCTGGGGACCCACAACGTACGCCGCGCGCGACCACCTGATTCAGGGCAAAGTGCTTCTTTTCCACTCGACCTCAGCCAGGTGAGGCGGCCATCATCCGCCGAGGGCGCGCACCGGAAAGGACAGTCGCCCCCACGCCGACATGTAGCGAGAACGCCCTCACGCGAAAGGCATCGGCCGAAGACCGGTACCAGCGTCAGCTTGACTTTTCGCTCGCGTAGGCTCACAGTTGATTTCATGCGTACGCAGGTAAGTTCTTCAAGCTGCGGCGGGCGTCGCGGTGCCACGCTCCTTGCGCTAACCGCGTCGCTTTGCGCCGATATCGGCCTAGCGCAGAGTCCCAGCCTAAAGACTATATACAACTTTCCTGGCGGGTCTGTCAGCGGCGGCCTCCCGGAGGCCCGCCTCACGTTGGGGCCGTCGGGATCTCTGTTTGGCACCACCCAAGGTGGCGAGTCCCCAGGGATCGGTTCGATATTCAGGTTGATCCCGCCCGCAGGATCGGGAGAGCCGTGGGCCGAGAACGTTTTGGAAACCCTCGTACCAAGCCCTACAGCAGTAACCCCAGAAGGAGGCAGCTTGTACGGTGCCTCGAGCACGGGCGGCAACGTTGGGGCCGGCACAATAAACATGCTGTCCCCACCCTCAACCGACGGGTCGCCTTGGACCGCGACCACAGTCTACTCCTTCGTCGGCGGCAGCGACGGATTGGAACCGTCACAGCCGATCTTTGTCTCAGGAAATCTCTTCGGAACAACGATCCTCGGCGGAGGAACCACAAACGCGGGCACGATATACGAACTAATTCCCCCAACCGACGGCTCTACTTCGTGGACAGAGGCGATTCTTCACCGCTTCACGGGAGCGCCATCCGACGGCGAGGATCCCAACGGCCCCCTAGCCGCCGGGCCAGGGGGAATCCTCTACGGGACAACGGCCGTCGGAGGGACCTCGAACGTCGGCACGGCCTTCTCGCTTTCGCCCCCGGCTCAACCCGGAGGCGAGTGGACTGAAACGATAATCTACAACTTCCCCCCTGCGAGCGCTCAACCCTCGGTCGCTCTAACGTTGGGTAAGAATGGCACGCTGTACGGAACGAGCGGCGCCATGGAGAGCGAACATAACGGAACCGTTTTCGCACTATTCCCGCCCTCGCAACCCGGAGGCGCGTGGACTCTCCACACTCTCCATAGCTTCTCCGGCGAGCCCGACGGCAGCCGGCCTGAAGGCCAGCTCGTTATCGGTGCAAACGGGGCGCTATTCGGCACGACCTATAAGGGAGGGGCGTCGAATAAGGGCTGCGTGTTCGAATTATCGCCCCCATCTGAAGCCGGCGGAGCGTGGACCGAGACAATCCTCCATAGCTTCTCCGGCCCGGATGGTAGGGACCCGCTAAGTGGCCTGACCCTGGGGAGCAACGGCGTCCTGTTCGGAACGGCTTCCGCCGGCGGGACATCAGGAAACGGCACGGTCTTCGAGTTAGTGCCCTAAGCCCGTCGCTAATAGAGTTCAGCCGACCGATTCCTTCGAAAACCTCTAATTATTAACGCCCGTGTTTGCAGGGAATACCACGTTGGGAGCATTTACAGGGACGCCCCCTTTTACTGATGGAGTCGAGGTTACCAACCAGAGCCGACGGCGCATCGGCACGGGGTTGGAGGAGCACGTCTTGACCCAGCCTTTGGAGGCGGCGTACGAGCCGGTTGCGAGTTCGTTCCGGATGAATGCGGTCGAAATAATCGCCTCCCACCTCACGATATTCGGTGCCATCCCGGAGGATGCAAAAAGCGATCACCAAAATGCGATGCGCGAGCGCCACAATAGCTTTCCGCAGGCCGTGCTTACCCGCTTTGCGATAGAAGAAAGCGGCCAGAAAGCAGTTCTTCTTGCGGGTCGCCGCCCAAGCCGATTGGCACATCGCGCGGCGCAGCCAGCGGTTGCCCTTGCGGGTTCGGTTGCTCAGCCGTTTGCGGGCACTTTCGCGGTTACCTGGACACAAGCCGGCCCAACTGGAGACGTTCTTGGGACCCCAAATACGCTCATATCCGAACCCAGTTCCGCTAACAGGGTCCACGCCGTGACCAGATCGACGCCCTGAATCGTACAGAGCCGCGCGATCTTCTCCAGATCGGACTGGGGAGCAATGTTCGATTCGCTGGATGTTGCGCTCCACAAACTCCATCTCCTCCATTAATTCGCGCAACATGAGCCGATGGTGTTCCCGAAGGCGCCCCCGCAGCACCAAACGAAGCTCCGGCCTCTTGCCGCGGAGCCGACCCTTGGCTTTATCCGCCAGCCAATCGGGATGCTCCTGGCCCGCGATGATCGCTTGGATGATGCCCCGTCCGGTGGCGCCCAGGATATCGGTGGCTACCGATATCTTGGCGGCGGCGCGGGAGCTGCAGGCGGCTGGGGTGGTTTGTGAGCGGTATCGGGAACGTGCCAGCCAAGCACCGTATATCAACGAATCGCAACCTCCTTCACTGGAGTCACCCGCAGCATGGTTCCACGCGCATCGAACACCACCGCGAAAGGGCTGTCTTGCAACAAACGGAGCCCCAGCGTCACGCCATAAAATTCCTTAGCCCGCCCCACGTCCGTCGTGGCAATAAACGCGATAATCGGATACTGATTGAAGTCGGCCATGCGGATTAGTGTAACTGTTACCCTGAAATGAGATGACTCCCCCACAGCCGGCAGCCGTGCCCAAAGTCCCCATCCCTGGCGTCAAAAACCTCATCGCCATCGGTTCGGGGAAGGGCGGCGTCGGCAAAACTACCGTCGCAGTAAATCTGGCGATCGCTCTTTCTGGGCTGGGGCGCAAGACCGGCCTGATGGACGCCGATGTCTATGGTCCCAACGTCCCGCTGATGATGGGCATCAACCGCACGCCCCTCGCTCACGGCGAACGCATTCAGCCGCTGGAGAACTTCGGGGTGCGCATCATGTCCATGGGATTCCTGAATCCCGGAGACAAGCCGCTGGTATGGCGCGGGCCCATGCTGCACAGCGTAATCCAGCAATTCCTGCGTGGCGTCGATTGGGGCGAACTCGACTACCTGCTGATCGATCTGCCCCCCGGTACGGGAGATGTCCAGCTCTCCCTCATGCAAACCGCGCCTGTAACAGGGGCCATTATCGTAACCACTCCGTCCACCGTGGCGCTCGATGATGCCCGCAAAGCCGTTCATATGTTCCATCAGGTGAAAGTTCCGGTTATCGGCCTCATAGAAAATATGAGTTACTTCGTCGACCCCTCGACAGGCAACCATATAGATGTGTTCGGCACGGGCGGTGGAAAGAAGACCGCTGAGGAGATGGGAATCCGCTTCCTGGGAGAGCTGGCGCTCGATCCTGCCGTCCGCATCGGCGGCGACTGCGGAACTCCCGTCGCTCTGCGGACAAATCTATTCGTCGACCTGGCTCAGGAAATCGATTCGATCGTGTCCGGGGCGCTCGCCTCCACAGGTCCCACGATCACGGTTTCCGAATAGTTCGCGCAACCTCGTTCGCGCGACGGACATCCAAAGGGTATTCGCAGGGAATGAATGAAACTTAACGCCTGGGGGCGGTTGGCCGCCTCTCTATTACTCGTAACGGGATCTCTGGCGGCTGAGGAGTATCAGTCGGCCACGCAATATGCTGCTCACGCGAATGCCGCGTTTGGCGAAGGGGATTATAAGCGCGCCATCAACCTGTACCAGAAGGCCGTGAAGCTGGAGACCACCGATCCGGATTATCGCGACATGTTGGGCCGGTCATACGAGCGGCAAGCCGAGCAATCGGCGTTTCCGCTCACGCTGACATACAAGGCGCGCGAGAGCTTCATTCGGGCGATTCAATTGCAGCCCGATAACAAAGGCGCGATCGAAGATTTGATCGAGCTCACTCAGCAGCCCGTCGGGCTTTGCGGCGGCAACCTCAATGAGGCGTCGGCGCTGATTGACCGGCTGGCCCAGATGGACCCTGCGGCTGCTGCCCGTCAGCGTGTCTATTGGAAAGACGCTCGAAGTGAAGAGCAGAGGCCGGGCCAGAAGGCCTTATGCGCGCCCGTGAAGGTGTCGCGCATAGTTACCGACCATCTGCTTCCCCATCCGCGGTTAGATGTATCCGCCGCGCCGGCGGTGGTTGCCGCTAAGGAAAGCGCGGCTAACTTTTCGAACTTAGCGACTAAATAGCCCGCAAAGGATGCGTCGGGCGCCCGCATTCGCTAAGGAAAGACTCGGCCGTGTTTTGCCCATGCAGGGATCGCTACACCAAACGTCAAGAATCGTACGCTGGATGTGCACAGACATCTTCTCGACGCTAATCAAAAGCCTGCAAGGTGTCATAGGCTTCTTTCAGCCCAGGGTCGCCGGTCCCCATCGATCGCAGTTTGGCCTCAATACGATCATGAACGGCTCTTGATCCCGGGAATTCTTGGTCGGTCCAGAACCGGTCTTTGCGCTGGAAGTAACCGAGTTCCGCCAGGAAGTCTACGCCGTATCTGTAGGCGTCCCCTGGAGTGTCATCCAAGTCGCTCACTTTGAAAGAGCCATCCGGCTGATAGGAGTGGGCTAGGCACCAGGTAAGCATACGGGACATTTCGGCTCGGGCCTGCTGCCGCGTCGGTTCGTCCAAAGCAGGCCATGCTTCGCGGAAGATCTTGACCACGTCCCAGTTCAAATGGTCTTCGTAGTGGCCGTTGAACCTAATGCCGGCGGGGAAATCAATCTGATCGAGTTGAAGCGTACGTTTGGCAATCTGGTCGAGATGGTTCACGTGGCCGTTCAGATCCGAGATGACATGGAAAGTCATTCCCATGTCGTCCATCTTCCAAACCCCTCCTTGCCGATCTACCATCCATTGGCCCCAGTAGCCCGTCGCAGGATTCTGCCAGCGATTCACGAACGCAGCAAGGGCACCTCCGAGCCGGGGATCGAAGTCGTAGCAGCCAGTGCGAGAATTCCTAACCAGCATCCGGGCCAGAGCGGAGAATGTTTCATCTAGCTCTTCGCGGTTGAAGACGCCGGTTCGCGTAAAGTCATCTTGCAGGTCCGCACTGAGCACAGCGTCGAGCTTTTCAGGTGAGTTGATTCGATCTAGAAAGGTTAAGGGATATTGCGGAGTCTCCTTGCACTGCGAGACATGATCGACGGAATAGTAGAGCTTCAAATACCAGACATTCAGTCCTGGCGCCCAGCTTCCGTCTGGGTCCTGCTGATCGGCAGTGCGGATTTCTTTCGCGGGCCGCGTAAGGCTCTGACTGAGTTCGGTGATGCGATGTTGGGTGACAGCAATATTGGATGTGAAATTTAACCGCCATCGTACCTCACGATAAATGTGCATCGGGTACTCCATGTCTTCGCCCGCAGCCTGCCGGCGACCTATCTCCTTGACGAGAGGCCGCAAAGTCGGATTCAGCAGGTCCATCCGTCTCTCCCGCGCGATTGGAATCTCCGAGAAATCCCAAAAGAACTGAGCTTCCTCGCGGAGCCGATGCCAACGAGAAGTGCCCGGCGACACTGGCGGCGGTGTGAAGATGTGTTTGCGATAAATAGAATCTGCGACGAGGGCACGGACAAACTGCGCGCGATTGATATAAGCAACCAGCGCCAATGCAAGGATGCCCATCAGCAGGATTAGCCGGCGATTGTGCCGCACAGTTGACATGATAGTTCGGAGTGGGGACCGCCGGAGCCGCCCGACTTTTCAACGTACATCCGGCTGCCATTTCGCGCCTTCTGGCCGAGGTGCGCCCGTCCGATCAGAATTTCAGAAGCGTCGGCGCTTAGCGTACGTTTTGGATCTAATGATAGTGGAACCCCAAGGAAAGCGTCCCGCGCACTCGGTTTTGCGGGCGGTTTACTGAGAAGCGCACAGCGCGGGACGCGCCCGCCAGGTGAAGAAAACGATCGCATCCGCTGCGCTGCGCGCGATGTTACCTAAGAAGCCGGTTTCGTGATTGGCGGCGGCAGTTCTCGCGCCACCACGACATCCTTAAATCCGATCTTATTATGAGAACCATCGCAGAAAGGCTTGTTCTGCGATGCGCCGCAGCGGCAAAGGGAAATCTTGGTCCGCCCCGCGAGCCCGAAAACAGCGCCCTGCTGGTCGCAGATCTCAAAATCACCCTCAACCAGAATCGATCCGTCGCTCTTAATCGTTAACTTAGATGGCACAAGCCATTATGGCACGGGCTTAGGATCTTCAGGCTTCTTGTCCTCGGGCTTGCCGTTATCCTTCACCTCCTCGCCGTATTGGATGGTGACGTCGCTCTTGAACTGCTTATAGTCCTCATACTTCACCGTCATCTTGATGCGCTGGGTGGAGTCTTTGAAGTGCAGCGTATCGTTGGCGATGGTGTAAGTGGGGAACCAATACTTGCCGTCAATCTGTTCGCGGTATGTTTCGAACTTCGGGAACTGTTGATCTTCTCCTCTTCCGAGGTGGCCAGTGGCACGGCCGAACGTTTTCACGATCTGCAAGTCCTGATCGTCTACCCAGATATCACCGTCAAAATAGCGCTTACGGTCTTTGGTGAGTTCTTTCGGAGTGACGCTGAAAACATAACAGGAAATTTCGTCCACCTGCTCGCGTTTCTTGTAGGTGATGTTGTATTCGCCGCGCGATTCGGTGGTGAGGACGAAGGGCATGACATTGCGCAAGTCTTGTTCGTCCTCGGGCGTCATGATGATGTGCTCAAGCGATTGCACGGGCGAGTAGACGACGTGCGCGGTACGGCGGTTGCGGTCGTCGAAGCTGACCTCTTCNNACCTGCTCTGGAGTCGGATCTTTTTTGTCGATGGCGGCAAAGAGTACCGAGGAAGAGAGCAAAACGCAAGCAAGAGTGGAAGATCGCCGTAGCATACCTTCTATTGTGACGGATTCGGCGCGAAGTGAGTTACGGTTTAGCGTTCCGGGTCGAGTATGGCCTTAGCGATGGTGACGCGCTGCATGTTGCTGGTTCCTTCGTAGATTCGCCCAATTTTTGCATCGCGATAGAGCTTTTCGACCGGGTAATCCTTGGTAAAACCGACGCCGCCCAGGACTTCGATGGCTTTGGAAGCGGCGTCTTCGGCGATGGTGGAACA
>PLFE01000033.1 GCA_003136675.1 Bryobacterales bacterium
GGCACGCAGTTGACCATGCGTACGTTCCACATCGGTGGAACGGCCACGCGAATTTCCGAGCAGTCCACCCAGGACGCCAAGTCGGATGGGTTTGCCAAGTACATCGGCATCCAGTCCGTCAAGAACGACAAGGGTGAGCTGATCGCCATGAACCGCTCCGGCATCATCGGCATCGTGGACGAGAAGAACCGCGAGAAGGAACGCTACCCGGTAGTGTACGGAGCCAAGATTCTGGTGGAGGACGGCGCGCCCGTTCATAACAGCCAGATCCTTCTGGAATGGGATCCTTACACTTTCTCGATTCTTTCCGAGGTTTCGGGCGTGGTCCACTTCAAAGACTTGCTGGAAGGCGTAACGCTGGTCGAGAAGGTGGATGAAGTCACCGGCATGAGCCAGCTTGTGGTGCAGGATACGACGGATGAAAAGCGGCAGCCCCTGATCATGGTGCGGCCCGATCCGAACTCGCCCGGCGCAAGAACGGCGGAGCAGAAGAAGTACCTGATGCCGACCCACGCGCACTTAATGGTGCGCGACGGCGATACCATTCACGCGGCGGACGTGCTGGCCAAGCTGCCCCGCGAGACGACCAAGACGAAGGACATCACCGGCGGTCTGCCGCGCGTGGTGGAACTGTTCGAAGCGCGCAAGCCGCGTGAGACGGCCATTATCGCGGAGATCGACGGCATCGTGAAGTTCGGCGAAGTGAGCAAGGGACAGCGCAGAATCTACGTCATCGGCGATGACGGCGAGGAACGCGAATACTCGATCCCGCGCGGCGTGCACATCAACGTTCAGGAAGGCGAGCGGCTGAAGGCCGGCGAACCCCTGATGGATGGCCCCCGCAACCCGCACGACATTCTGGCCGTGCTGGGTGAAAAGGAACTGCAGAAATACCTGGTGAACGAGATCCAGGAAGTGTACCGTCTGCAGGGCGTCAACATCAACGACAAACACCTCGAAGTCATCTCGCGTCAGATGATGCGCTGGGTGAAGGTGGAAGATATCGGCGACACGGACTTCCTGCCGGAAGAAGTGGTGGATAAGTTCCGTTTCCGTCTGGAGAACCAGCGGGCCATCGATTCGGGTGGGCGTCCGGCCGAAGGCAAGGCGGTGCTGCTGGGCATCACTAAGGCGTCGCTGCTTTCCGACAGCTTCATCTCCGCGGCCAGTTTCCAGGAGACCACGCGCGTGTTGACCGAAGCCGCCATCTCGGGCAAGGTCGATTACCTGAAGGGTCTGAAGGAGAACGTGATCATGGGAAGGCTGGTCCCGGCCGGTACGGGCATGGCCTACTACCGGAATGTGAAGATCGCGGGCGAGGACGTGGTGGAGGAGCCGGTGCAAGAGGTTCCCGTCATGCCGATGGAAGGCTACGACGACGAAGCGCGGAGTATCTATGCCGGTGGGTTACGCGAAGATACCGGTGAAGGTACGTTAGTCGAGTAAGTTCGTTCAACTTAGTAAGGTCAAAGGCCGCCGGCGAAAGCTTGGCGGCCTTTTTTTTCGGCCTCGCTCCCGCCCGCGCTCAATCCGCAAAAAATCCCCTTCCACGGCCATTTGTCAGCCCGCGTCCGTCTGAGAGATAAAAATTTCCGTCTCCGCACGCGGCGCCGCGAAAGAGCTCCGGGACTCGGTGCTCAAACCGCTGCGAGAATGGCCGGTCAAGGGATTTGCCGAGTTCCTCATCTTCTATTTGCTCCAAGGGGACACGATCAGAGTCATTCGCGTGTTGCACGGCAGCCGCGATGTCAATCGCATCCTGTGGAAAGAGGCCGCCGGCGACGTTTCAACTGAAATTAACCCGGCCCAGCCAGTGGGTGCGTACCAAGGGAACCAGGACCGGTAAACACACCCCGTTACACGTGGGTAATCTGAGAGCATGCCGCCGGGTTGGGCGCCTGATGCTTGCTGAGAGCGACCGCTTCGACCGCGTTTCGTATGGAAGGTTTTTTTGAATCGGTGTAAGAACCCAAGGGTCGCGCACGACTACCTAATTTAAGGAGGCTCAAAAAAGAAGTTGGATCTCGATCGACAGAACGTTCTTTATGGGGAAGCTTCTGCGGCGTTCGGAGGAGCCATCCGGCGTCTCGCGCGTGCGTACGAGGCGGATAGAGAGCGGCAGCGAGACTTGCTTCAGGAGATACATCTCGAGCTTTGGCGCAGTATGGGAAGGTTTGACGGGCGCTGCACTTTGCGTACCTGGGTATACCGCATTGCACACAACGTAGGTGCTTCTCACATTCAGCGAAGCCGCCGGGCTTCCGCAGGTCTCGTTGATTTAGAAGCCTTGGAAGCGGGCCAATCAGAACATTGGGCAAAGGAGACCAATCGGCGCCTTTCTTCTGCCCTGCTTTTCGACTTGATTCGCCGGTTAAGCCCGCTGGACCGGCAGGTCATTCTGCTGTATCTCGAAGGCGAAGCGGCCTCGGAAATTGCCGAGGCCACCGGACTGACAGCAGTCAACGTTGCAACGAAATACACCGAATAAAGAGGCTGCTGAAACAGCAGACAGCAGGAGACAATGAAGATGCTACAAGACGAATCTCGCGAAGCCCGGAAAGCATGGAAGGATGAAGGTGAGCGTGCTGAGCAAATCACATTTCAGCCAGAAGAGCTGGCAGCTCTGGTTCGATCGCGGGAGAGGTTGAACAACTTTACCCGCTGGGCTTGTGTTGCGGTCATGACCGCATTGGCAGTTGGATTTCTCTACAATGTCACCTTAGAGGCCCAGCCTTGGATCAGGCTCGGGCAGGCTTGGGCCTTCGGTTGGTTGGCCTACGTCTTTGGAACGCAGGTGGAATTCAACAAGGGCAGGAAGGGCGTCGATCAATCGTGTTTCCATTTCCTTGAACTTCAGCACGAAGAGAGGGGGAGATCTTATCTCCGCATTCGACGGCGAATCTGGCTTTTAGCCCCAAGTATCTTGCTGTCGTGGGTGGGCGGAGATCCACTGGCTGCTGCAAAAGCCAGGGGTCTTGATCCTTCCTCTTGGTTATTCCACTTCTGCGCGGGGCCTTGGCCGTTCATTCTTGTGGGCGCCACCCTCGTCTGCGTATGGCTGGCTTTCGGCAGAGCGGCCGGGAAGGCAAAGCGAGATCTAAACGAACTACGCCGCAGCGTTTCGTGTTAATTCGTGCGGTGTTCCCAGCGTTCAAGGCAGCCTTTACTCATATGATCAGCGCGAGTAATAGCCGCCGCGAGCATAGACGCTGATCTTCGGGTCATCCAGCTTCACCCGGATGCTGTGCCACTTCCGCGAGGCGTCTTTCTGCGTGGGCGTGTAGCCAATCAGATACTGGTCCCGCAGCGCCCGCCGAATCTCAACGGCAACCTTGTGGGCCTCGGAGGGGAATTCCACCGAGTAATTCATGCCGCCGGTCTTCGCGGCGAGGTCAGCCAGAAACGCTAATCCCTCCTGCTGTTGACGCTCCTCCACCGGTTTCGCCGTGCGCGGCGCCCCGCCCACGGAAACCGTATAGATCTGGGCATCCGCCTCAACCGCGATTCGCATCAGTTCGGCTTTGGAGAGGCGGCTGTTGTTGTCCATGCCGTCGGAAACGACCAGCACTGCCTTCCTGGGGTTGTGTGCGTGGCGCAATTGAGCGAGAGCCAGGGAGACCGTGTCGACCAGCGCCGTGTTGCCGGCTGGCTTGATGAATGGGAGAAGCGCCTGAATGGACGGGGTGCTGGAAGTGATCGGCGAATCCACCGTCGGCTGATCCGACACACTCACCAGCGACGCTTCGTCGCCGGCCTCGCTGCCATCGAGGACGCCCTCCGCAACCAGCTTTGCGAGGCTGAAATGAGAAAGCATGCTCTCACTCGCGTCCAGCACCACGGCCAGCGTGCATGGCGCATTTTCCTTTGAGAAAGAGACGATCGCCTGCGGGCTGTTGTCTTGAAAGACCGTGAAATGCCGCTGGTCCAGGTCGCCGATCGAAGCGCCTCGACGGTCCATCAGCGTCACCGGCACCAATACCAGGTCAATCCCTGTCCGCAGCGAGAAAGGAGAGTGGCGCTGCTGCCCGGCCGCGGAATATGTAGCCACGACAGCCGCCAAGACGAAGCTACCCGGTCGATTGCCCATTGAGATCACTCCCTAAGTGTGAGTAATTCGAGATAAGAAACGTATCAAGAAGCCATATAAAAGAACGTGTTATGGCTTACAACAAAGGTCGTGGAAAAACATTTGAATTGGCCCAATAAGAAAAATCGATTACATAATGAACCCATAAAGATCTACACTTCGTTAACACTCTCAGTTCGATTGACGCCGACCAGGTCGCCGGCCCGTCTTGCTGGAGTGCCAACACGGGGTTCTACGCCCGAAACACCAATCACATTTCAGGGGAGCATTGCCTTGCGCTTTAGACACATCTGCCACACCTTAGTAGGCACGGCTTTTTTGTTAACGTCAGCCGTTGCTCAAACATCCTCTTCTCCAACAGCAGCTCCTGCAGATTCAAAACCCGCCGATGCGCCGCCTACCCCTGCGGCTCCGGCGCCCGCCGCTCCTCCCGCGCCCTCTCCCTGGACGCACTGGGGCACCGATTTCAGCATCATGCTCGACGGCTACACCGACGGTAACTTTAACGAACCAGCGTCGGGCTATAACCAGCTACAGAATTTCGACCTCCGCGCGGATACCGCGCACCTGAGTCTGGCAAAGATCACGATCGACCACCAGCCGGGTCCGTTTGGCTTCCACATCGACGCCGGCTACGGACAGACTCTGGATTACATCCACGCGTCCGACCCCGGTCCGAACGGCATGAAGTATATCGAGCAGGCCTACGTCAGCCTCAAACCGAAATCCTGGAAAGGATTTCAAATCGACTTTGGCAAGTTCGTCACCAGCGCGGGCGCCGAAGTGATCGAAGCGTATTCGAACTGGAACTACTCGCGTTCTCTTCTGTTCGCCTGGGCGATCCCTTACTACCACATGGGGCTGCGCACGTCTTTCCCGATCGGAAAGAACTTCACCGGTGGCGTTCAGGTCGTGAATGGCTGGAACAACGAGGTGGACAATAACTCCGGCAAAACCGTCGGGCTTGTTGGCGCCTATAACTGGAAGAAGGTCACCTGGTCGAATAACTTCTACACCGGGCCGGAAAATCTGCATACCGACAAGGGCTTTCGCAACCTCTACGACACCACCGTTCAGTACAACCAGGACGACAACACGAGTTACTACGTGAACTATGACTACGGCCGTAACAAGTACGCTACGCCGGGCGCAGCCCAGTGGACTGGTATTGCGTTTGCGGCCAGACGCGCCATTGGGAAGAAATACGCATTCGCGCCGCGCATCGAGTTCTTTGACGACTTCGACGGTTTCACAACGGGAACCGCGCAGCACGTCACCGAATTCACTCTCACGGGCGAATATAAGCCGAACTCCTGGCTTGTAAGCCGCCTCGAGTTCCGTGATGACTTATCGAACAAGGACTTTTTTCAGGCAGGCAACACCTACAACAAGAATCAAGCGACGGTGTTACTGGGCATGATGGCGTATTTTGGACCCAAAAAATGAGCAATCGGGATATTCGTTCAATCTTAAGGAGACTTGATCACAGTG
>PLFE01000002.1 GCA_003136675.1 Bryobacterales bacterium
GCCGCCGGCATGGTGCTGACCGAGCCCGGGCTCGCCGGCATCGTCGCCGCGGTCAAGGAAGGGCGCGTGACCTTCCAGCGCATCCTGACCTACACGCTTAACTCTATCACCAAGAAAATTGCCAACGTGCTCTTCCTCACCATTGGGCTGATCGTCACCGGACATGCAATCCTTACGCCCATGCTCATGGTGATCATCATGATTACCGGTGATTTTCTTGGCATGTCCGTAGCGACGGACAACGTGCGACAGTCGACAAAACCAAACCGATGGCAAATCGGCAAGCTAACCTTGGCCGGCTCCGCGTTGGGTGTCTGTTTTCTCGGGTTCTGCACGAGCGTGCTGCTCCTAGGAAAGTTCCAATTAGGGCTCGGCATCGGCGCGCTCCAGACCCTTGCCATGATGTCTCTGGTATTTGGTGGCGAAGCAGTGCTTTATGCCGTTCGCGAACGCCAACATTTGTGGAAGTCCCGCCCGGGGACCTGGGTCATTGTCTCCTCCATAGCCGATGTCTTGATCATCGCGGGATTAGCCATTCGCGGCATAGCGATGCAGCCACTGACAATCACGGTCGTCGCTTGTACGCTTGCCGGCGCTATAGTCTTTGCGCTCTTGCTGGACCTTATCAAGGTGCCCGTTTTCCGGCGAACGCAGATCGCCGAGCCGAGGCCCCGTGCCGACGCCAAGCCTCAGGCAAAGGCTCGGTCCAAGCCCGAAGCCCCTATCGAGCCAAAGTCTAAAGCCAATGCCGAGCCCGAATCCAGCGCTGAACCGAAGCCTGAGGCCAAGGCCGAATCGCAACCTGAAGCCGAGGCCGAATCAAAGGCTGAGCCAAAGCCTGAACTCAGCGCCGGGCCTGGAGCCGAAACCAAAGCCAAGACACCGGCCGACCTGACGCCGCAGCTCGTCAAGCGAGTCCACAAACTCTACGAGGACCTAGGGCGTGAAGAGGTTCGAGCGGTTGAGGACTTGGAAAAGACGGAGCGCGAGACTCCGAAAGATGAACCTCATCAATAGACACCTCCGATAAAACCACCAACGCGACAGCCCAACAATCGAATGCAAATAAAATCGACTCATCCTCTCGCATTCATCATGGCTGCGGGCATGAAGGTGTTCGCGTCGATCTGGTAGTTCAAACTCCTGAGGGATCCGGCGATGAGGAATTAATTGTCCGCGCAAACCGTCGATATATTACCTGGGTAGGATAACACCCCATAGCCCCCAAACCGTTTTCCAGCGCATACTCGTCGCACCGGAAACAGAGGATGATGTGTCCAAAACGAAACGCTGTGCGAGAGCCTAATGTTGCAACATATCAAAGAACTCTATGGCGACAAACTTGCGGCATTGGACGGCGAGATCGGCCGCGTGCGAGATGTTTACTTTGACGACAAAACTTGGGTGATTCGCTACGTAGTCGCAGACACGGGATCATGGCTCACGGGACGCCTCGTCCTGCTATCGCCCCATGCTTTCGAGAAATGGGATCCGCAGGTAAAGATCCTAAACGTCAAACTGAAGAAAAAACAGATTGAAGACAGCCCATCGATAGATTTGCACAAGCCTGTTTCTCGCGATTTCGAGATCGAATACCACCGCTATTACGGCTGGCCGGCTTACAGGAATGACGGCGCCGTGTTGGGATGCGACGGCTATCCGGATGGCCTGCCGCCGTCAAAAGACATAATGGAGGCCCATCCGCAGCGGCGCGGAAAAGATGAACATCTCCGAAGCACCCGAGCTGTAATAGGATATCACGTTCAAACTACCGACGGAGTGGTCGGCCATGTGAAAGACTTTCTAGTGGATGGCATGAGCTGGGCGATTCGCAAACTGGTTGTCGAGGCCGGCCACTGGTATTCGGGCAAGGAAGTCCTGATCTCAACCAGCAAAGTAGAAGGAATCCATTATGAGGAATCGACTGTATTTGTGAACCTCACCAGGGAGAACATCGAGCAAAGCGCAAGAAACGAAATCGCGCAGGCCGANNTGGTCCATCAAGGCCGGGAATATCCTCGGTATCGACATCTATCTGCACTTTACGTTTCTGCTGCTGCTCGCCTTCCTGGGATTCGTCACCTGGCGGTCTACCGGGCGCATTGACGCCGCAGCGGCCGGGGTCAGCTTCATTGCCGCGCTATTCGGCTGTGTGCTGCTGCATGAACTGGGACACGCGCTGATGGCCCGCAAGTTCGGCATCAAAACGAGCAACATTACGCTGCTGCCCATCGGCGGCATCGCACGCCTGGAGAAAATGCCAGAAAAGCCGATGCAGGAACTTTTGGTCGCACTGGCCGGACCGGCCGTGAATCTGGCCATTGCCGCACTGCTGTTCATGTGGCTAGGGGCAACCCGCGGCTTCACGTCCGAGGAACTCAGCCTAGAGAGCGGCTCCGTCCTGCAGCGGCTGATGACGGTGAATTTGGCCCTGGCCGCATTCAATCTGCTGCCAGCCTTCCCAATGGACGGCGGTCGCGTCTTACGCGCCCTGCTGGCGACGTTCTTGGGCCACCGTCGCGCCACCTCCGCGGCGGCCTATGTCGGTCAAAACATGGCGATCCTCTTCGGTCTCTTCGGCTTACTGCATAACAACCCATTTCTCGTCTTCATCGCCATCTTCGTCTACCTAGGTGCGCAAGCCGAGGCCGGGCTCGTAAAGATGCAATTCGCGCTCAAAGACCTGCTTGTGCGCGACGCCATGATGACGCGCTTTCGCACGCTGTCGATCCAGTCCACTCTCGGCAACGCGGCGGAAGAATTGCTCGCCGGCTCCCAGCAAGATTTTCCCGTTATGGCAAACGATCAGTCCGTCGGCATCCTCCGCCGCAACGATCTCGTCAAGGCGCTGATCAGCAACCGACGCGATGTCACCGTGGACAAATTCATGTGCAGCGAATGCGACTCCGTGGACGAGATGGCACCGCTGCAGCGCGCTGTCGAGACTATGCAAGCGCGGCACTCCACCGCCATGCCTGTCACGCAGGACGGCCGGATCGTCGGCCTTCTGACCATGGATAAAATCAGCGACAGGATCATGATTAACGCCGCCCTCGAACACAACAGCACCATCAGCCGTAGCGGGGATCGGTCGCATTCCTATCTGAATGGAAGCCTTAGCTCCGGCTTTTCGGAACCAAAACAACCCATACAGCCGTCTTGAGGACAAAACCTGCCATTCCGCTGCCCCAGTCCTGCCTCATGCCCTCGCTCGGGCCGGGCGTCGCTGCTCTGACGATATATAGGAGAGTCGGGCCTTCGCGGCGCGCGTCACACGCCGTTCTTAATATAGCTTCCCGTGCAGCGCTCGGGGTACTGACTTTCACACATCCGCAATACTGATTCTGATACCGCTTCATCTTTTCAAATCCATAAATGCCCATGAAAACCAAGACCATCCCCAAAACCGCGACAACAACCGCTTCCAAACAAAGCTCCGCGAAGCATCCTACGAAGAAGGTGCGCTTCAAAATAAAACATCCGAAGGCGAAATCCGTGGCCTTGGTTGGATCATTCACCGAATGGGAGACGAAGCCAATTCCTCTCGCGAGTGTACAGGCTGGGCTTTGGGAGGTCGAAGTTGAGCTTCCATCCGGACGGCACGAATATCTTTTCCTCACTGATGAGGGAGAATGGCTGCCAGATTCGGAGGCGACCGAATCTGGGGCTAATCCCTGGGGGGGATCGAACTCCGTCATTGTCGTCGATCTGCTGGGCTCTTCCCGCGAATAGTCGTCCGCGCTGACATGGTACCGCGTGCCTGAGGAAATTGATCGATGGAACCCCCGAAAAAACCCGGGAAGCCGCCTGTTTTCGGGAAAATGTGGGTACAAGCTCTTCTTGTCATTTTTCTGGCCCTCGTCGGTTTCCTCTTCTTCAGCCTTTCGGAGAGGTGGCTCTTCGTGGGCTCTCGCCGCTGAACACAGAATAGCAGGTGAATCGCGACTACGTGGCGAGCTACGCGATGGCGGTGATCACGCCGCCACCTCACCGTTTCAGAGAACTGCTGCCGGAATTGGCCGCGTGGCGGGACCAATTGCGGGAGAATGGGTGCCAGCCGCACTCGATGACCGGGCCTGTTTTCCGTAACTTTTGAAACAAAACGGTTATTGTGAGTTTCAGAAATCGATTGCCATAGTGTTCGAAGACCGCGGTTCAATGACTTTGCCTAACCCTAAGCCGTCAACAAGGTTATCTCGGATAGCTTCCCATGTTTCCATGGTCATCGACTGGAGTTTGGTCTTCAGCTCCTCGCGCTCAATCGATTTCGGCTCGGGAGTGCCGCTCAATAGCGCAGGAAGTTTGGCGGTCAGTGCGCGTCGGAATTCCTCCCGGCCGGGTTGAAAATAATGCTTCATGACGACATGCGCTGTTCGATGGCCGGTAACCTTCTTAACGAGTTCGAGGGGAACCCCGGCGCTCAGCGCCAGCGTAACCCAAGTGACCCGAAAAGAATGAAAGTCGCGGACCGACGCACGTCGGACGCCTCTTGGCCGATTCTGGTGCACAGCGCCACGGTGCGGCATCGACTCGGACGGCTCTCCTTCGTCGAAAAACCCTGCTTTACGGAAGACCTGCCTGACTCGATACGTGATTCCATCGGGGTTGTCTTTGTACATTTCTGCCTGTTCGGGGAAAATGTGGCCCGTCCTTCGCGGCCCCATTTTCGTTAAGATCTCCTGGAGCATGGGGAAGAGGGGAATCGAAACCATCTCGCCGGTCTTCGACGTTTTCACCGCGATGAATCGATTCACGAGGTCAACAGCCTCCCATTTTAGAAGACAGCAATCCCCCTTGCGCATCGCGGTGCAGATGCCGGTCACAATGATTGGATGGATGAAGTCGTCGTCCTTGCCGGCATCTATGATCGCACCGAGCTCGACTTCGGTGAACGGCTTTCTAAAAATAATCTGTTCTGCCTGAGTTTGCAGGCCCTCAAAGGGATTTTGAACAAGCCCAGCTTCTTTCCGCAAAGAGTGGAAGCAAGACCTCAAGAGAATCAGCGTGGAGTTATAGGTCTTTGGCGAGACCCCGCGGTCGGCTTCACTCTTGAGAAAATGCCGCGCCATCCTCGTCTGCACATCCGCCATTTCCCGCGCGACAGGATGATGCTTATCCAGAAACGCGATGAAGCGTTCGAGCGTGCTCACGCCTTGCGCGAGATAGCGGACGCTCGCTGGTCGAGGTCGCTGTACCCCCTTCCAAGCCTCTGGCATTGCCGCGAGGGACAGCGACTGCACACGTTCTCCCGTCCGGATTTCGTGAATTGCCTGGACCAGTTCCTCGGAGGTCGTCCGCTTTTTCAATTGAAGCTGGAGTTGTTCCAAGACCATCTGCGCCTTCATCCGTGAACGCTCAAAGGCGGGTTCGCCCAATTGCTTCAAGCTCGGTGGAATGACGCCGCGAATTTCAACCCCGAGATTTTTGCAGATGTTGCGGCCGTTGGCCATAACCCTGCCATACCACCACTTACTTCCTTTTCGGACTTCCAGGGGCATAAATCTCCTATCGAGAGATGCCGCGAAACCGCCTGCAATAAATAGAGGGGTGCTTTACGATCACATTTAACACTGGTAACCTCGATGTCTGCCTCCAACCGCATATTTCGCAACCTACTGGGAAAGAATAAAATAAAGTTGAAAGGCGCGCCTTTTCAAAGGCCCCTGTTGGCTTTTGTCGGCCAACGAATCATTTGGTCACCTTCTGGATCAGGAACCTTCTGCCACCGTGCGCTTTCAAGCCGGAAGCCAACCTGATCGGACAGACCCTGGCAATGGAGGGCATGTTCGCATTTTTCATGGAGAGCGCCTTGGTCGGCGCCCTGGTCTGGGGTGAAAAACGGCTTGGTCCCCGCAGTCACTTCGCGGCGGCCGTCGGAGTGGCGCTGGGGAGCTGGCTCTCCGGGTATTTCATCCTGGTGACCAATGCGTTCATGCAGCACCCGACCGGCTACGCCGTGGCGGCCGACGGGCGGTTGCACCTGGCGAGCGTGGCCGGGTACCTGGGCAATCCGTGGGCCTTAGCCCTGTTTGCGCACAATCAAATGGCGCCCTGGTGACGGGCAGATTCGTCGTGGCTTCGGTCGGCGCCTGGTATGCCTTGCGCGGCGAGCATCCCGGGCAATCCCGGCTCTTCCTGCGGACCGGGATCACCGTCGGCCTCGCCGCCTCCGTCCTGGTCGCTTTTCCCACCGGCGACACCCAGGCGAAGATGGTGGCGAGCCATCAAGGCCCCGCCCTCGCCGCGATGGAAGGACGCTTCCACAGCGGCACCGATGCGGAAATCAACCTGTTCGGCCAGCCCGACGTCCGGGAACAACGGCTGGCTATGCACTGCCGCTAGCAGTTCGGACATAGTGAACGGCTTGCGGATCAAGGTGTCGAACCGCTGCCACGGGTCGCGGCTCAGTTTCAGAACATCCGCAGCATCCAACTTCTCTGAAACCACAATGATCGGCAACACCCTGTTCACTAACCGGATCCGCCGGACCAAAGCCAGACCGGAGGCTTTGGGCATGAGGTGGTCGGTTACCAGCAAGTCGTAGTGGCTGGCCAGCAGCGCTCCCCAAGCGGCTTCACCGTCCGCGGCAGTTTTGACCTGATGACCGGCATCCTCCAAAGTGGCGGCCACCAACCCGCACAGAAACGAATCATCGTCGACAACGAGTATGCGTTTTGGTCCGTGGTGAATCACAGACGGCACGGCATGCGTCAAGGAGGTCTGGTCACAGACGTTGTTCATGGCCGGGCGGATGCCTTTCACACGGTCAGCGTTGCCGAGCCGGCCGCAGATGGCATTGGCTCAATAAAGTCGCAACCCGCACTGCGCGCGGCGTTGCGCACGAATTGATATCGCGGCGATTCCGGTCCGTCCGGATGATCGGGGGCGCCAAGCAGGGCCATCAGCGCCGGGGTGGATTCGCGTCGCTGGCCCAGGCACGCAGGTAACCAAGCATGAAGCGTCTCCGGCAGTGCCCCGGCGACACCCGTCGAGACCACGACAATCGCCGCCCTGCCTGCGTCAGCGACCGCGAGCGCCCGCGAACTCGCCTCGGCGAGGACATCGAACCGCCAGGGCAATGGACGCAATTCGATGCTGTCATCGATCAACTCCCGAGCCACATTGACGAGGGTGCGCAGCGCGCGTCTGTAGGCGCGGCGGTCACTGTAAGCGATGAATACGTATAGCGAAGTGCAATCCAATGTCTGACCCGCGTGAGCCGGTGCTGACTTCGCAAGATCGCCTTCCATAGCACTACCGTCTGCGCTGGGCTCGGAAACACCGGCGGGGTGGGTTGATCTATTTCTCATAGGGGGAAAAAGTTTGGCGATGAGAAACAACTCTCTTGTCACTCGGTATTGATCATAACTCTGACGATTGTTTGGGGATATGGGGTGTTCACCGGCCGCCACTATCGAAATGTTGCCCTGCGGGCGCCCCATTTTCGCGAGCTGGCGCTCACTCGGTCGCCCCCCCGGGACCTTGTGGCAAGCCTGGTTTGTCCGATGGTCGGGATTGACTAGGGCGTGCGCCTCCAACGAGGGAATGACGCAGTGCGGCCGGCGAGCGTCGCCGGCCATTCTTATCTTGCCCGCCGCCGCGGGATTTTGCATGGTCGCGCCTGTGGATCAGGGTGCGCAAAAGCGGACGGAGCGGGTGCGAGCGGCAGCGGAGCCCGTTTCGCCGCCTGGGTCGGTGACTCTTCCGTCGAATGAGGCCGTATCCCTTTCGGAACGACACCCCCAACTCGCCAGACTCATCCTCGTCGCAGTTTGGCTGTACGCGGCGGCGCTTTGGCTGCTTGCACTGGATCAGACTTTCAACTGGGGCATCTTTGGGCCGAAGGTTCCGCCGACCTAATCGCACCGGCGGGCCTTCAAATCATTCAGGATCTCCGGGCGGCGTCTGCCCCCCACACTCGCCTGACGGTGTGACGCGTCAACGTGAAGCCGCGCTCCAAAATCGGACGAGAGGCAGGTTCCCCTTTTCAACGACCCGAGAAATTTGCCGGACGATGGACCAGCTAACTTTCATGAGACACTCCGAAACCACCTGAGACATAAGGAGGCTAGCGTTTTGGCAGTCCCAAAATATTCACCAAAGCCTGAGGTTATTCCGGATCTTCCACCCCTACACAACGACGGTAATTTTGAGGGGTGCTCTAGACCATGGGTCTTGCAATAAACTGGAGATCAGCGGCATACGCAGCATAAACCATTTCCATTCAAAGCAGGTACATTCGGTTTTTGCTACGGAACGGCCGAGCAGATCCTCGGCCTCATAACCTGAAGGTCGCTGGTTCAAATCCAGCCCCTGCACCCAATTTGAAACCCTCTGAAACCAATCGGAGGGTTTTCTTTGTCAAGAGGTTACGCCAATCAATTTGTCGTGCGAGGGCCCCGCAAAATTCCTCAAGTGGGCACCTGCAGGCGTCCACCTGAAGGTCAGCTGGTCGTGAAACCTCAAGAGACACATATGGCGCTCTGCTAAGCAGAAGCAGGTCGGTGGAGATTGCCTGAAGCATCGGGTTACATTGGGCAACCGGGATTGGGAGATCCCAAAGATTCCAACAAAAGCCTCACTTCGGGTCCACCATCGCGCCGTAGCGAATCCCCCTTCCCGCCGTCCCAATGGGAAAGATTCATTGAATCCGAGGGGCTTTAGCACGCATTTTAGCACTTCGCACGGAATATCCCCGCCGATGAATCTGCTCAACACTGTTTCCATTATAGTCTGTTTGGCCGCACTGTTCAGCTACGTTAATTATCGTTTCATCAAGCTGCCCCACGCCATCGGCCTCATGGCTCTGGCCCTTGGGATGTCGCTCGGGATCGATTTTTTCGGTCGATTCGAGCTAAGGCTTAACGGCGACATTCTCGCTTTCATCCGCACCATCCATTTCAACCAAGCCCTGATGACGTGGATGCTGAGCTTCCTGCTGTTCGCAGGCGCGCTGACCGTCAACCTTGCCGAGTTGCTGGAACAAAAGTGGCTGGTGGGCTCGCTGGCCTCCATCGGCGTCCTAGTCTCGACCGGCATCATCGGGTTCTCGTCGCGCTTCCTATTTGGATTGCTCGGGGTGAAAATCCCTGTGATTGCCGGCCTGCTCTTTGGAGCCCTGATCTCACCGACCGATCCCGTGGCCGTGCTCGGAATCGCCAGACAGGCGGGAATGCGCAAATCGCTGGAGACCACCATCGCAGCCGAATCACTGCTCAACGACGGAGTCGGCGTCGTAGTCTTTCTCGTGATGCTTGGGGTGGCCGCCGGTGGCCACCCTAGTTTTGCCGACGGTTCATGGTTGTTTCTCAGGGAAGTCATCGGAGGCCTGCTTCTGGGAATTGCGACGGGGCTCCTCTCCTACTGGATGCTCAAGGGCATCGACGAATACCAGGTGGAAATTCTGATTACCCTGGCTCTGGTCATGGGGACCTATGCGGCGGCCGCGGCTCTCCACGCGTCGGGACCTCTGGCCGTAGTCGTGGCCGGGCTGTTCATTGGCAATCGTGGCCGCAGCTTCGCCATGTCGGAAACCACTCGCAAGCATATCGACGACTTCTGGCAGCTGATCGATGTGCTTCTGAACGCAATCTTGTTCTTGCTGATCGGTCTTGAGATGCTGGTCCTCGATTTCCAGTGGAAGTATCTGGCCGCTGGGCTGGTCGCCGTCCCATTGGTGCTGGCGGCGCGCTTTATAAGCGTGAGCCTGCCGTTGCGTCTGCTTCGTCGCCAAGGATCTTGGCAGGACAAAACCAGCTTGATCCTGACCTGGGGAGGATTACGGGGCGGTCTTGCAGTTGCCATGGCTCTGTCGATACCCCGCAGCAACTGGCGCGATGCCATCGTCACGATCACCTACGTAATCGTCATTTTCTCCATATTGGTCCAAGGCCTGACCCTGGGCAGACTGGTACGGTCCGTGCCAGTGTCGGTGCCCGATGCAAACTAAAGTCGGCGCTAGCCAAGCCGATTGAGGGTTCAAGGCAGGGAATCTTTTATCCTCAAATCACCCGGCACTGCCTGAAATGGCAATCGGGTCAGGGATTTGACGCTGGTGTTGCCTTGGTGCTGCTGGAGCCCGGGCACGCCAGCTTCCACAGCCAAACGCATAGAAAGCCGCTGACAATGATGGCGACCACGCTCAGGCCTCGCCCAAAATAGTAACTGCCAACGACAATTTGAAAACCCCTGATCAAACGCAGAATGTGAACCAGGCAAAACAACCCAAAGATCACACTCGCAACTTTCAGACCCATAGTTTGTGACTTCATAACCATGCGCTCCGTTTCGTTTGTTTTAATGCTGACACTCGATCGATTTGATGACGGCCGCGCTGGATGCGGCTTGAAATCGGCTGCCTGTTGTTGAGGTGTCACGAAGTTGCCTGATCCCGCCAAATTGTCGACGACGATTATTGGGCGCCGGATGCTGTCGGGCACCGTGGTCGAAACGACCCAGCAGCTACCGGAGTGAGGAGAGGCGCGCCTCATCCCGCTCTGGCGGCCGATGCGACCCATGGTAGGGCAATACCCCATGGCGAAGCCGTCGTCAGCGGTGTAGTATGGCTGGCCTAACCCGGCAGATGGAGGTGAGTGAGGCGGATTTTCCGAATACGCTGCCAGTCGAACGCCGACACAACAGCATAACAAAAGCGGTATGCAAAAGACGAAAGCTTTATCATGTTAATCAAAGCCAAAACGCTCAAGGGCTACTCGTTGCACAGCCTCGATGGGGAAATCGGTAAGGTCGAGGAGTTCTATTTCGATGACCGGCACTGGACAATTCGCTATCTGGTCGCCAACACCGGAACCTGGCTCACGGGCAGGCAGGTGCTCATTTCCCCCTATGCGCTGGGCGACGTGGACGAGAAAGAGCGCCAGATCGACGTCGCTCTGACCAAGAAGAAAATCGAGGACAGTCCTGCCCTGACCAGCGACAAGCCTGTGTCCCGTCAATTCGAGGACAACTATTACGGGTATTATGGATGGCCGGGGTATTATTGCGGCGGTCTATATGGCTGGGGCTATTATCCTTATATTGAACGCGACAGTGAAAAATGGATGAGACCCACCCATGGTGAGAAATCGTGGGATCCCCATCTGCGCAGCACTCACGATGTGAGCGGTCGTAACGTCCAAGCCACAGATGGCGACATCGGCCACATCGAAGATTTCCTGATCGATGATGAAACTTGGGCGATTCGTTACTTCATCATCGATACCCGAAACTGGTGGCCTGGAAAAAAGATCCTGATTTCACCACAATGGATTGAGCGCGTCAGTTGGAGCGAGCGTAGGGTTTTTATCAATCTTACCCGCGAGGCCATCAAACAATCGCCGGAATACGTGGAGGAATCGCAGACAACTCGGGACTTCGAGGCCAAACTGCATCACCATTACAACCGCAAAGGATATTGGGTCGAAGAGTTAGCGATCGGTCAGACACGCCCAATGCACAAATGATCACATTTGCCTGAGATGAGACACCCAAAAGATGCCTCGTAAAGCGCATCAAGCCCGGTCGGTGGCCAACCTGCAATCGGGCCTGACCATTTTGCCCCTTGGCACCTTGGGTCGGTGCATTCTGATATGAACTTACGAACTGTCGGTCTTCGGGTTTCAGGCGTGATCTTTGGGCTTGTCAGCTTGGGTCTCATCGCTCGGTTATGGGCCCGGTCGGAAATCGTCATCGGCAGTTACCACCTGGGTCGAATCCCGAGCTCGATTTTAATTATTGTTACCGGTGGGCTGAGCATCTGGCTGGTGAAGCTGGCCGGCCCCTGGTGCACCGAGACCAAGGCGGCGCCGACGCCGAGAATCTAAATCAGCTGCAAACACCTTTCGGGTATGGGATTCGACGAAGGCGATGGGCAACCTTTGATCCACCTACGCAGGTGGGGGACCAAAGTGAATTTTGCGATGGTCCTTGGAGTCATTGTTTTTCTGGGCCTTGGGGTCTTTGCGATATGCTGGACGCGTTCGCACAAGAACAGGGTTGCAGACGACATCCAGCAGAAGATGGAGGACAAACGCTGAACCTCTCGCTTCGCCACCACCGGCCTAATTTGGGCTCGGCTTGAAGGACCCTGGCTGTGTTCAGGTCCCGGTTCCAGTGTCAGCCCAACTTCCCGCCATGTGGTCTTGCAATACCGCTGACAAATTCAACGTCGTCATTCTCTACGACTGCTTCACCTCAGTCGGCCGAGCGATGGCGGCCTATTTGCATCTTACGCGCGAACTGGAAAACGAGCTTACACCCGAACTCCGAATCTGGCGCGTCGATGTCGCGACGTCGCCCGAATGTGCCACCCAAGCCAATGGAGACATCGAGGCTCCCTAAATGGTCATCATGGCGGTCCGCAACATTCAACCTTGTCCGGCCGCGTTCCTTCGCTGGTTGGAAGGAGCCGGCGGCGACAGCAGTTGCGGCCTGCGCAAACGCGTCTTGATCGCCATCGTCGAAGCGCCGACCAAGAGGCTCTTTCGGCCGGAACTTGGAACCGCATCGCGCGCGGCGGGGCGCAAGGTCAACTGGATGTGTTGTTCTGGGCGCCATCCGCAGAGGCGAGCGCTCCGCCGTCTCCAGCACATCGCAGCGCGACTGCGATGCGGCCATGCACGGGATGCCTTGGATATTAGCCGAGATCGACTCTATGCCACCAGCACGCTCGAAGTGGCCGGCTTCGAAGCGGCGGTCCCGTTGGGCTGGCTTTCAGGTGTATCCTGTGGCTTGACTTTGCGGTCCTGACCCAAGCCCATGGTCAACGCTGTTAACCCAGCAAGGCCGCCAAGTTGCATGGATTCAACGGCCGTGCTGGGGACGACGACAATCGTGGCGTTCTCCCATCATCGGCGGTCAAACACAGCCACCTATTGCGCCGGCCCGTTCAGCAAGCGCTTGAGCGCGTCCATCGCCTTGCCGAAGTTTTCCCAATTCCCCTGCTGCATGGCCTTCTGGGCCTCCTCGAATTGCGCCCTTGCCTGGTCCAAGCCCGGTTGCGTGCGGAGCGCCTGCGCGGCACTCTGGGATGGCTGCGTCCCGAAGATGGATTGGATTGCCTCGTCGAGCGTGGGCTCCATCACCACTTTGTCCCCGGAAATCATGATCACGCGCTTGAGTTGAGGGAAATCCGTGCCTTCCGCCGTGAGGTATAGCGGCACGACGTAGAGAAAGGAATTTTCGATCGGTACCGCGATCAGATTTCCCCGGATAACCCTCGACCCCTTTTGGTCCCAGAGGGTCAGTTGCGCGGCGATCGCAGTGTTCTGATTGATCATCGCCTCGATTTGCATTGGGCCGTAGATCAGCTTCTCCTTGGGAAGTTCATAAAAGAGCATCTTCCCGAATTCGGGAAAATCGCACCGGGCGGCCAACCAGGAGATCATGTTGTTTCGCTTTTGGGGCGTAAAAGGAGTCATGAGGAGGTACTCCAGCTGGTCACTTCCGGGGAGCTTCATCAGGATGTAATAGGGCTGCATGGGCGTGACCTGGCCCGCGTACGTCTCGTTGGGGAACACCCAAAGGTCCTCGCGGTTATAGTAGACCTGCGGAACCGTCATGTGGAATGTTCGATACTGGTCGGCCTGGATCGAGAAGAGATCCTTCGCGTACCGCAGATGCGTTTTCAGATCGGCTGAGAGCTGATCCAGATCTTTGAAAACGCCCGGAAACGCCCGCCGGTATACCGCCAGGACCGGGTCTTTCGGATCCATGACGTAAAACCGGACGGTTCCATCGTACATGTCCACCACCACCTTTACGGAGTTTCGAATGTAGTTCAACCGTTGCTCAAAGAACGCCCCGTGAGGAGTGGAGTAGGGAAAATGATCCGAGACGGTGTAGGCGTCTTGGATCCAGTACTGTTTGCCCTCGCTCACCACGGCGTAGGGATCCTGATCGAGGCGCAAGAACGGAGCGATCTGCTGCACGCGTTCCTGAACGTTCCTCCAAATCTGAATCTTGCTCTCCGGCCTAAGATAGGTGGTAAACAGGATGTTGACATCGGCCTGAGTCCAGGTGAACAGGAGCCGCTTCCACAAGCTGTCCAGCGGGATCCCTCCTGTTCCGGCGTAACTTGTATAGACATTCTTGTTCCCTTTGGGGTAGTCAAACTCTGTGACCCTGGTCGCGGCGATCCGGTATCCAGGCATCGACCTGCCGTAGTAGATGGCGGGCTGGCTTATGGTGAGGCCGAAGGCGGATTCGGGTGGAATATTCTCAAGTACGTACTGCGGAAATCCGCCCCCAATAGTCTTCGAGACGAAGCTCATGGCCAAGCCGTAACCATGGGTGAACTGCAACCTCTGGTTCACCCACGTTTGGGCTTCAGCAGGAAGCTGGGGTGCGAGCTCACGGGTGGAAAGCATCACCTGATGATAACCATCCGGTAGGTGGTAGCGGTCCACATCAACCCCGTAAAACTGATAATAGAGCCGTATCTCCTGAGCTTGTTGGTACATCTGAAGCAAAGGACGGTAGTCCCAGAGCCGGATGTTCTGGATCGTGTCTTGATTTCTCGCAATTACTTCGGGCGTCAGGTCTGCTAGCGCCGGGTAGGAGGTCTCGTGGATCGCGTCGAGGCTGTAGGCCTTTCGGGTGAACTCGATGTTGTTCTTGAGATACGGAGTTTCGCGGGCCAGCTCGTTTGGCTGGACCGAGATCCTCTGGAAGAGGGCCGGTACCAGCAAAACGGCGATGACGTACAAGGCGACGTAGATTCCGGATCCAATCGCTATCGCTCTGAATCGTGGTCGGAAGATATTGACCGCCAGGAGCGCGCATAGCGCGGCGGCGGCGGCGGCCATAATCCAGAAGGCGATCCTGGTGACATGATCCGCCGTATAGCCGGCTCCGTAAACTACTCCTTGGGTGGAGTAGAGGAGTTCGTAGTGATCCAGGTAAAACCTCCATCCGAAACTGGCGATCAGGACGAAGAACAGGGCAGACAGATGTGGAACGGACTTCGTGCTCCGGCTCTCTATTTGTCCGCCGCCGCTATACTGCAGCAACCCGAAGTATGAGTAGGAGGCCAAGACGGCCAGGATCGCGACCAGCGCCAGTACGGTCAGGTTGCCCTGCAAAAGCTCGTAAAATGGGAGCCGAAACAGATAGAACCCGGCATCGACCCCGAAGAGAGGATCGGATAAGCCAAACGAGCCGCCATAACGGAAGCGGAGATATGTGTCCCACTGCGCATAGAAGATGAGCGCAAAGATCAGAGCGGCGAAAACGGTGATCGCGGCCGTGGCCAGCTTGAAAACCGTGGGCGAGATCTGAATCTCGAGTTGCGCGGGGATGCTGGTCTTGCTGGTCACGTGACCGGCACGGAAAGTGGCGACGTTTCTCGCCGCCAAGCGAAAATTGATCCACAGGTACAGAAGCGCGACAATGAAAGCCGCGCCAAACAGTCCCCATCGCAGGGATAGGAGTGTCCAGAAGATACCAGAGAAGCCCAGTTGCCCCATCCACAGCCCTTTTTGTATCACGCCGGTAATGACCGCCAGGAAGGCAATGAGTATTATCAATGCAAGAACGACAAGTTTCAACGCACGCCATCGCCCGGAAATGCCGCAACTTCCCGCGGGGCTATCCTGTTCACTTGGCGGATCGACGTGCGTTGGTGTCTTGACCATATTAATTATCGCCTAAGGTTATGCTTTCGCGGACGAACGGCTTTTTGCGCTGAATTGATTTCCTGGAACGGCTGAGACCACCGCTTTTATTGGTTCGCCCTTCGAGCTTACGTGCGGAAGCCAACGTCCGGCATGCGGCTGGTCCGCTTCGAGTCAGATCGCCACATCGCTGTCGGCAGGCTTCCCATACTGAACACATTGGTCTCCTGCGCACTGCGGGATTTCTTCGTGGAGCGGCGCATGTTTGGCATCGATTGGGCTGAGGGCGGAAGTGTGTGACTCTTGCTTGGCGAGACAAATTAGAGGTTCGTATTGAGTCGGTGGCGCCGGAAGTCGGCTGCTCTGGAAGACAGCCGATCATGCGTTGCAACGGCAGGCCGCGCGATCGGGTCTTACCACCACCACCACCAAGCGTGGTGCTTGAGCTTGACTTGGTCTACCACTTTGGTCGCGCCACCCTGATAAGCGTCGTTGTTTATCTCACCCAAGCCGATTCGAGTCCCGACGGTGCCGGTCAAGGTGGCCACCCCTCCATTAACGGTCACCTTGATATCACTGTTGTCCACGAAGGGACTCCAGAAGAACTCGTCCCTAATGCTCTTTTTGATCTGATCGTCGGTCATATAAAGCTGAGGTTCATACATACCGTAATCATAGTTGAGAAACTGGTTGTTATACAGCCCGCCGTAGTAGGAGTAATAGGGCCAGTCGCCGTAGGAGTAGTAGGGCGAATAGTCATAGTAATACGAAACCTCTGGTTCAGCTTTCAGACTATTGCGGACCGAGAGCACCCCTTTATCCGCGAGGCAACATCTTGCGCTTCGGCCTTTTCAAAACTTGAATCGACCGTCCCAGAGAGATGGGCGACGCGTTTGGTCACAGCCACGGTTATTGTATCACCGTCCACCAGCGGATCCCAGCCCAACGCCGCCTTCAATTGTGCTTCCATCTGCGCATCTGTGGGTTGCTCCTTTGCTTTCACCTTCAGAAGGTTGTCAACCCGCCACACGCCTACGATATCTTTTGCGTCCTCTTCAGCGGATGTTTTCGCCTTCAGGTTGCCAACATTGCCGCCGAGAATGACACCACCGTCTTCGACGGTCACATCGGGAGAAAAGGCTGAGACGCGGGGATCAAGATGAAGGGAAGCCTGAATTGCCTTTTTGATCTCGCTATCAGACCTTGTCGCGTATTCCTGCTCTTGGTGCGCGCCATTGCTTGTACGCGGCTCGATTTTCACGCCGCTGTCGTCCACGGAGGTCACTCCACTCACCCAGGCATCGTCGAGGGCCCTCGTTTTGCTAATCGCGCTTCCGATCGTTCCAGTGAGTGTTACTTTGCCATCTTCCACGACGGGCTTGATGA
>PLFE01000074.1 GCA_003136675.1 Bryobacterales bacterium
ACCCGCCGGTTCCCTTCGTCATAAGCATAGTTCTCGGCAAAGGTCCACCCGCAGCCGACGCACCGGTAACTCTCTTGAGCAAATCATAACTGTAACTGACCGTGCTACCCGTCCGCGCATCCTGCATCCCGGTAATCTGTCCATTATTCCCCGCCGCGCTAAACGAATACCATCCAAAGAAGTAACTCGCAGCCCCGGGCGAGCCACTACTCAACGGATATCCGCTGCTCGCCCGCGCGCTGGTGTCAATCTCCCTCAACTGATTCAAGCTGTTACACTGCCTCGAGCTACCGCCCGGGAGACAGGCCAGGGCTCTCGCCCGACCCAGCCTGGCACGCGGCTTCGGCCCGGACAGATTCCTGGTGCAGGTGAGGGCGCAGTGCCAGGGGGGCCGCGAGGGCAGCAACCTTGTCAGCGACTACTATGTCCTTTCGACGGGACCGCGTTGTTCTTCTCTGTTTCTCTGAACCGGCCAGCACGAATGGTTAACACCCCCGACGGGCCACCGACGACTTCACGGAAGATTACAAAAACGGCTTCCGCGCCGAAAATGTTTCTAAATGCTCGAGTCGGTTCTTACGGGACCACCGCAAATACCACTCCGCAACCGAAGAAATCCTGGCAAAATCCTGCCGTATTCCCGCCAATTGAGGCGGTTCCATAAAGGGTTCCGGTGGGCCCGACCGCCAAGGTTCCGATTGGCTCGGCTCCGTCCGCCTCACCGGTGAATTCGTACAAGACCTGATGCGTCCAGGCTCCGCCGTTCGTGGTTGGCACGAGCGCGAAAACCGTACCAGCGTTCGAAGCGCCGCCCAATTCGGTGGTCCCATAGAGCGATCCTCCCTTGCCGAATACCACCCCGCCAACAGGCCGCGCGCCTCCTCCTTGAACACTGGGGAAAGCGCAGATCACGGCTTCGGTCCAGCTCCGGCCCTTGGACGCTGGCGGAGTCAACGAAAACACTGTTCCGCAGCCGAAGCCGTTGCACTGAGGCGCGTCATCAAGCAAGTTCTCGTAGGACTCGTTCCCGCGGCACAACGATTACTTCCCTTGCGGTATCTCGAGCACGCCATCGCCCGCGAGTTCTCCTAGACCCCATTTCGCCCAGAAGGTCTCCAAATTCGCCTGACCAATCACCGAGTCCAGAAGTTCCCGCGCCTCCGGCACACCCTTAATCCTTGAGATCACGAAAATCGCCGCAAGTCGGTCCTCAGGCGAAAGCGTCTGGAATTTATGAACCAGAAACCGTGACGCTTCAGGGCCGATTCGGATCAAGGCTGCTGCAGCCGGCATTGCCCCCTCGATCACCGGTGGCGACTTCATCCATATGTCAGCCCTCTCGAAGACTCCGCGCTGAATGGAAATGTTTGCTGAGAGAAACGGGATCGCGTCTTTCGCCCGCATCCTGCCAAACGCGTCCGACAGGCCGATATAAAGACCAGCTTTGTCCACGCCACCCGGCGGCCTCCTGGCCCATGAGAGCAGAAGTGCAACTCCCGCTTCCCCCCGGGTTGCCATCTCATCAACCGCGCCACCGCGCAGTTGATCGTTCGCCAGTGACCGAGCCAGCTCCAGACCCGCCGGTCCTTCTGCCAACAGGCGAGATGACGCAACAACGAGCAAGATCGCCGCCATGGCCTTCAGACACACCGCGCTTCCTCCCCCGACCCAAGGAATGCCGCCCCGGAAACTATTGCACCGGGGAAACATTCAACACTCCATTCCATTTACCGCCACTGAGCGTGAAAGTAACCGACCAATCCGTCGAGCAGGACTGCCCCGTCACGCTGTTGGTAAGTGTAGACACGAAAGAGTCGGTTATATTCATGCCGACGACCTTCACACCGCCCTGCAAGAGCGGCTGTCCGGGTAAGTCGAGCCAATCGAAGCGGCCGGGCGTGCCTTGGTTGATCCCAAACGACGGATCATCTGGCCTGGGGAGGGTCGCGCCCACGATTGGTCTCGGCCTTTTCAACAAAGAGAGGCTCCCTGCGGAGGCTTGGGTCTGGGTCGCAACCCAGTCCAAGGGATTGGCGTCTCCGAAGAGAGTCGCCTGAATCTGGACCGCGAAAAACCATCCCCATATAGTCGAGCCACTGCCAACCGTCGAGTATTTCCCTAGCTTGTTCGTAGGGGGGCTGTACGCCGTCAGGCCCACAAGGCTTTGACCATCCCTTGGGCTACCCTTGCCGTCGACCCGTATAGTGCAACTCGGGCCACCAGAATCTCCGCTTCCGAGGAACGGAAGTATCGGGAGCGCAGCACAGAAGACGCCTCCGACCGGCTCAAACGGCAAGCCTAGGCCGGAGTCGATCGATCCGATGGGGCAATCCCCGGGCACGCAGCCGTCAAACAAATTGCAACCAAACGGCGGCGTATCAACGTCATCCATGCCCGAAGGGTCGGCTCGGTTCACCGGATCAGAAGCGGCATAACTCAGCGTCGCATTATTCAACGTCGTCACATTCCCATTCAGATCATAAGTCGATCCATTCAGCCAGCGTAGCCCCAGGCGAATAAGGC
>PLFE01000115.1 GCA_003136675.1 Bryobacterales bacterium
ACATCATACCGGCACAATGAACCCTCCAAGGGAGGATCAGAGTGCCGGCCAGGAGACTGTCCATGCGGAAACTACGGGAGGTCCTACGCCTCCGATACGAACTCAAACTGGGCTACCAGCAGATCGGGCGAAGTTGCGCGATCGGGGTCGGCACGGTTCACAAGTACCTGAAGCGTGCCGAGGCGGCGGGCGTCACTTGGCCGCTGCCCGAGGATTGGGATGAAGCGCGAATAGGCGCGGTGGTGTTCCCGCGGCGGGAGCCCAGCATCGCGGAGCATAACCCGGCGCGTACGCCACCCGATTTTGCCGCGATCCACGAGCAACTGCACAGCAGCAAGTACGTGACCTTGCAACTGCTATGGGAGGAATACCGGCAGGGGATTCCGGAAGGCTATCGCTACTCACGATTCTGTGAGCTGTACCAGCGTTGGCGGTCGAAGCTCGATGTGGTTCTGCGGCAGGAGCACAAAGCCGGTGAGAAGATGTTCGTGGATTGGGCTGGCGCGACGATTCCAGTTTATGACCGGCACACCGGCGTGCCCTGGCAATCGGCGCTGTTCGTGGCCGCGCTCGGCGCCAGTTCCTACACCTGGGCCGAGGCCACGCGCGATCAGCAGATGGAGTCATGGTTGCGCGCGCACGTGCACGCCTTTGAGTACTTCGGCGGCATTCCCGCCTTGGCCGTTCCGGACAACACCAAGACCGGTGTCACCAAAGCGCACCGTTACGATCCGGATCTGAATCCGACCTATTACAACTTCGCGCTGCACTGTGGTTTTGGCATTGTACCCGCGCGTCCGTACAAGCCGAGAGACAAAGCCAAAGTTGAGAACGCCGTGCAAGTCGCCCAGCGCTGGATCGTGGCGGCGCTGCGCCATCGCAAGTTCTTCCTGCTCGAAGATCTGAACCAAGCCATTGGCGAGTTGCTCACCAAGCTGAATCACCGGCCCTTCCGCAAGCGCGAGGGGAGCCGGGCCACGGTGTTCGAGGCTCTGGACCGGCCTGCTTTGAAGCCACTGCCCACCGAGCCGTTCGACTTGAGCGAGTGGTCTCGCGCCCGAGTCAACATCGACTACCACATCACCTTCGACGCCAACCTCTACAGCGTGCCCTACAACCTGGTGCACGAACTGGTCGAGATCCGCTCGACGCCCACCACCGTTGAGATCCTGCACAGAGGCACGCGCGTCGCGTCGCACTTGCGCAGCCGCGGGCACGGACAGGCCGTGACCAACGACGAGCATCGCCCCAAGAGCCACCGCGCGCATCTGGAATGGACGCCGTCGCGCATGGTGCATTGGGCCCAAACGATTGGCCCGTACACGGCGCGTCTGTTTGAGCGCATCATGAGCGACAAACCGCATCCCGAAATGGGCTATCGGGGCTGCCTGGGCATCATTCGTTTGGCCACGAAGTATTCGGCGCAACGGGTAGAAGCAGCGGCGGAACGCGCGTTGCTCACCGGCGCCTGCCGCTACAAAAGCGTCGAATCAATCTTGAAGAACTCACTCGACCAGGCGCCGCAGCCGTCCCCCGCGCGCCCTGCGGTCACACCACCACACGACAACATCCGCGGACCGGAATACTTCGAATAGGAGAACCCACATGCTACAAGAACCGATGATGAACAAACTGACGGCCATGCGGCTACTGGGTATGGTGGACGCGCTGAAAGCCCAGGAGCAGGACCCGGCGTCGCGCGAGCTGAGCTTTCTGGAACGGCTCGGCCTGCTGGTCGATCACCAGTGGAACTGGCGCGAGAACCAAGCCCTCGCTCGGCGGCTGCACACCGCCAAGCTGAAAGGCGGAGCCTGCGTCGAAGAGATCGACTATCGCACCTCGCGCGGGTTGGACAAGAGCGTGATGCGGGCGCTGGCGCAGACGTCGGCCTGGGTCGTGAATCACGAAAATATCTTCGTGCTCGGACCCACCGGCGTCGGCAAAAGCTTCGTGGCCTGCGCGCTGGCGCAGAAGGCTTGCCGCGACGGATACTCCGCGTTCTACACGCGCGCCGCAGCATTGTTCCGGGATCTCGCTATCGCGCGGGCCGACGGAAGTCTGCGCAGTCTGCTGGCGCGGTTCAGCCGGATCGATGTGCTGGTGATCGACGACTGGGCGATGGCTCCGCTCGCCGAAGCCGAACGCCGTGACTTCTGGGAAATCTGCGAGGATCGTTATCAGACTCGCTCGACTATCCTCACCTCACAACTGCCGGTCACGCGCTGGCACGAGCAGATCGGCGATCCTACGGCCGCCGATGGTATCCTCGACCGGCTGGTTCACAACGCGCATCGCCTGGAGATGAGGGGCGATTCGATGCGCAAAAAACGCGGCACTGAGCCGTCGAGCTAACGCTCGCCGGGGTTCTCTGAGTGCTGGGCAGGGAAAAGGGCTGCCGCCCCTTTCCCCGCACCCCTTTCTCCGCGGGGGCGCGCTTCCTCCGCTGCGCTCCGGATACCTCCAGATAGGTTTTTCTTGACGAAGCCGAACACTTCCGGCACAATCGAAGTGCCAGCGTCGCTACGCTCCGAGCGCTGTTCGCCTTCGGCCCGGAATGCCGTTCGCGTTCCCTTCGGAATCAGTGTTCACCTTCGCCGGAATCCTCACCAATAAGTTGCTCGCCGTTGTT
>PLFE01000040.1 GCA_003136675.1 Bryobacterales bacterium
TGCGACTGGCGCATCCCGACGATTGCAGAGCTGCAGGCAATCATCGAAACCTCCGCGGCCGGGTGCTATCCATTCTCTCAAATCGCTTGCATCGACTCCGCTTTCGGGTCCACGAAAGCCTCTTGCTACTGGTCGTCCAGTGAGTTTGCGGTGTACCCGACTATCGCGTGGTACGTTTGCTTCGACAAAGGGCCCTCCACGTTCGTCCTCGATAACTACAAGACAAATGTCGTTTACGCTCGCGCTGTTCGTAGCGGCGCGTGATTGCCACGCGATTCGATGATCAGTGGGTCAAAAGCTTGGAGGGGCCTCGCGAGGCGCGAAGTATTTATTGAATAGCAGGACCGCATGGATCATGTTGATCGCCGGATTGACGGCCGCGCTCATCGCAACCGCCGCCTGGTACCACGCGCACGACGCGCTCCAGGCCTCCCAGTCCCAACTGATCTCCTCCGACCTCAAACCCATCGCCGCGCTGCTGACCGATGACCAAAAACTACTCACCGAACTCCAGTCCCCTCCGTTCGCCGAATCCGACGCCGGCATCCTCGAGTCCTATCTCGTGAAACTCCGCCGCGACGGCATCGCCAAGACCTCCGAGATGAAACAACGCCTCGACACGCTTGCCGAGAACAACACCGCCATCGCCACCCTCATCACCGCCTACCTTCCCAACGCCAAAACCCAAGAATTCATCACCGAGGCCAACAAACTCAAAACCTACGCCGCCGCCTGGCGCGACCGCTGGAATTCCTTCACTGAGCTCTACATGGCCGGCGGCAACTACCCCAACGCCAGCCCAACGTTCCCCGATGACTTCCCGGGGGCAGTGCAAGCTGAGATCGCAGCTGCGCAATAGCGATCCATCAAGTGAATGTCCACGGAGCGCATATCTGTTGCCCGCACCGCCGTGGATCCATTGGGCTTCGCTGTCCTGCTTCTCCCAAGCCCAGAGCGGCCGATCCCTGGCCGCTCGTGCGACGTATACGTCGCACCCCTGGAGGCTGGGGGCGATACGTCCTGTTTCGCGCGGCGCGGCTACCAGATATGGCTCCGTGTACTCAACGTGCATGGTCCGTTACCGCCCGCCTTCGTATCAAGAGCAACCCTGGGCGCCCCAGTTGTCCGCATTCAATGCGTCAATGGACGCGACCCGGCGGACGACCGTGGCAATCGCCTTGGGTTCGCTGAATTCTCCGGATGCACCCCCGCACGACCGCCACGTCAAACGAGGGCAGCGACCTGAAATCCACCATCGGCAACACGGGCGCCCACTCACTCGAAGGTGCCAACGGCACCGAGGAGCGAAGCCCCGTCTGCCTTCGGATGCGTTCCACGGATTAAGTCTAATGACGTGGCCTCGTCGCGTCTTCGATCAAATTAAATAATTTTAAAACCGACTTCTCTTCTCTTGATTTATCATTGACGCCAACTCTTCTTCAGGAATAGATTCAAAGCGCTTCAAGTCGACTCGATGAATCGTCACTTCAATCCTCACGGCCATCCACTTTGCATGTCGCCGGCGTTGGACTGAATTCCGCCAGAACGAACAAATTCGATGAAAGGGATGACCATGACTGAATCGAAGCGCGCCGGCACTTATCGGGCTTCCCTGTTGACGTGCCTCGTCATATTCGCCGGACTGGGATCCAGCGCCCCGGCCGCGGCCGTCAGCGTACCGATCCTGGTGTTCCAAGGCGCCTGGACCAAGACCAATCTCTATCTCCCCGGCGCCATCGTCACCTACAACGGCGCCAGCTACGTTAGCCTGTTCCTGAACTCCAACGTCACGCCCGGCACGAATGCCAATGACTGGGCGCTGCTCGATGCGCAGGGCGCCACCGGTCCGCAAGGCGTGCAAGGCGTCCCAGGTCCAACCGGTCCGCAAGGCCCGACGGGTCCCTCTGGCGCCACGGGTCCCCAGGGTGCGCAAGGCCTCCCCGGTCCCGCGGGTCCCACCGGCGCGCAAGGCCCTGCCGGACCCGCCGGAGCGAAAGGCGCAACCGGCGCCACCGGTGCAACGGGAGCACAAGGTCCGGCCGGACCCACAGGCCCTGCCGGCGCCGCTGGCGCAATGGGCGCTGCGGGTCCGCAAGGTCCGGCCGGTGCGATGGGCCCCGCCGGCGCAACAGGCGCCACCGGTGCAACGGGCGCCACAGGCCAGACCGGCGCCACGGGTACGCAAGGACCGCAAGGGCCGCAGGGAGGGCAGGGTCCTGCCGGCGCGGCGGGCGCCACCGGAGCCGCTGGCGTGGGACTTCCCANNTGGACCTGCAGTCCCTCGGGTCTGCCGCGCTATGTGGCGAATGGCGATGGCACGCTCACCGACCACGAGACCGGGCTGATGTGGGAATTGCAGACCAGCACCTGCAGCGGTGAGATCACCTGTGTCAACAACGAAAACACCTGGAGCACGGTGGGGGACAACAACCCGGATGGGACGCTTTACACCTCCTTTCTGGCGACCCTCAATGGCGGGGATTACACCAGTCCCTCGGCCGG
>PLFE01000104.1 GCA_003136675.1 Bryobacterales bacterium
GCCAGGGTGCGGCCTCCGGAAAGTAAGCTGATATTATGCCGAGCGTGCGCCAGCGAGCGTGGATTCCGTGGGCCATCGTCGCCCTTCTGTTCTTTCTTTGCGGATTCCTCGCGTTCTTTCAAAACCGCTGGTTGGATGAAGTGAGCCGAGCCGACAGGCAGCGCTTCCATCAGGATCTTCAGGATGAACTCGAACTGATCCGGCATGAGTTCGACGGCGAAATCCACGGGGCCATCGCTTCCGTGACGCCCTCCGTCGATCAAATTCTTGGAATTGGAGCGGAGAAGGCCGCCGCTCTTCGGTTTCAAAAGCTCAATGACAGTGGCGGCAATTACTTCCGCAGCGTCGCGGTAGTCCAGACCGGCGGGGACGGACCGCAATTCGATCCAGATGCCGAGCGGAGAAATCCAGCCCTGATCGATCTTCCGATACCGGGTTCGCCGGACCGCATGTTGATCGAGCTGAATCTCGATTATCTGCGGCGCGTGACTTTTCCTGCGCTCCTGGTGCGCTATCTCGATTCCAAAACGAAGGTGCCATACCAGGCTGAGGTGCTGAGTGGGACGGAAAGGAACAACGTCATCTTCCAGACAAACCCGGTGAAGGGCTTAACGCGCGGGACGCCTGACGGATCGGTTGGTCTGCTGGATGCGGGAAAGTGGCGGCTGATCGTGCGGTATGAGCAAGGCTCTCTCGACGCGGTGGTGGCGCGGGCCGCCTGGCGCAACGCGGGCATGTCGGCGGGGCTCCTCGCCTTGATCCTCGTCACGGGCGCGCTATTGGCCAGCTCTTCCCGGCGCGCGCAGCAACTGGCGGAACTGCAATTCAATTTTGTGACGGGCGTTTCCCATGAATTGCGAACGCCGATTACGGTGATCCGGACTGCGGCCTACAATCTTCGGGGTAAGCTCGCGACGCAGCCCGCGCAGGTGGAGCGTTATGGGCAAATCATTCAGGAGGAAGGTGAGAAGTTATCAGCCTTAGTTGAGCAGGTGCTGGCGTTCGCCAGCGCCCGATCCGGCCGCGTGATTCAAACGCGGGAGCCCTTGGCGGTTGACCGCTTAATCGACCAGGTCGTCAGCTCCAGCAACGGCCTGAGGGATTCCGGCGCGCTGCTGGAAAAGCAGATTGACCCAGGGCTCCCGCTCATTCTCGCGGACCCCGCGGCGATGCGCACGGCCGTCAACAACCTTCTGGATAACGCGCTGAAGTATGGGTTAAGGAACACCAATTGGATCGGGGTGAGTGCGTCGGCGGTGGCCCTTGCCGACGGGCAGGCGGTCGAGATCCGCGTGATGGACCACGGGCCAGGTATTCCAGCCGACGAGCAAGGCCAGATTTTCGAGCCGTTCTTCCGGTGCCGCAGCGCCGTGGAGGATCAAGTGCATGGAACCGGGCTGGGCTTGAGTCTTGTTCGAAGTATCGTCGAGGCCCACGGCGGCAGCGTAGCCGTCGAGAGCGCCACTGGGAAGGGAACCACCATCGCGCTGCGGCTGCCGGCAGCGGCCGCGAAATATCAAAATGAGTTTGCGAATACTTCTGGTTGAAGACGAACCCAGCCTCGCACTGGCGCTCTCGGATCTTCTCACGGTCGAGGGTTATACGGTCGAAATCGCCGGGGATGGCGAAGCGGCTCTGAGGAAGGTGAGCGAAGCCGGGTTCGACTTGATTGTGCTGGACATCATGCTGCCCAGGAAATCCGGGTTCGAAGTGTGCCGCGAACTGCGCGAGAAACAGAACGACGTGGCCATCCTGATGCTGACCGCGCGGGGACAGGTAGCCGACCGGATCACCGGATTGAAACTCGGGGCGGATGATTACATGGCCAAGCCATTCGATCCGGCCGAGCTTCTGGCGCGGGTGGAAGCTCTGCTGCGCCGTGTGGAAAAGACCGGCCGCCCCCCACTGCTGAACTTCCGGTTTGATGATGTTGAGATCGATTTCGAGCACTCGCTGTTACTGCGATCCGGACAGCGAATGAGTATCACGGGAAAGGAATTGCAGTTATTGCAATATCTGATCACGCACCGGGGAAGAGTGGTACCGCGGGAAGAGTTGCTCCGTAATGTTTGGGAATACAAGGGCTCGGTTTCATCGCGTACTTTGGATGTTCATATGGCCTGGCTCAGGCAGAAGCTGGAAGAAGACCCGCAGCGTCCAAAGTATTTGCATACCATTCGCGGTACGGGTTACCGATTTTCTGCCTAGTGTGGGTGGCACGGTACCCGCGGCTTTAGTTAGCCGCGTCCAGTTATTTCGCGGAGACTACACCAGTCACAAACCGGATTGGCATGGTACCCGCGGCTTCAGCCGCGTTGGTATGGGGGAGTGGCGGAACGCGGCTGAAGCCACGTGTACCCTAATTTCTGTCTGGTTTCGCGGCCCCTACACCAGCTACAGGATCACTTAGTGACGGTGAGCGTGGGCTGCGCCTCGATCATGGCCCATCACTTCGGCGTATTGAGTCTGCTGAGTCGGGGTGAGGATCGCGTAAAACGCGGCTTCGCCAGTGGCTCGCGCCAGCAGTTCCTGGGACGTTAAGGCGCCAATTTCCGTCGTCTGTGTTGCAATGGTTGCGGAGTCATTCGCTTCCACGGCTGTCTTCAAAGTGGCCCTGGCAGTCTTGAGGGTCGGAACCAAAGGCAAAACCGCCGTCTCCGCCGTCGTAAAGATGGCAGTCGCCTGACTCTGTTGGGTAGAGCTGAGTGCAAGTAACTTAGTCAAATGAGTAACTTGGTGAGCGGCTAACTCCGCTGGCGTGTGCGTGCCGGTGGATGTAGTCTGCGCGAATCCGGCAACCGAAGCAAATAGTAAAGTAGCTAGTATACGTTTGTTCATTTTGTCAATTTCTCCTGCTAACTTATAGAACGCTGGGAGGCAGGTGTATGTTACCGAAAATCAACGTTTAGGTGCGGGGCAGCACTCTATCGGACAGATGTCGTGACTGGCGCTGAGGACGCCAAGGGCGGGCCGGTGAGTCCATTCTTCGATTCGTTCGACAATCAGCTCGCGGATCATGGTAACGAACCGCGGATGCGCTCCCGCGGTTGCGGCGCGAACCATCCGGATGCCGCGCTCTTCACACACCAGGCGGGCTTCCTCATCGAGGTCGTAGAGCACTTCCATGTGATCCGAAAGGAAGCCGATCGGGACGATCACCACTTCACGCGCTTCTGTCTCGCGCAATACCTGGCTGATATCCGGCTCGAGCCACGGCTGCGACGGCGGTCCGCTGCGGCTCTGCCACACCATCCGCCACCCTTCAATCCCCAACGCATCCGCCACTAACAGCGAGGCTTCCCGAATCTGATCCTCGTACCGGCTGGTTCTGGCCATCGAAACGGGAATACTATGCGCGGTGAACAATACCAGCGCGCCGGGCAGATTCCCCAGCGCGGCCTTGACGTTCTCCACCATGGATTCGATGAAGCCCGGATGATTGTAGAACGCGCGGATCTTATCGATGACCGGCCCACCGGCGCCCACCGCTTCCTGCGCACGGGCAATGTCCTCCCGGTATTGGCGGCAGCCGGAATACGAACTATAAGCCGAAGTCACAAACGCCAGCGCCCGGGCCACGCCGTCTTTCTTCATCTGGAGCACGGTGTCGGCGAGGTAAGGCGTCCAGTTCCGGTTGCCCCAATAGACGGGGAGGTTGGGTCCATCGCGCTCCAGTTCTTCGCGAAGCCGGCTCAACAGCAGACGGTTTTGGTCGTTAATGGGACTCTTGCCGCCGAAGTGGTAGTAATGCCCGGCAACCTCAAGCATGCGCTCGCGCGGCACATTCCTGCCGCGGAGCACGTTCTCAAGGAAAGGAATCACGTCGGCTTCGTTCTCGGGACCCCCGAACGAAAGGAGCACAATGGCGTCATAACGCATCACAAGTTAGATGAAGAGGGCGAGCTAATCGGCCTTGGAATAATAGTAGGTGTACTTACTGTACAGCTCGGATGCCTGGGCGCCGTTCACCACAATACCCAGCACATTGTTCTCGCACAGCGTTTGCATGGCGCGCACAATATTGTCGTAGGTAGTGGAGCCTACCCGCACCACGATCAGCGTTCCATCGGTGATGGTGGCCAGAAGGTTCGCGTCGGCGGAGAAAAGAAGCGGCGGCGAATCGATCACCGACCATTTGAAGAGCTTCGGAAAACGCTCCTCAATGGTGGCTTTGGCTTCACCGGTTCCCAGTAGCTCGAGTGGATTCTTGACGGAGGAGCCCGCCGTCATGATGAAGAGCGGAGTGCCTTCGATGCGGCGCAGGCATTGTTCCAGCGGCGCGGCGCCCTGGATGTAGTCGGAAAAACCCAACCCGCGTTCGATTTGGAGCAGGCGGTGTATGGAGGGCCGCCGCAGATCGAGATCGGCCATCAGGATGGGATGCTCGGAAAGCTGCGCCTGCGCCAGCGCCAGGTTGAGCGCCGTGAACGTCTTGCCCTCGGCGGGCGAGGCGCTGGTCACAACCACGGTGCGCAGCTTCTGTGTGGATTGCAGATGGTTCAACCGTGTGCGCAGACTGCGGAACTCCTCGCCGGGCATCTCGGCCGGCGATTCGAGACTGATGAGGTGCGCTTCAATCGCGGGCGAGTAGGGAATCTCTTCCACGCGCGAGAGCACTTCCGGCAGGTCGTCGAGAGCCACCTGGGCGCGCGCAATGGGCGTCGAAGGCTCGTCGGACGCGAGTGGCGTTGCGCGCATCTCCGCTGGGAATGCGATGGGCGCGAAATCGGAAGGCGCATGCGGTCCGTTCGGCGCGCGCGGAGTGACGTGAAGCCTGGGCTCGGGCGTCAAATCTTCCATCGGCGCCGCCACCGGGATCATGCCCAACTGTTCCGCTCTTCTTAGCGCATCGTGAACTCGACTCATGAAATCAACCCGTTTCGACCTTTAAGACTTCAGAACTACCAGGTGGTACAACACGGAGGCGCCCACCGCGGCGATGCCCACCAGCACAGCGGCGGCCCAGGATACGATCACCACGCGCTTGCGCCGCTGCACGAGCATGTCGTTTTCGAGGAAGGGGATACTGCACAGAATAGGGAGTTGGGTGTAAGCCCGCACATCCTTCAGGTTCTTGAGCGAAGTGTCCTTGATCTCCCGGAAACCGGCCAGCGCCACGCCGGTGGCCGCGCCAACGCCGAAACCGATTCCCACAATCAACCAGCGGTTCGGAGCGCTCGGCGCAGTGGGAAGAGAGGGAGGGTCAACCACTTCCAGGGTCTCGCCCGCCTTGCGATTCTGCGCTTCTTTATTCTGCTCGGCCAGGCTCTCTCGCGACACCAGGTCCTGGTAATGCTGGTTGGCCTGTTTTTGGTCGCTCAAAAGCTGGACGTACTTCTGTTCGTTCGCCGGACCTTGCTCGAGACGCCCCTGGAACTGGGCGATTTCCCCGTTCACCTGATCGAGTTGCTTCAACTTCGCCGCGCGATCCACTTCGAGGGCCTTCAATGCGCTCCTCGCGCTCTCGGCTTTCAATCGATAGTCGTTGAGCTGGCTGGCCACTACGGGGTTCTGGTGTTTGGCGGGCTTGGCAGCGGTCTCTTTCTCGTCGTCCGCCTCGGCCTGCTTCATTTGCCGCTTCAGATCCGCCAGCGTGGCTTCGGCCGCAATCACGTCGGGGTGCTGCTCGGTGTACTGCTGGTGGAGCGTCGATAGTTTCATTTCCACTTCGGAAATGGAATGCGATAAATCGCGAACACGCTCGCTGCGGCCTTGCCCGGTTGGGTCGTCAGCCGACTGCGTCGCCAGCAGACCAAAGGTCTTCTCCATGGATGTGAACTGATCCACCTGGTTCAGGTAGGAAATCTTCTCTTCGGCATCGCGGTCGAGCGCGCCGTTGATCGAAGCACGCTGGTTTTCGAGCGACGCCAATGCCTGCCCGTTGGTATTCAGTTCCTCGGGAAGACGCCCCACGTTCTGCTTGCGGAAGTCGGTCAGTTCGTTATTCAGGCGGTCCAGTTCTTGCCGTGCCTGGGAGACCTGGTCCTGTAGAAAGCTGGTGGTCATTTCGATGCTGGTCTTCTGACCGGATGAATCGGAATCCATGAAGCGGGCCACCAGAGCTTCCACCACCGCCTTGGCTTTATTGCGGTCCGGGTAGGCGAAGGAGATGGCGAACATGGCGCCATCGGCCTTGTTGGTCTGCTTCTCGCCATACACATTGGCGAGCTGGATCTTGATGTCCTTGGTTCGCATGCGCTCGATCACGTCATCGAGAGGCTGGCGGTTGCGCTCGGTCTTATACAGGTCGAGCGAGGGACGCTGCACCAGTTCCGCCAGGCTTGCCCGGCTGAGGATATCCTGCTCCATCGAGTTGATGCGATCGGCGATCTCCTGCGAGAGCACGGTAGGCATGACGCTCTGCGACATCTGGGCGGCGCTGATTCGCACCATGGCCGTTGAGACGTAGGTGTTCGGAATCGCGAACGCGACCACGGACGCGATCACGAGGCCGGCAAAAAGAGGACCGAGCACCCAGGCGCGATGGCGCCGCGCCACATCGACGTAGTCCGCCAGATCCATCTGACGCCGTTGAATCGAGGAATAGACTTCGGGAGTAAGCATGGGTTAGGGGACGAAAATCTGGTCGCCGTTCTGGACGATCACGTTTTGTTCGGAGTGCTTTCCATGACTAACGTCCTTATAGTTGAACTTCATTCTCACCCCTTTGCGCAGGATATAGATCTTCTTCGTATTCGCCCAGTCCGAAAACCCCTGCCCCTCGGCCAGCGCCTCTAGAACCGTGAGCGGCGCGGAAAAAGGGTACGTGCCGGGCCTGTGTACTTCACCCTGCAGCGTGAACTTCCGGCTATTCACCTGAACTACTTGCACGCTGACTTCCGGAGTGCGGATCGTGGTCTTCAGGCGCTCGCGAATGGCGTCGGACAATTGAGATGCAGTGAGGCCCTGGGCGCGGAATTCACCGGCGAGAACGATCGAAATCATACCGTCCGGCCCCACTTCGACTCTTCCGGTCATATCCGGTTCATGCAGCACATGAACGAAAAGGACATCCAACGGGCCGATGACGAATTCCTGCGTGCCGGCCGCGGGCTTGGAATCGTCCTTTGCGCTGTCGGGCGCTTTGACAGGCGCCTGCTCGGTTTGAGCACTGAGAATCGGGGCAGATAAACACCCGAGAGAGCACACCACGAAACAGACTAGCGTGGGTGGCAGAAAACTCTTTCGTTTCTGTGACATTCAGTAAAGTGTTACGTCTGCATTTACAGTACCATTCAAGAAGGAACTCACATGCGTTATTTCCTCGCGAAATCCGAACCTGCTTCTTATTCCATCGATCAGCTTCAGGCAGACAAGAAAACAACGTGGGACGGCGTCCGAAACCCGCAAGCGCTGCGCGCCATCCGGGAGATGCGGCCGGACGACCGCGTCTTCATTTATCACTCGGGCGGAGTTTCGGCAGTGGTGGGTTTGGCCAAGGTGGTTTCCGAACCACGCACCGATCCCAAAGATGAGAAGAGCGCGACCATCGACCTGGAGTTTGTCTCCCGTTTGAAGACGCCCGTCACGCTGAAGGAGATCAAAGAATCGCACCTGTTCGATGACTGGGCGCTGGTTCGACAGAGCCGCCTTTCGACCATGCAGGTTCCGCCCGAGTTCGTCAGTTGGATGAAAGAGCGCGACAAGACTTGAAAGAAGACTTGAAATATGTATTCCCGAAGCGCTCTCCCGAAATCCGGATGCAGGCTCTCTGGAACGCGTAGAACCTATTGATTTCCCTTGCCTTTCCGGTTCTACGCGGGTTGGAATCGGTGGCAGTAAACGTGCAAATCAATCCATTTCCCGCAGCGTTTTGCGGGCTTTAACATGCTCCAGGAGCTGAAGTTTCAGCTATCGACCGCACTGCTTACCGTCCTCACTGCGGCGGCGCTGGTTGCTGCCGCATTGAATTTTCATCAGCTCCAGCTTTTCCACCTTCCTACCGACGGCGTCATTTGGGTGGACCGGACGGAATCCGGCCAAACCGCGGTGGTGGCGCGCCGCGTCTCGCCGGATAGCGACGCCGCGCACAAGGGAGTGCGTCCCGGCGATGTGCTGCTCCACATCAACACGGCCGAGATCAAGAGCGCGACGGACGCGGCGCAGGTACTCTACGGGCGGGGCGTGTGGAGCACGGTAACGTACCTGATCTCGCGCCATGGGGTCGAGTTTCAGGTGGATGTGATTGTTCTCGAAGCGGCGCGGGACCGGGCGCTCTACTCCCAATATTTCACGGGCATCGTTTATCTGGCGATCGGGCTGTTCGTTTATCTGCGGCGCGGCAGCGCATACAAGTCTCAGCACTTCTATATTTTTTGCCTGGCATCGTTCATCTTTTCCTGTTTCCACTACACGGGGAAGCTGAACACCTTCGACTGGATCATTTTTTGGGGAAACGTGGCGGCGGGTTTTCTGGCGCCGGCGCTTCTGCTGCATTTCTGCCTGACGTTTCCAGAGCGGCGTCCCTGGTTCCGTCCGCGTCTGCACGCGTGGTTGATCTATCTTCCCGGTCTGCTTCTGTTGGGCCTTTACATTGCTTTCGCGACGGGGTTGTTCGGCTCCGACGAGCCTTTGGTCGTGGTTCTCTACACGCTCGACCGCGCCAGCGCCGCTTTAATCGGGGCGTACTTTATCGCATGCGCCGCCGTGCTCACCGTGAGCCACTATTCGAGCCAGGAACCCACCTCGCGCCAGCAGTTGAAATGGCTTCGTAACGGGCTCGCGATCGGTTTTCTGCCCTACGCCGTGTTCTACCTCGCACCCTACATCGCGGGCCAGGAACCGAGCGCGTGGATGCGTCTATCGGTGGTCACGCTGACGTTGATTCCGCTCACCATCGCTTACGCCATCGCGCGGTACCGCTTGATGGACGTGGATATCATTTTCCGGCGCGGTTTTGCCTACACGGCGGCCACCGTCTGCGTTCTGGCGGCGTTCTATGGGATCGTTTTCTCTCTGGCCAGCTTTGCCCAGAAGAACTTCAAAGACCTGGGCAGCACCGGAATCTTGACCGTGATGCTGATTACGGCCTTCCTGTTCCAGCCGATTCGCAACTGGATTCAGGAGCGTCTGGATAAGTACTTCTATCAGGAGAAATACGATTACCGCCGCACGCTGATTGAATTCGCGCGCGAATTGAACGCGGAAACCGGGCTTGATGAGATGCTGACCGCGGTGGGCGACCGGGTGATGCAAACGCTGTCGATACGGCACATCAGTTTCTTTCTGGCTCCGGCTGGATCTGAAGCGGCTGTCGCGGGCGAAGCGAGCCCGCGTGATTTTCAACTTCGTAAATCCATGGGATCGAGCGGCAAGCCGCTGCCCTCGCAGCCTCTGGATCTTTCGTTCCTCAACTGGCACCGGGAGACGCCGCATTTCTTTTTCGAGCGGCACCGCTTGCGCTTCGATGCGGAAGCCGAGGGCTGGCCCGCTTCTGTGCGCGCCACGCTGAGCGCGCTGGACCTGACTTATTACTTGCCTTGCACGGCGCGCGGAAGAGAAGTCGCGTACCTGGGCGTGAGCCGTTCGGAAAACGGCGATTTTCTTTCGAGCGACGATGTGGAGCTTCTCGATACGCTGTGCGGCTATGTCGGGATCGCCATTGAGAACGCCAACCTCTACCAGGCGCTGCAAAGAAAAGTGGACGAGTATGAGCGACTGAAAGAGTTCAGCGAAAACATCGTGGAATCGATCAGCGTGGGCATTCTGGCGGCTGACCTGGAAGATCGCGTGGAGAGCTGGAATACGCGCATGGAAGAAGTGACTGGAATTTCCCGCGAGATCGCGCAGGGGCGTCCACTCTCGGAACTGTTCCCGCGCGCTTTGATGGAACGCCTGGACGCGGTGCGCAGTGAAAGCGGTATTCATCACATCGACAAGTTCGCCATGCGGCACGTGGACGCGCATTTGAATGGCAATGGGAATTCGGGTCCGGTTCGCGAAGCGACTTTCAACATCGCCATCGCGCCTTTGGTTTCGCGCGAAATGGAGCGCATTGGCCGGTTGGTGATTTTTGACGACATTACGGATCGCTCGGAACTGGAGCGCCGGTTGGTGCAGGCCGATAAGCTAAGCAGCATCGGTTTGCTGGCGGCCGGAGTAGCGCACGAAGTCAATACGCCGTTAGCGGTGATTTCGACGTATGCGCAGATGCTGACCAAGCAACTGCAGGATGACGAGCAGAAATCGCGCATGCTGGAAAAGATCGCGAGGCAGACTTTCCGGGCCAGTGAAATCGTGAATTCGCTGCTGAACTTCTCGCGGACGTCGAGTTCGGAAACCGGACCGGTGCAGATCAACAAGGTGATTCAGGAAACGCTCTCGTTGATTGAACACCAGATGCAGAAGGCCGGGGTCGCGGTACGGCTGAACGCAGATACGTCGCTGCTGCCCATTACGGGGAATGCAGGGAAACTGCAGCAGGTTTTCCTCAACCTGTTCCTGAATGCGCGCGACGCGATGGAAGGCTGCGAGAGGGGCGAAGCCGTGCTGGAAGTGACCACCAGCAGTGACGAAGCCGGAGTGAAAGTGGATGTTTCCGATACGGGACACGGCATTGCGCCGGAAGATCTGGACCGCATCTACGATCCGTTTTTCACCACCAAGTCCGCACGAAAAGGCACGGGACTCGGGCTCTCGATTACCTACGGAATCATTCAGGAGCATGGCGGCACAATCGAGGCTTTCGCCCGCAGCGGCCGGGGAGTGCGATTCCATCTGGAACTCCCACTGGCTCGTAAAGCCGTGATGGCCTGATCCGGAGTTCGAATGATGTTTCTAATACAATGGCTACCATCCCTATCCTAGAAGACGCACGTACGACCGCCGCGGCGCGGGGCCGCATCCTGGTCATCGACGACGAGAGCGAGATTCGCGAGAGTCTGGAGACGCTGCTCGAGATGGAAGGCTATACAGTGGAACTGGCGGGGAACGCGGCGGAAGGCGAGCGCGCGCTCAATTCCCGGGCCTATGACCTGGTTCTGCTCGACATGATGATGCCGGACCGCTCCGGCCTGGACGTATTGAGCGACTTCCGGCAACGGGACCGGGATACGCCGGTATTTCTGGTTACTGCCTATGCGTCGGTGGAATCGGCTGTGCGCGCTCTGAAACTGGGCGCCAACGACTTCGTTTCCAAGCCCTGGAACAACGACAAGCTGCTGATCGAAATCCAGCGCGTGATCGACAGCCAGCGGCTGGCGAGCGAGAACCGCCTGCTGAAGCGCGTGCTGAAGCAGCGCTACAACTTCCCCAGCATTATCGGCAAGAGCGATCGCATGCTGCGGATGCTGGACCTGGTGGAGCAGGTGGCGCCCAGCCGCTCGACCATTCTGATTACGGGCGAAACCGGAACCGGCAAGGAACTGGTAGCCAAGGCGATCCACTACAGTTCGCCGCGCGCGGATGCGCCGTTCATTACCGTGAACTGCGCGTCGATTCCTACCGAGCTACTCGAATCCACCATGTTCGGGCACCTGAAGGGCGCTTTCACCAGCGCGAGCCAAACCAAGAAAGGTTCCTTTGAAGTGGCCAACAAAGGGACGATCTTTCTGGATGAGATTGGGACGATCGGGCAGGAGATACAGGCCAAGCTTTTGCGGGTGATTCAGGAGCGCGAGTTTACGCCGCTCGGTTCCACCGACACCGTTAAGGTGGATGTCCGGATTCTGGCTGCGACGAATTCGGACTTGCGGGAGTTAGTGAAGGAAGGCAAGTTCCGCGAAGACCTTTACTACCGGCTGAATGTGATCAACATTCCGCTGCCCGCGCTGCGCGAGCGGAAGGAAGACATTCCGGCGTTGATTGAGTTCTTCTTCGACAAGTTCTGCCAGGATAATGGACGATTCCTGGATAGCCGCAATAAGGCCCAGCTCCGCTTCGCGCCGGAAGCAATGCAGGTGCTGATGGAGCATAACTGGGCGGGCAACGTACGCGAACTCGAAAATATTGTGGAGCGCGCGGTGGTTTTGGCGTCGGACATGATTGTGCCTGTGGACGTGTTTCCCGATTATCTTCTGCAAGCCAGCGGGATTCGACTCCGGCGCGATAACGGTCCGCTGCCGGCGGATGCGTCGCTGTTTGAGATTGTGGCGGATTATGAACGCCGGGTGATTATCGAACGGCTGGAGCAATGCGGCTGGAGCCAGACGGAAGCGGCGGAGAATTTGCGCGTGCCCTTGTCGACGCTGAATCAGAAGATTAAGCGATTGAGTATAGAGATCAAGAAACAACGGTGAGGCGCCGGTCCAGTTGTACAGTCCAACTGTTAGACTGGGGAGGGAAGTAGCTGGCGTGGACGGCGGGAAGATCACCTTCACCCCGAAGAGCCTCGTTGACAGGCATCTGGCAGAGGGGCTGGCGGATGCAAGAGCTGGAAGAACCCATGGTCCCTACGACAGCGCTGAAGCAGCAATCGAAGCCCTGGACGTCCGTGCAAATAGACGCATAAAGAAGCGCAAGTAATGAAGCTTCGGTTCACAAACCGAGCCAACAAAGACTGTGCTCACCTGCTTTCGCCAAGCAACTGCGCTTCCCGCTGCGCGATATAGGTCATCCTTCGCTACGCGCGAAGAAATACGGTGGGTCCCGCGACGTTTGGCAGGCCAGGGTGACACGAGACTGGCGGTTCTACTTCGGGATTGACGGCGATGAGTATGTCGTTCTCTGCATCACTCCACACCCAAAATACTCAATCGCAATTCACTCAGGGCAGCGGACGAAAACTGCCGAGAGGTCTTACCGACTCGACCTTATAGACCTCCAGTTCCTCCGGATNNTCCAGCTGAACCCGCCACTTTGCCGAGTTAATGGCCCGCCGCCACCGCCAATTCGTCCGAGACTGCCAGAACTTTTCGAAGTTCACCCATGTCCGCAGGAAGCGAAAATTGCGCGACGGCGATGTTAGCGCCGACTCTTCGAAGTCAGTCTGGTAAAGAGCCCGAACTCGCACCATTTTCCCTGCGAACGTGTCCGAGCGAGAGACGAGGTCGCAATAGCTCACGGTCTCAACATTTGCTGGTTTCTCAAGCGGAAGGGCAAAGCAAACTGCGCCCACAAGGAGCGAATAGAGAAACAGCGCGAATCTCAAAGGGCGCCCATTTCTGAGATCCTACCACTTGACGTCTCACTCGGAATCCGATATAACGGTATCCGAGTATGAAGCACGAAGATCTCACTCCTTTCCTGCCGCTCTCCCCGGCCGTTCTCCACATCTGCCTCGCCTTGGTTCGGGAAGACCGGCACGGCTACGGAATCATGCAGGAGGTTGCGCGCGAATCGGGCGGTGGCTGCCGGCTGGGACCTGGCACGCTCTATGACAACCTGCAGCGGTTGATTACGCAGAGCCTGATCGAAGAAGCCGAAGCCAAGTCTCCCGATGAAGACCCGCGCCGTCGCTACTACCGGCTCACTGACCTGGGCAAGCGCGTCCTGAATGCCGAGATCGACCGGCTGGAGAAGGCGCTGCTCAGTGCGAAGATGCATCTGCGCGGCAGCCGCGCGAGGAGGAATTCGGCATGATCCGCGCACGCTACCGGTTCCTGCTGGCTCTCCATCCGCGAGCGTTTCGCGCGCGCTTCGAAGGTGAAATGCTGTTGACTTTTGAAGACGCGCTCGCCTCCGAAGGAGGGGTTCGCCTGCTATTTGATGCGGTGCGGTCGCTGGCGCGGCAATGGCTGATTCGCCAGACTCTCTGGATTTATCCGGTAGCTCTGCTGGCGGCGACTTGTGTGATTGCGTTTCTCGGTTGGACCCGCACTGTGGTGATGGCGAGAACTTCGGTATCTGATTCCAGCGAGGCTTTGATCCTTTTGATCGCCGCGATGGCCATCATGGCCGTGATGTTCACCACCATCTTCTGCGTTGTTTGGCTTCGATGGATTCAGCGGCTCCGGCATGCTTGAACTACGTCAATTGACGAAGCTGTATCGAGGTCTGCCCGGCGTACGCAACGTCAGCCTCAGACTGGCGCCCGGTGAGATTTTGGGCTACGTCGGGCCCAACGGCTCCGGCAAGAGCACAACCATCAAAATGCTCACCGGGTTGATCAATCCAACGTCCGGCCACATGTTCTACCGGGGCGAGGACGTCGCCAAAGACTTCGCCGGTTTCAAGCGCCATGTGGGATATATTCCGGAAGAACCGCACCTTTACGCGCATCTCAGCGGCCTCGAATACCTCACCCTGGTCGGGCGGTTGCGCGGCCTTGAGGCGCGGCTGCTGGCGAAGAAAGCCGATGCGTTTCTCCATCTTCTGGACTTACACGAAAGCCGATTCAGCCCGATCGCCAGTTACTCCAAAGGCATGCGCCAGAGAGTCTTGATTGCGGCCGCGCTGCTTGCCGATCCGGAGGTGATCATTCTGGATGAACCTTTTTCCGGGCTCGACGTGAACGCGGCACTGTTGTTCCGGCGCCTGCTGATTGAACTCGCCGCGAGCGGACGGATGATTCTATTCAGTTCGCACGTTCTTGAGGTGGTGGAAAAGCTCTGTTCGCAGGTGGTGATTCTTTATCGCGGCGAGGTGGTGGCGCAGGATTCGATCGCAGGGCTGCGCGACTTACTGTCTCTGCCATCGCTGGTGGAAGTGTTTGCGCAACTGACGAACCAACAGGATCAGGAGGCGCGCGCGAGAGAGATTGTTCAGGTGATGGCCTCCCGATGAAAGGCTGGCTGGAGCGAACACACGCCCCGACCCTGGAACTGGCCCGCCATTTCTTCCTGGGCCTGTTTCGGTCCGAGTCCTTCGCCGGGGAGGAATCCTTCACGCCGCTGTTCGTGCAGATTCTCGGCCTGCTGATCGCCGCGAGCTGGTACATTCCGGTACAGGTCTTCGGCCGCTATGTACAACTGAACGCGCTGCCTGACGGCGATCTCTACCATCTGGCCTATTCCATGGACACTCTTTGGATGATGTTGGTAATGAGTGTGCTCATCGCTTTGATTGCGGTGTTCCAGTGGCCGTCGCTGTTTCCGTCGCAGCGCGATCATTTCATACTCTCTCCACTGCCGCTGACGCGCCGACAAATCTTTGGGGGAAAGATCCTCGCGTTATTGGTTTTCTTTGCGCTCTGCATCGCCGCGATCACATTCCTGTCGAGCCAGGTATTCCCGATGATTACTTACGGACGGTGGGAAACGCGTCCTTACCTTCTGCGGGTGGCCGCGCTGCTGACTGGGTCAACGAGCTGCGCGATTTTCATGCTGCTGGCGGCGATCGCGCTTCAGGGACTGCTTCTCGCGTTGCTTCCCGTCCGCTGGTTTCGCGCCACGTCTTTCTCGATTCAGATCGTCATGCTTCTATTGATCCTGTGCGCGGCGCCGGTGCTTCCATACTTCCCGACGCGCCAACTCGTCGAAGGCAGATCGCACTGGCTGAATCTGATTCCAACCGCCTGGTTCTGGGGATGGAACGAGCAGTTACTCGGCACATCCAATGGCCTGATCGCGGGCCTGGCCCTCCGCGCCAAAATTGCCCTGCCTGCCGCCGCAGTCCTGGCAACCACAACTTACTTAGTCAGCTATCTGCGCTACACCAGGCAGGCTATGGAATCTACGAAGAAGCTTCGGCGACCTGTTTTTGCACCAGCCGAATGGGTAAGCTGCATTTGCGCGGTTCCGCAGGCGCAGGCCGTGAGCTCATTCGTGGTGAACACGCTTCTACGGGGCCGGCGTCAAAAGCTGATGTTTTTCCTGATCGCCGGAGTGGGATTCGCGCTCGTGATCGAGAACTCCGTCTACCTGGCTCTGAGCGGTATCTACCGGCCGCGGGAACTCTCGGGGGCCATCCGGTCGGCAGTACTTTCCCTGCCGTTGACGCTCAGCTTCTTCGCGATGGTTGCGCTGCGCCGTGTCTTCCGCATGCCGGCCGATCTTCCCGCGAACTGGCTCTTCCGATTTCACGAATCCCGCAACGCCAGGCCGGCACAACTCAACGCCGTGCTGACTACATTCCTGATGCTGTGCGGGGCGGTTCCGTTGATCCTGTCGGTTCCGGTGGAGTGGGTGATGTTCGGCGCGCAGGCGATCGTCGCCATCGCCTGTCAGGCCGCGCTGATTCTAACCCTTGCGCAATACTTGCTGATCGATTGGCGATCGATTCCTTTCACCTTCGCGGAAAGCGCTCCCCGAAGGCAACTGGTTCATTCGCTCACGCTGCACTTTGTGGAACTGTCCATTTACTCTTTTATAGGAGCAGCCTGGATCGATTCCGCCTTGGGTCAATGGCGCCCGCTGCTCACGTTTCTAGCCGCGGTTACACTTACTTTTGCCTTCTGTTACAGGCGGCGGACTCAGGAGTGGGGCAACGAACCGCTGGATTTCGCAGAGACGCCGCCCGCCGTACTGGAAAGCCTCAATCTATTTACTCCTTAGGCTTGACGGCGTCGGAAGCAACCTGCTTCAGTTGGTCTTTCAGTCTCTTGATTTCGTCCGTGTAGCCACTGAGCCGGTCGAACAGCTCCTTTTGGCTATCGATTCCGGCGCCGACCAGGATCGCTGCAGCTTCGGACCGGCTGCTCGCCAGTGTGGCATCCACCAACTGGTCGACGCGCGCCAATGCATTGTTGCTGAGACGGACCATGACGACGTTGGCGCGCTCTTCCTGGTGGGCCCGGAATTTGCCCACCATGTTCTGAACCTCGGGTACATTGGTGAGGTCGCCGATGTGAAATTTCCCACCCGCGCGGGAGATTCCAAAGATCTTCTTGTCTGCCATACCCGTATTTTAATTACGCGTAATCCGTAAGTCAAGGACTAAAGTCGGGCTCCGGTCCAATCGATCTGGCTGCGCATGCCGCCATGGGCCAGGCGGTTGACCGCGTCGCCCGCGTAGAAACGCCCAGGGAAACCGAGGTCGATCTTGCTGGCTTCATCCAGCCGGAGCACCTGGTCTGTAGTGAGCTTCACGTCCACGCTGGCGAGATTATCGATCAATTGCGCGGACTTCGTCGCGCCGACGATCGGAATTACGGTTCCCGGTTGGGCAAAGAGCCAGGCGAGGGCCACTTGCGAGGGTTTGGCGCCAATCTCTTTAGCCACGGCCACCACGGCGTCGGCGATGGCGCGGCGCTCTTCACTGATTTTGCCGCCGCGCGTGGTCTTCTCGTCTCCGCTGCTGTATTTTCCCGTGAGAATTCCGCCGCCCAGCGGAGCCCAGGGAGTCACCGCCATTCCGTAAGCCTGCGCCATGGGAATCAACTCCCGCTCCACTGTTCGTTCGATCAGGCTGTACTCAATCTGCAGCGCGACGAAGGGAGTCCAGCCCCGCAAATGCGCCAGAGTGTTCGCATGCGCGACCCACCAGGCGGGTGTATCCGAGACGCCCGCGTAGAGAATCTTGCCCTGGCGGACCAGGTCGTCAAAGCCGCGCATCACTTCTTCGGCCGGGGTGCTTTGATCCCAAATATGCATCCAGTAGAGGTCCACATAATCCGTGTTCAGGCGTCTCAGGCTTTGTTCCACGGACAGCATCATATTGCGGCGGCTATTGCCGGCTGCGTTGGGATTCCCCTTGGCATCCATGTTGAGCGAGTATTTGGTGGCGAGGACGAACCGGTCGCGCTCGGAGTGTATGAATTCGCCCACCAGCTTCTCACTTGTACCGTTGGTATAGACGTTAGCGGTGTCGATGAAATTTCCGCCGGCGGCGGCGAAGGCGTCGAACATGGCCTTGCTCTCGTCGCGGCTGGCGCCCCATCCCCAGTCTTCTCCGAAAGTCATCGTGCCGAGGCAGAGCTGCGAAACGCGCAGCCCGCTGTTTCCTAATAATTTGTAGCGCATGGATATGGGATGTGCGGACCCGGGTGAAGTTGCTACTCGATCACAGGGACAAGGTTGGATTTGATGATACGCGTGTCGGATGTTACCAGATCCAGCCGGTGCACGCGGGCCGTCGCGGCGATTACGCGATCGGCTGGGTCTTTCAGCACCGCGAGCAGAGCAAAGTCCGTAGCAATCTCATAGGTCAATGGTAAAAGCCGGAAAATTGGATTGGCTGCTAGATCGGAAAAGAATTCTTTGAGCCGCGCGCTGAGTTCGAGATGGCCCTCGCCGACCAGCAGCGCGATTTCTGTGAGGGTGACCGCGCTAAGGGCTAAGGGCTCACCTTGCCGAACCGCTCCTTCGAGGGCCCGAGTCTGTTCCCGGGAAAGCTTTTTCTGCTCAAACAACCAGCGCACAATAACGTGGGTGTCGAGCAGAAGGCGAGGCCGCAAAGTAAGTTACCGATCCTCGGGCTCGCGGCCATTCACCACATCCCATAGATCGGCCGTGTCGGTGTTTACAATGTCTCCCACGATTCGCCCTCGTCCGGCCCAACTGTTGGCGGGCGATTTCCAAGCGGTCTTCTTCGGCGGTCCGAGAACTGCGACCGGACGGCCGCGGCGGGTGATCGTGATGGGTTCGCCGCCCTGCTCCATCTCGTCAAGGAGGGAAAGGCACTTCGCTTTGAATTCCGTCGCGCTCACGATTCGTGTCGCCATTTCGTTTCCAGCATAGCATTGGAAGTGGTCATCTGACCATATTGAGTGTTACACTCGCGTGTAGCAAAATGCGCGCAGCCCTTCTGTTACTCGCCACCACGCTCGCTGCCCTGGGCGCCCCGCCGACGCCCGAAAGCTGGTTCGGCCACAAGATCGGCGCGGATCGGGAACTGCTGGATTGGGCCAAAGTCGTGAGTTACTTCGAGGCGCTCGGCCGGAACAGCGACAAGATCCGCGTGTCTGAATTCGGACGTTCCGCGGAGGGCCGCCCCATGATCGTCGCCATGATTTCCGCGCCCGAAACGCTGCGGGATCTGGACCGGTACCGGGAGATCCAGCGCCGCCTTGCCGATCCGCGAATCACCACTCCCGAGCAGGCCGAGCCTCTTTTCGCGCAGGGCAAGAATGTGGTGCTGATCACCTGCTCCATTCACGCGACGGAGGTCGCTTCGACGCATACGGCGGTCGAATTTGCGTACCGGCTGATTACTGAACAGAAGCCGCGATTCCAATCGATTCTGGCGAATGACATCGTGCTGCTCGCGCCTTCCATCAATCCAGATGGCGTGGATATCGTTACCCAGTGGTATCGGCGTACGCTGGGGACGCCGTTTGAGGGAACGTCGCCTCCGGAGCTTTACCAGAAGTACATCGGGCATGACAATAACCGCGATTGGTACATCATGACGCAGCCTGAAACTCGCGCGGTGGTCGGGGAACTCCAAAATAAGTGGCACCCGCAAATTGTCTACGACGTGCACCAGCAAGAGGCAACCGCTTCGCGCCTGTTTCTTCCGCCGTGGCTCGATCCGATTGAACCGAACGTGGATCCGATCGTGGCGCAGGGGATGAATATGATCGGGACTTCCATGGCTTCCGACCTGACCTCCGCCGGATTCAAGGGGATTTCCATTCACTCTACTTACGATTTCTGGTCGCCGTCGCGAGCTTACCAGGCGTTTCACGCCGGCTTGCGAATCCTCTCGGAATCGGCCAGTGCGAAGCTGGCGACGCCGATCGATGTGCCGTTTGAGAAGCTGGACCGTCAGACCCTGGGTTACGATGCGCAGCAGAGCAGTTGGAATTTCCTCGAACCGTGGCCGGGCGGCCATTGGACTCTGCGCAACATTATCGATTATCAGGAGGCGGCTTTTGAATCGTGTCTGTATCAGGCGGCGATTCATCGGGAGGAGATGTTGCGCGCGTTTTATCAGGTGGGTCGGAATGCGGTGAATCGAACGGAGCCGGGATTTTACATTCCGATGAATCAGCGCGACCCCGGCGCAACCCGGCGCATGCTCGAAACTTTGAATATGGGCCAAGTGGAGGTGACATCATCCCCGGACGCTTACGCGATTGCAATGAACCAGCCCTATTCGAACTACGCAAAGGCGCTCCTCGAACGGCAGCAGTATCCGGACATCAGAGAGTATCCGGGCGGACCACCGCGACGGCCTTACGATGTGACGGCTCACACGCTTCCGCTGCTCTTTGGAGTGAGCGTTCAGCGGTCGCCGGTTGCCTTTCTACTAGATCGCCCGGTGCTCGCCGCCTTGTCCGCCTTTAATACCGACTCCTGGGTAGCCATCAACAAGATCTGGTCAGCTGGCGGCCGCGTCTGGAGAAATCCGGAATCCGGCGATTTCGCGGAGCGTGCCGGCCAGAATGATGTTGAGATCACGCGCCCACGCATCGCACTCTATCGAAGTTGGAAGCCCAGCATCGATGAAGGCTGGACGCGCTGGCTATTCGAGGAATTCGGCTTCGTCTATCAACGTGTGACAAATCAAGATTTCGACAAACCCGATCTTCACGCCAGGTTCGATGTGATGGTTTTTCCGGACCAACCCGCCGCCGATCTCGACACGGGCTATAAGAAAGGGACCATGCCGGGCGCGTACACGGGCGGGATCAGCGAAGCTGGGGTGCGAGAAATCCGGCGATTCGTTGAATCGGGCGGGACCGCGATCTTTCTGAACCGCTCCACCGACTATGCGCTCCGGCATTTGGGAGTGGGTTCCGCAAGCGTGACCGACAACATTCCCAATACTGAGTTTTATTCGCCTGGTTCGCTGCTCAACGTCGAGCTCGATCTGAGACACCCTCTTACCCGTGGTCTTCCCAAATACCTAACGATTTGGTCGGAGCAAAGCCCCGCATGGGAAGCGACCGCAAATTCCGTCGCACGATATCCCGAAAACGAAATCCTCGCTTCGGGCTGGCTACTCGGCGAGAACGTGATCGCGCGCAAATCCGCGCTGCTCGATATCATGTTAGGGAAGGGCCACATAATTCTGTTTGGGATGCGGCCGCAATACCGCGGACAGAGCTACCTGACCTTCAAGCTATTCTTCAACGCCGTTCTGTATCACTGATGACCTCTAATCTACCGGCTCCGGTTGCTCCGAAGAAGCCGAAAGAACTCTCGATTCACGGCGACGTCCGTATCGATGATTATTACTGGATGCGCGATCGCAGAGATCCGGACACCCTGAAATATCTGGAAGCCGAGAACGCATACACCGACGCCGTCATGGCTCCGCTGAAGCCGCTCGAAGATCGTCTCTACGACGAGATTCTGGGGCGTATCCGGCAGACTGATTTATCAGTACCGGCCAAAGAGGGCGATTATTTCTACTATGGCCGCACGGAGGAAGGGAAGCAATATCCCATCTTCTGCCGCCACCGTGCGCTTGCGGGCGCGCCGGAGGAAATCCTGCTCGATGCGGAAGATGTTTCGATCTGGCTCAAGGTTAGCGAGGATTGGGTCTGGGACCACGCCAGTCGCCGAGCACCATTTTTGCCGGCAATCTGGCTTTCAGATGGGGCTTTGCGCTTCAAGCGCAACAAGATCGCCGAATTTCGCGACGAGACCGAACGCCTGTCCACCAAGCACCGGAAGCGTCGGTAAAAACGCGGGACAGGCCCAATTGTTCCCGCCACGGAAACTGAGGAATGAATGGGTAAAGCAACGTACGGCACAGGGTCTGTGAGGCTCAAGGGTAAGAAGTGGTATGGCTACCCTCCCCGCACCCGAACGAAGGACCCTGAAACGGGGAACCTGACCGAATCGCGGATACCAATCGTGCTCGGTCCGAAATCGAACATGACCAAAACAGAAGCTCGTGAGGCTCTGGCGCGAGAAGTTGCCAAGCAGCGTGGCTGGTTGCGTACCAATGGACAAGTGATGAACGATGGTTCCGTGACTCTCAACTGGTTCTGCAGGAACCGCTACTTCCCCTTAAAGGAGGGGGATTGGAGGGAGGAGACGGCAAAGACGAAAAAGGGACTCATTCAATCGAATCTTCTGGATGACCTTGGCGAAATCCCATTGAAGAATTTCGACCGATTCACACTGCAAATGCACGTAAACAAGCTGGGCAAAAACTGCTCGAAGGACACCGTGCTTCAGATGCGCGCATACCTGCGTGACATGTTCGAAGAAGCGGTGGATCAGGATTTTTTGTACAAGAATCCGGCGGCGCGGGT